>CAISDL010000134.1 GCA_903884065.1 uncultured Actinomycetes bacterium | reverse complement strand
GGACATCTCCGCAGCGCTGAAGAAGAACCCGGACCCGGACTTGGCGCGGGCGCTGGAAGGGCTGCGCGCGGCCACCCGCCAGATGCGTGAGGCCACCTTCGAGTTGCATCCCGCGGTCCTTGCCGGCGCCGGGCTGGCCCGGGCACTGACCCAGCTCGCGGACGCCACCGCTGCGCGCACCGGGATCGCGATCAGCACCGACATCGACCCGGCCGCGGGGCAGGATCCCACCGACCCCATGGTGTTCAGCATCGCCCGCGAGTTGCTGTCCAACGTCGGCCGGCACTCCCAGGCGACGAAGGCCACCCTCACCCTGGAGGTGGAGGACGGGGTGCGCCGCCTCGACGTCGCCGACAACGGCGTCGGCATGACCGGGCAGCAGGCCGCCGAGCGGCTGAGTGCGGGGCACATCGGCCTGGCCTCGCAGCGTGCCAGGATCGAGGCGACGGGCGGCAGCGTCCGGCTCCTCACCGTCCCCAAGGGCACCCACATCGCCGTCACCGTGCCGATTGCAGGCTCGGAGTAACTGACGGCCAAGCGCCGGTGTCCTCATAAATGAGGACACCGATCTCATCAATGCAGAGGGTCATCTCGTCGACAGACGGCCCGGGCAACGTGGCGCATCGTTAGTGACATCACCGGAAAGTATTCCGGCGCAACCGAAAACGATGACAAAGGATCACATCATGACAAGCACCACGACCCGCAAGCTCGCCCTCCTCACCGCTCGCGTGATGATCGCAGCCGGCCTGGCTGCCGGTGCCTCGATCGGGATGGCCGAGATCGCCGTCGCTGACACCCGCAACTCGGTCGCCGACAACCACAACTCGGTCGATCGCGACCCGAGCAGAATGCGGATCACACCCACGCGTGAGCAGCAGTACCCGACGGGCCTGAACGGGAATCTGCCCCAGCGGGCCGCCACGGTCCCGAACGACCAGTTCAAGCATCTGCCGTTCAACCCGGCCATGCCCGGTGGCGACTAATCACACGCCGTAAGACTGCCCGAACTCCCGCCGGCCCACGTCCGGCGGGAGTTTTCCATATGTGTTCAGGCTTGCTTCCGGTGCTTGAACATCAAGCCCGCCGCCAGGGTGGGAAAGACTGCGGCCCTCGCAAATCCGCCCCAGGCCGCCCCCAACTCCCCGACCTTGGGGGAGTTCGATTCCCGCCGCCGCGGGGAAGCAGTCCCGCGAACCGACTAGAACCGCACCCCCAACGGGCTGTGCCGGGCGGCACAGTGTTGAGCCAGGACGTATTTATCACCGAGGCACTCGAGCGGCTCCGATCCAGGCGTCCCTAGCGGGCTACGGCCATGTGTCGGATACGCACGCGAGCGGTAGATATGGCCGCGGTGCGCCAGGCCCAGCGCGGCACCCGTTACCGCCGAGCCGAGGTTGGGTCCCAATAGGTGTTTTTCGATCCGGCGTTGCCCCTGCGTAGCAGCCCGGCCAACGCCTCCCCGCCGGCGATCTCCGGACGGTCCAAAAACGCCAGCAGCGGGTGATGCCCGAAGGACTTCTTCCACGACGGCGCCGCATCCTGTTTGTTGTCGGAATGGTCGATGACCAGCGTGGCGTCGATGTCGATGTAGAGCGGCTCACCTGCGGTTGGAGCGGCCCCGGCGGCCCAGGCCGCCGCCCGCGCCGCCGCCCGTGCGGTGCGTACCTTCGGCAGGTGGGCGGCGTCGATCCGCTGATCGACCAGCCGCCACATCGTCGTCGTGGAGGCCTTCGCCCCGAACACATGCTCGCGATCCCCGCACAGTTGACCGACCCCGTCGATGCAGTCCGCCCCGTCGGCCACCGCCGCGGCCAGATCGGCGAACACCGCACCCGGGGCATGGATCCACGGCCCCTTGTAGGTATCGGCCAACACCTCTGTGACCTGCGCGGACAGCCCGGTCACCTCGGCCAGCTCACGCAGCAGCCCCATCCCGGCATGCGACACCACCCCACGGCCATCGGCAGAGACTTTTCACCCGCCGGAACGCCGCGATATCCTTCACCTGCGAAGTGGCCTTCCCGCTGGACGATTGAACCCTAGAGAAGTCCAATTATCCGTTGCAGGACAGGCACTTTCGCGTATCAACACCCAGCTACATCAGCATTCCGCGAAAAATCCGGGCTAGGACGCGAAACTCAGCGTCACCGGCCCGTTGAAGTTGACCCCGGCCCCCGCGGCGGGGTTCTGCGTCACCACGGCGTTGGTCCGCTGACCGCTGTTCTGCGCGTCGGGACCCTTCACCAGGACACCGGTCCAGCCCAGGGCACGCAGGTTCGGCTCGGCATCGACCCAGAACTGTCCGACGAGGTTGGGCATCACGAACTGGTTGCCCTTGGAGACCTTGAGGGTGATCGCGGTGTCCAGGGTGGCATCGGTGCCTGACGGCGGATCGATGCCCAGCACCTGCCCGGCCGGTTCGATGCTGTCCACCGGAGCGGTCAGGATCGTTGGGAAGCCCAGGGTGTTGAGGTTCTTGGTCGCCACGTCCGAGGTCTGGCCGGTGACGTCGGGAATGCTGCGCGTGACCGGACCGGTGCCGATCACCAGGGTGATCTCGTTGGTCAGTGCCGCGGTCTGATTGGCCGGCGGGTTGGTGTTGAGCACCTTGTCCCGCTGGCCCACAGTCGAGGCCGCCTCGGTCTGCTTGAACTTGCCGAATCCGGCCGCGGTCAGCTTCTTGACCGCCTCGGCGTAGGACAGCCCGGTGACGTCGGGTATCTCCCGCTGTTCGGGACCGGTGGACACGTTGATCAGGATCTCGTCGCCGGCGTTGACCGACAGGTTCCCGGCCGGTTCGGTACTGATGACATGGTCAGGCAGCACGGTGCTGTCCGGCTTCTGCTGGGTCCGGATCTTGAAGCCCTTGTTCTGCAACGCCGCGATCGCGTCCGCGGAGACCTGTCCGCGGACGTCGGGCACCTGCACCTCACGCGGCTTGCCACCGCCGGAGAGATTGATCGCCAAGGTCACCACGACAGTCAGGATCGACAGGACTGCCAGGGCCACCAGCCAGCGCCCGATCGAACGGCGCGGCGGATCGCCGTAGTCGTAGCCGCCCGGGGCCGGCGAACCGTCGGCGCGCGACCCCGGCCGCGAGGCCATCATCAGCGTGCGCTCGGCCTGCGTCAGGATCTTCGGCGCCTCGGGCTTGTCGCCGCTGTGCACCCGAACCAGATCGGCCCGCATCTCCGCGGCGCTCTGGTAGCGGTTGTCGGGGTTCTTGGCCAGCGCCTTGAGCACCACCGCATCCAGTTCCGGAGAGATACCGCCATGTTTGTGCGACGGCGGCACCGGGTCCTCACGGACATGCTGATAGGCCACAGACACCGGGGTGTCGCCGACGAAAGGCGGTTGGCCGGTCAGCATCTCGTAGAGCACGCAGCCCAGCGAGTACACGTCGGACCGGGCATCGACGCGTTCGCCGCGGGCCTGCTCGGGCGACAGATACTGGGCGGTGCCGATCACCGCCGCGGTCTGGGTGACGGGGTTGCCGGTGTCGGCGATGGCCCGGGCGATGCCGAAGTCCATCACCTTCACCGCGCCGGTCTTGGAGATCATGATGTTCGCCGGCTTGACGTCGCGGTGGATGATTCCGTGCTGGTGGCTGAAGTTCAGCGCCTGGCACGCGTCGGCGATCACCTCCAGAGCCCGCCGCGGCGGCATCGGACCGTCGTTGTGGACGATGTCGCGCAGCGTCACCCCGTCGACGTACTCCATCACGATGTAGGGCAGCGGCCCGCTGGGGGTGACGGCCTCGCCGGTGTCGTAGACCGCGACGATGGCGGGATGGTTCAGGGCGGCGGCGTTCTGGGCCTCGCGGCGGAACCGCAGATAGAAGCTGGGGTCGCGGGCGAGGTCGGCGCGGAGCACCTTCACCGCGACGTCGCGGTGCAACCGCAGATCGCGCGCGATGTGCACCTCGGACATGCCGCCGAAGCCCAGGATCTCGCCCAGTTCGTAGCGTTCGGACAGGTGGTGCGGTGTGGTCATCGCGGTGTCTCGTCGTCGGGGGCGAATGCGATCGCCGGTTGGGAGGCGGTCAGCCGGAGTGCCGCAGGCACCGCCGCGATGTCGGTGCCGCTGCCGGGCAGTACCCGGTCGCTCCACCCGGAGGGCTGGGCCGGTGCGGCGGGGTCGGGTGCGACGGTGTCGGTGACGGTCTGCTCGACCGGGGTGTTGGAGCGCCGCTCCCGGTCGGCCAGCACGATGAGGATCGCGCTGATGATGGCCAGCGCGCCGAGCACCCCGGCAGCCCACAGCAGGGCCCGCTGACCCGAACTGAAGGTGCGCCGGGCCGGTGCCGGCGGGCGGTGGGCGTTGGTCGGCCGGGAGGTCGCGGGGCGGGAGGTGGTGGGACGGGGTCGTGCGGCGGTCGCCGGCCGGACCTCCGCGGGCGGACGCTTGGCGACCGTCCCGGGGATGGCCGCCGGGGTTGCCTTGATGGTGGGTGCGGCATTCGGCCGCGGGGGCCGACGGCCGGAGCGCACCGCGGCGACCGCGTCGGCGAACTGTCCGCCCGCGGCATACCGCATGCCCGGGTTCTTCACCAGGGTGATCTCGATGAGTTCGCGCACGTTCGGCGGCAGGTCCGCGGGAAGCGGTGCCGGGGTCTCCTTGATGTGCTTCATCGCCACGGTCAGCGCACCGTCACCGGTGAATGGCCGCTTGCCCGAAACTGCTTCGTAGCCAACGACTCCCAGTGAGTACACATCGCTGGCGGCTGTCGCGTCCTCGCCGAGCGCCTGCTCCGGCGCGATGTACTGCGCGGTACCCATGACCATGCCGGTCTGGGTCACCGGCGCGGCATCGACGGCCTTGGCGATACCGAAGTCGGTGAGCTTCACCTGCCCGGTCGGCGTGATGAGGATGTTGCCGGGCTTGACATCGCGGTGCACCAGTCCGGCGGCGTGGGCCACCTGCAGCGCCCGGCCGGTCTGCTCGAGCATGTCGAGGGCATGGCGCAGGGACAGCCGTCCGGTCCGCTTGATCACCGAGTTCAGCGGCTCACCGTTGACCAGTTCCATCACCAGGTAGGCAGTGCGGCCCTCGCCGTCCATTTCGGTCTCGCCGTAGTCGTGCACCGCGGCGATACCGGGGTGATTCAGCATCGCGACGGTGCGCGCCTCGGCCCGGAACCGCTCGATGAACTCCGGATCCGAGGAGTACTCCTGCTTGAGTACCTTGACGGCGACGCGTCGGCCGAGGCGGCTGTCGACGGCCTCCCACACCTGGCCCATGCCACCGGTCGCGATCAGCCGCTGCAAGCGGTAACGGCCGGACAGCGTGACACCTACGCGGGGGCTCATTGTTCGCCTCGCTTCGCTCGCCCGAGGGGGTTGGTGGCTTCGCGCGTCACGGCACCCCCTGCAATGCCGCCGCGATCGCCGCGCGGCCGATCGGCGCCGCCAGGGCGCCGCCGGTCGCCGAGAGCCGGTCTCCGCCGTCCTCGACCAGCACGGCGACGGCAACCTTGGGGTTCTGCGCCGGAGCGAACGCGATGTACCAGGCGTGCGGCGGGGTGTTGCGCGGGTCGGTGCCGTGTTCGGCGGTGCCGGTCTTGGACGCGATCTGCACGCCGGGAATCGCCCCGTTCTGCTGGGTGAACTTTTCGGCGCCGACCATCAAATTCGTGAGCTTAGCCGCGACGTCGGCCGAAACCGCGCGCCGCTGCTCGGCGGGTGCGGTGGTGCTGATGTCGGCGAGGTCCGGGCCTTCGAGGCGGTCGACGAGGTACGGCCGCATGACCACCCCGCCGTTGGCGATCGCCGCCGCCACCATCGCGTTCTGCAGGGGCGTCACCGCGACGTCCTTCTGCCCCATGCTCGACATGCCGACGGCGGCGCCGTCACTCATCGGGCCGACGGTGGACTCGGCCACCTGCAGCGGTATCGGCGACGGCGGGTTGTCGAATCCGAACGCGTCGGCGGTGTCGCGGATCGCGTTGCCGCCCAAGCGGATACCGAGTTCGACGAAGGCGGTGTTGCAGGAGCGTTCGAAGGCTTCGCGCAGCGGGGCCTTGGGGGCATTGCCGCAGGCCGTTCCGCCGTAGTTCTCCAGCGTGGCGGTGCTGTTGGGGAGCAGAATCTGCGGTGCGGCGGTCAGTTGCTCGTTCTCGGTGATTCCGGCCTGCAGGGCCGCGGCGGTGGTGATGACCTTGAACGTCGAACCCGGTGGGTACCGCTCGGAGATCGCCCGGTTGGTCAACGGTGAGGCGGGGTCGTCGCGCAACTGCTCCCAGGTCTTGCCCTGCTCGTCGGTGTCGTGGGTGGCAAGAAGATTGGGGTCGTAGGAGGGCGCCGACACCATCGCCAGGATCTTCCCGGTCGAGGGCTCCAGGGCCACCACCGAGCCCTTGCACGGTCCGTTGCAGCCCTGAGCCATGGCTTCCCAGGCAGCCTGCTGCACCCGCGGGACGATGGTGGTGTCGACGTTGCCGCCGCGCGGGTCGCGGCCGGTGAAGAAGTCGGCCAGCCGTTTGCCGAACAGTCGCTCGTCGGACCCGTTGAGAATCGGGTCCTCCGCGCGCTCCAGTCCGGTGCTGGAGAAGCGCAGCGAGTAGAAGCCGGTCACCGGCGCGTAAGCCTGCGGATCGGGATACACCCGCAGATAGCGGTAACGACCGTTGGTCGCCACCGAGTAGGCCAGCAACTGGCCGTTGGCGGCGATCTGACCACGCTGGCGGGCGTACTCGTCGAGCAGCACCCGTTGATTGCGGGGGTCGGCGCGCAGGGCGTCGGCCCGGAAGACCTGGGTGATGGTCGCGTTGACCAGCAACATGACGATCAACGCCATCACCACGATCGAGATGCGCCTCAGCGAGGTATTCATGATCGGCTGAACACCTCGGTGCGGGCCGCCGCGATCGGCGTGTGCTGGCTGGTGCGGATCGGCCGGCGGGCGGCGTGCGAGATCCGCACCAGGATGGCCAGCAGGATGTAGTTGGCCACCAGGGACGACCCGCCGTAGGACATCCACGGCGTGGTGAGTCCGGTGAGCGGGATCAGGCCGGTGACCCCGCCGACGACGATGAACAGCTGGATCGCCAGGGTGGACGCCAGCCCCGCCGCGAGCAGCTTGCCGAAGCTGTCGCGGACGGCGATCGCCGTGCGCAGGCCCCGGATGATCACGATGGTGTAGAGCAGCAGCACGCCGGCCAGGCCCACCAGGCCGAGTTCCTCCCCCACCACCGCGGTGATGAAGTCGGTCGAGGCGGCGGGCACGGTGCCGGGCTGTCCGTTACCCAGCCCGGTGCCGAACACCCCGCCGGTGGCGAAGCTGAACTTCGACTGCACCATCTGGTAGCCGGCGCCCTCGGAGTCGGCGAACGGATCCATCCAGGTCTGCACGCGCCCGCGCACATGGCCGAAAAGGTGATAGGCCACAACGCTGCCGGCGGCGAAGAGGCCCAAGCCGATGACCACCCAGCTCAACCGCTCGGTGGCGATGTACACCATCACCAGGAACGAGGCGTACAACAGCAGCGAGGTGCCGAGGTCCTTCTCGAAGACCATGACGCCCACCGAGATGATCCACGCCGCCAGCAGGGGGGCGAGGTCGCGCGGGCGGGGAAGGTCCATGCCGAGGAAGTGCTTGCCGGCACTGGTGAACAGGCTGCGTTTGGCGACCAGAACCCCGGCGAAGAAGATCAGCAGCAGGATCTTGGAGAACTCCGCGGGCTGAATGCTGAAGCCGGGCAGGCGAATCCAGATCTTGGCGCCGTTGGTCTCCGACAGCCGGGTGGGCAGCAGGGCGGGGATGGCCAGCAGCAGCAATCCGACGGCTCCGCAGATGTAGTCGTAGCGGGCCAGCATCCGGTGATCGGACAGGAAGATCACCACCAGCGAAAAGCCGACGACGCCGACGAGCGTCCACAACATCTGCTGCCCGCCGCTCGGATCGTCGGACGAGATGCCGGGAACCAGGTCGAGGCGATGGATCAGCACCAGCCCAAGACCGTTGAGCAGGGCGACGACCGGCAGCAGCAGTGGGTCGGCGTAGGGCGCGAACCGGCGGATCGCCAGGTGCGCCAGCAGGAACAGCACCAGGAACGCGGCGGTGTAGGTCAGCAGGTCCCAGCTCAGGCCCTGCTCCTGGTTGGCCTCGACGATCAGCAGGGCGATCCCGGTGATGACCGTGGCGAAGCACAGCAGCCCGAGTTCGGCGTTGCGACGGGTCGGTAGCGGCGGGGTGATCCGCACCGGTGACTGCGGCGCGGTGTTCACCGCGCCGTCGGCCCCGGCCTTGTTGCGCTTCACGCGGCCGCCCGGCAATCGGTGCCCGGCTTCTGCGGAGCAGGCGGCGGTGTCGAGGATATCGGGGGGGCGGCGGGTGCGCCGGTGCCGGTGCGCGGAGCCGACGTCGGTGTCGTGCGGGTGGCCGGCGGCGGCGTGCACACCGGCAGCAGGGAGCTGTGGGCCAGCTCGCGCAATTGGTCGATCGCGTTGTCGAGGCTTCCCGCGGGCAGCCCGGCCGACACCTGCGCGCGCTCGGAGGGGCGCAGATCCTGCAGCCGCATCACATCGCAGTCGAGTTCCGAATGGGCCTGCCCGTAGCTGATCTGCGACAGCTCCCCGCGGTCGTTGATGCACCCCAGCAGGTAGGGCTCCTGCAGCGGAATGCCCAGGATGGAACCCTGAACACCGCGCATGATGGAGACGGTCTGGTCGCTCGCGCTGACGTAGTAGTAGTTGCGGATGATCCGGTAGCCGATGCCGATCCCGGCCAGTGCCAGCAGCCCCGCCAGGGCCGCGGCGATGAAGATCCTTCTGCGCGATCTCGGCTTCGGCGGTGGCTCAGGTTGGGGCACAATCGGTTTCGCCACCGGGGGGCGCGGTGCGATGACCGAGGCGCGTCCCGCCGCGGTGTTGGGGGGTGCGATGCGGTTGTCGTCGTCTCCGGAGACCGCACCGGCGATGATGGGCTGGGTCTGGCCGCCGTAGTCGTGGTCGACGACATCGGCCACCACCACCGTGACGTTGTCCGGACCGCCGCCGCGCAGGGCGAGTTCGATGAGCCGGTCGGCGCTGGCGGCGACGTCGGGAATCTTGAGCGCCTCGAGGATGGTCTCGTGGCTGACCGGGTCGGACAGCCCGTCGGAGCACAGCAGATAGCGGTCGCCCTCGCGGGCCTCGCGCATGATCAGCGTCGGCTCGACGTCCTGGCCGGTGAGCGCCTGCATGATCAGGGACCGCTGCGGGTGGCTGTGCGCCTCCTCGGCGGTGATGCGGCCCTCGTCGACGAGGGTCTGAACGAAGGTGTCGTCCTTGGTGATCTGCGCGAGTTCGCCGTCGCGCAGCAGGTAGCCGCGTGAGTCGCCGACATGGACGAGGCCGAGGCGGTCGCCGGCGAAGAGGATCGCGGTGAGCGTGGTCCCCATCCCGTCCAACTCCGGATTGACCTCGACCTGTTCGGCGATCGCCGAGTTGCCTTCATAGACGGCATGTTCGAGCTTCGCCAGCAGATCGCCGCCGGGCTCGTCATCGTCGAGGTGGGCCAGCGCCGCGATCACCAGTTGGGAGGCCACCTCGCCGGCGGCGTGCCCGCCCATGCCATCGGCCAGGGCCAGCAGCCGTGCTCCGGCGTAGACGGAATCCTCGTTGTTGGCGCGAACCAGACCGCGGTCGCTTCGAGCGGCGTAGCGCAGGGCAAGGGTCATGGGCGCAGCTCAATCACCGTCTTGCCGACGTGCACCGGCGTGCCGATCGGAACCCGCACCGCGGTCGTGACCTTGGAGCGGTCCAGGTAGGTGCCGTTGGTGGAGCCCAGATCCTCGACGAACCAGTCCGCGCCGCGCGGCGAGAGCCGGGCATGGCGGGTGGACGCGTAGTCGTCGGTGAGCACCAGCGTGGAGTCATCGGCACGGCCGATGAGCACGGGCTGGGTGCCCAGGTTGATCCGGGTTCCGGCCAGGGCGCCCTCGGTGACCACCAGATAGCGGGCGCCTGCGGTCCGGTTCTGGCGTCGCGGCGACCCGCCGCGCAGCGCCAGGCCCCGACGAACCATGACCGCGCCGGTGGGAGCGTAGATGTCGGTGCGCAGGACGCGCAGGACCGCCCAGATGAACAACCACAGCAGGAGCAGGAAACCGGCACGCGTCAACTGCAGAACTAGACCCTGCATGCGCGTCCCTCCATCCTCCTGTCGCGGTTGCAGCCTCGTGTGACGCCAGCGACCCGGCGGACTTCGGCAACGTCACAGGATACTTGGGACCCCCGGTCGCCCGGGGGTGAAGCCACCAGGCGCCCGTCCGTGCCGGTCTGTCGCTGACCTTAGTGAACGTGGACGACGATCTCGGAGTGGCCGACCCGGATGACGTCACCGTCGGCGAGCTGCCACTCCTGAACCGGCGCGTTGTTCACCGTGGTGCCGTTGGTGGAGTTCAGATCTTGCAGCATGGCCGTCTGGCCGTCCCACCGGATTTCCACGTGACGCCGGGACACCCCGGTGTCGGGCAGCCGGAACTGCGCGTCCTGGCCGCGGCCGATGACGTTGGCGCCCTCCCGCAGCTGATAGGTGCGTCCGCTGCCGTCGTCGAGCTGCAGCGTCACCGCGTTGCCGGCGGGCTGGTACTCGGGCTGGGCGGCCGGCGGGGCGAATCCGCCGTATCCGGCCTGCTCGGGCTGTCCGTAGTCGTACTCGGGGACAGCCGGTGCCGCGGGTGCCGCCGGTGCGGGCGGATAGCCGCCCTGGTCGTAGCGTCCGTAGTCGGCCTGGCCGTAGTCCGGTCGCCCGTAGCCGCCGCCGTACCCGGGCTGCTGGTAGCCCTGCTCCGGGTAGCCGGGTCGTGGCTGCTCGTAACCGCCGTAACCCTCGTGGCGTCCCGGGGCCTGGCGTCCGTAGTCGTAGTCGCCGGCCGGGGGCGCATAGCCACCACCGGACGGGGGGCCGTACTGCGGTGCGCCGTAACCCTGAGGGGCGGGCCGGTAGCCCTGGTCGTAGCCGGGGGCGCCGTAGCCGGGAGCGGCGGGAGGCCGCTGCTCGTAGCCGCCGTAGCCGTAGCCCTGCTCCGGGTAGCCGCCCTGCTCGGGGTACCCCTGGCGGGGCGGGTAGCCGCCCTGCTCGTAGCCCGGGGTGTAACCCTGCTCGGGGGTGTACGGAGGCCGTGGGGCATCGGGTGCGCCGGCGCGCGGATCTTCCTGGGGACGGCCGTACTGGTCGTCGTAGTACTCGTCGCCCGGTCGGCCCTGTCCGCGGTAATTCGGGTTATCGGTCATCGCTGGCACTCCTGGTTCTGCGGTGTACGCGTGGTTCGATTCTGCTGGTGCTGCTGAGGGAGCGGACGGGCGGGGGTCGGCGTCGGGGTTGACGATGGCTCGGGCACGGTATTGGCCGGTACGCAGACCTTCGGCCTGCTCGAACCGAACCACCACCTCACCGTAGGTCTGCCAACCCTGCTCGTGAATGTCTGCGGCCAAATGTTTGGCAAATGTGTCTGCAGTGAGATCTCGATCGGCGCTTACCTTCTGGAAGTCGGACTCGCTGAGGGTAATGACGTATTCGTTGGGTGCCAAGAACCGGTCGCCGGACAAAGCCCGGACGCCGTCGGAGGCCTCGCGCCGCAGGAGGGACTCGACTTCCGCCGGAACGATAGCGCCGCCGAAGACCCGGGCGAACGCATCGCCGACCCCGTCTTCCAGCATGCGCTCGATCCGCGCAGCCAGGCCCTTCTGGTTACCCATCGGACCGCATACCTCGATTCCGCCACCCGATCGTGGTTCTCTTCATGGTATCGGCCGAGGTCGGCCTGATGGTGCCGGCGGCGCTCAGCGAGTTCCATCGGCGCAGGTCAAGCCACTCTGGGGAGGAGTGGCACCGCGGGCGGAATTGGGGGCAAGTCCAGCCACCGTGATACGCTCCCCGCGCGTTGTTCTGGGCGAGTGGCGGAATGGCAGACGCGCTGGCTTCAGGTGCCAGTGTCCTTCGGGACGTGGGGGTTCAAGTCCCCCTTCGCCCACACAGAGCAGTTCTATAAATGAAGAGCACTCAGGTCACGAACTCGAAAGAGGTCGTGACCTTTGTGTTTGGGGGGTCTTGAGTCCTGTGGGGTGTTCCGTCCAAGTTCGGGGACTTGGGTACCGATATCCCCACCCACCTCAGCCGGGAACCCCTTTCGGGCACTCGCACAATCGGCCGCAAGTCGCCGCCTCGCAGAAGCGCCGTCGATGCCGCTGGGGTTGGGGTCAGCTTGGGGCACAGCGGCGGGCCGCGAGTTGGCAAGTTCCCTGGCGGAAGCTTGACCTTAAAGTAGTTTTCTGCACGTAGGAGTCTCCAGTCGTTGGACCGGTGCACCCGGCGCGACCGACGATTGCGGGGGCTACCTCACCAAGACGGGGGTGCATTCTGAGCGCGACATTGAGCCCAGCCAGGCTGCCTGTTCTCGGACAGCTGGCCAGGGTCCGCGGCCGGCACTGGGTGGTCACCGATGTGGCCCCGACGACCATCCCGTTTGACATCAAGTCCAGCACCGTGGGCGAAGGCCAGACACTGGTGACGCTCTCCAGCGTCGAGGACGACGGCCTCGGCGAAGAGCTCCGTGTCCTGTGGGAGCTGGAGGCCGGCCGACGGATCCTCGATTCGGCCACACTGCCCGACATCAGCCAAATTCCTGACACGCTTGCACTAGCAAAGTGGTGCGGACACAATCGTGGTCGAGCGGCCACCGTGCGGCTATTCACCCCATAGGTCCCGGTGGCCGCTCGTCAACGCCGGCGGCGATGACTCAAGACGGTGGGGGAGCGCAGTGGCCCCTCAACCCGTCCGCCGCCACGGTGGCGGCGGTAAATTTGCTCACCGTGACGCGCTTTACGCTCCGCGACCTGGTTTCCGGCCCGGAGGATCTGCGCGCCCAGCTGCCGATCGGCGCTGCGACCACCGCGATCCGCACCGCGCCCGACGGCACCGGGCAGTACTTCTGCGCCCGTCTGGACGCCCCACTGAAATGGCACTACGGACCCGATCTGGACACCAGCGCGTGCGCCGCGCAGTTCCTGGGCCGCGACCGCGCCGGGGAGTTCCTGTGGGTCGACGACATCGTCCTCTGTGCCCACCACCCCGATGAGCAGCCGCACTTCGGCATGCGCCACTTCGCGGTGGATCTGTTCGCGGTCACCAACCCGTCGCTGCTCACCGACGCCCACGTGGACCCGACGAAGACCCACCTCGTGGGCATCGCCGAGATCGACGACGCCGACAACACCTCGGCCACCGGCTTCGCCCCGGCGCCGCGGCTGCCCAG
Source organism: uncultured Actinomycetes bacterium (assembly GCA_903884065.1). Classification (GTDB taxonomy): domain Bacteria; phylum Actinomycetota; class Actinomycetes; order Mycobacteriales; family Mycobacteriaceae; genus Mycobacterium. Next base: position 18,490 of record CAISDL010000134.1, on the reverse strand, counting down.
CACCACCGTGCCGGCGAGCCCGCCCCCACCGCGACCTTCCCCGGTAGTCGCCGCACCGAAGCCCCCGCAGCCCGCACCGAAGGCCCCGCAACCTGCTCCACCGCCACCGCCACCGCCACCGGCCCGGCCGGTACCGGCCGGCGATACGGTGCGTCCGGCCCCGGACAGCCCGGAACCACCGCCGGCCGCCCCACCGCCGGCCCCGGCGCCACCCCCACCCCCCACCGCCGCACCCGCGCCGCCGCTGCTGTCCACGGCAGCGCCACCGGCTGACCGCGACCGCGTCGTGGCGGTCACCTCCGTTCCGCGGCCCGCCGCGCCGCGCGAGCAGCCGCCGAACGTCGCCACGCCGCCGCCCGCCCAGATCCGCCCGGCGGCCATCCCCGATGACGCCGGCCCCGGGCGCGACGACGCGCCCCTGCACGCGGGGGCCGAACCCGACCCTGCGCCGGAGCCGGTCAGGGAGGCCTACATCGAGCCGGGGGATACCGGGGCTGAAGTCGAGCACGACGAGGACATCCCATCGTGGCTGGACCCGGCGGCCCGCCCCGGTGGGCGCCGCAGCACCGACCTCGCCGGCGAACCCGCCTACGGCACCGACTTCGACGCCCCGGCGCCGCGCCCCTACACCCCGCCGGTGACCGACCGGCCGGCCCGGCCCGCCTCCGGACATGTTGCGCCCCCGGCGATCTCGGTGCCGCCCGCGCCGCTCCGCGACACCGGCAAGCTGGTGCGGATCCTCGGGGCGGCGGCAGTGCTGCTCGGCCTCATCGTGGGTGCGACGATGTGGGCCTTCCACCGCGGATCCCAGACCGACGACTCCGCCTCCGCCCCGGACTCGTCGACCACCTCGCCGACGTCCGACACCGCGGCGCCCGCACCGGCGCCGACCACCGACCCCCGCCAGGTCGACAGACTGCTGAAACTGTTGCCGCCGGGCTACCCTCCGCAGGCCTGCCGCCCCATCCCCGCCGACACCGGCCTGGCCACGGTGACCTGTGATCCCACCCCCGACCCCGAGGGTCCACGCACGGCCACCTACACGCTGGCCGCGACCAAGACCGACCTCGACGAACAGTTCCAGGCCGTCATCGCCACCGCCACCCAGGTGATCTGCCCGGGCAACATCCAGTCACCGGGGCCCTGGCGGCACAACGCCACTCCGCAGCAGGAGCAGGGCATCCTGTACTGCGGCTTCCGCGGCCAGGTCCCGGTCGTGGCGTGGACCGACGTCGACAAACTCGTGCTGCACGTCACCGAGTCCTCACCGGACGGGCCGAATATGGAGACTCTCTTCCGCTGGTGGTCCACCCACTCCTGATCCGCCCGGCGCCCGCCGGACAGATGCTGGCGAACCCCGCTGCCCTCGCGCTCCGCTCAGTCGGTGACGAGGGGGATTCGCCGGGACGGCCGGGATCGCGCGTGACGGCCCCAGCCCAGCCCGATCAGCCGGCCGGAACCGGAACCGGTGTCGTCGTCGGGGCGACGAGCGCCGGCGACGCCGGGGTGCCCGCGCTGCCGGCGGCCGGATTGGTCCGCGGGTTCTCCGCCGCACCCGCGGCCGGAGCCGCCGCCGTCGTCGGAGCCGCTGCTGTGGGGGCCGCCGCCGTGGTCGGCGCCGGCGTCGCGCCCGCCGCGATCGGGGTGCCCGAACTGCCTGCCGTCGGGGCCGGGGTGGTGGCCGGAGCGGCCGGGGTACCCGCCGGGGTGCCCGAACTGCCTGCGGTCGGGGCCGGGGTGGTGGCCGCAGCGGCCGGGGTGCCCGAGCTGCCCGCCGCGGGGGCGGGGGCGGCCGGCGCCGCCGGAGCCGGGACTGCTACCGGGGCCGGTGCCGCCGGGGCGACCGGGGTCACCGCCGGGGCGACCGGGGCGTAGCGGGGTGCGGTGTAGTCGCCGGTGGCCGGAGCTTCGGGCGGGGGAGGGGCCGTCCACACCGCGGCGTCATGGCCGTCGGCGGTGTACACCACGCTGGTCGGCGCCGCCCCCACCACGTCGAAGTAGAGCTTGCCGGTCGTCGTGCCGCCCGCCGGCAGCGACGACGGGTTGATGCCCTGGGCGGTCGGGACCGGCCAGAGCACCGGATAGTCGTCGGCGCCCGCGCGGGCGGCGAAGCCGGGCACCATCGGGATGCCGCCGCCGACCGGGGCGACCGTCGCGGTGGCCTCCCACAGCGCGCCGGCCGGGGCGTAGTCGATCACATCGGAGCTGGGCTGCAGATCGCGGACCGTCCACAGCTGCCCGCCGGTGTCGGCCTGGCCACCGAGGGACGCCTGGGTCGCGCCGTCGTCGGCCAGCGCCGCCGGCGCCCACACGCAGGCCGCCGCACCCGCCGCGGCCAAAAAACCCACCTGCCACCTGATCGTCGCCACCGGCTTGTTCATCCTGGTATTTCCTCCCGCGGGCGCCACGGCCATCCAGTGCAGGCGGGGAAGTTCGCCCGGACCACCTCCCAGCGCACTGAAGCTAGCAGGCCCGTCGGCGGGTGTGACCCCGATACGCCGAGGTTGGCCAAATCCAGCGTGCCCCGGCGCGGACGGTCCAGCGAATCCGGCCGGGCCGCCCGAGTCCTTGCCCGGTGGTTCCAGGCCCGTTCGAAGAGGTGACCGCCCACTGAGCATTGGCGAGTCGCGAGGGTGAGCACCGAGGCGTCGCCGCACAGCCCCCGGCTACCGGCGCGCCGCTGCCCGCCTCGCCGGCCGGCGGGTGTGCTGGCAAAGGTGGCGCGCCGAAGCCGCGGCGACGCTCAGCGACGCGCACTGACGCCTCCCGCGGGCCGGGCCGGCCACTCGACCCGATCAGCTTCCCGTGCTGCCCGCAGGAGGCTTTGCTGACCCCCGATGACCCGCCCGTCCCGCGACCAGTCATGGCGCGGTGACCGCCGGGGAGCGGCGGCAACGCCGCTGTTGGGGGCGGTGCCCCGTCCCAACGTCCGCGTATGGCCGGAACAGGGCGAACCGTCGGCAACGGTTGGCCCGTACATTGCTGTCAGGGCATACTGATCGCCATGAACCGCCAGGGGGACGACCGCGCTCACCCACCCGCGTCCCGGCGCCCGCGTCCAAGCGGAGCGATCGGGGGCGTTCAGTGAGCACCGACCAGACCAGCATCAGCCCCTCAACGTTCACCGCGGCCGGCGAAACTGTCGCCGCAACCCTGGAACGTGCGGCCATTCCCGGCCGGGCACCCCTGCCCACCCCCGGCACATCCCCGGCGGACACCGCCGCCGCCGCGCTGGCGGCTCAGATGGGCACCCGCATCACCGCCGCCTCCGCCGAGATGGCCCCCCGCGGCCCGACGATGCGCACGGCCTCCCAGGCCGCCGCCGCGGAGATCCAGGCCCAGGACCTGGCGAACTCCCAGAAGATCAAGGGCGTCTCGACATCGCAGTCGGCCATCGACCAGCTCATGGGAAACATGAGCGCCGGGCCCGGCACCGCCGAAGGCGGCCCGCCGATGACGTCGTTCGCCGCGGCAGCGGGTGAGGGCAAAGACCCCTGGTGGACGATGAGTAAAACCGACTGGGCCACCACCGGAGCCGGCTATGCCAGTGACTACTGGTACCGCAACGTCGAATCCCAGACCCGCAACATGATCGAGGCAGGCGCGGAGAAGGGCTATGCCGCGCCGAACAAAGTCACCAACTACATGTTCAGCGAAGGGCAGACCCCCGGCTTCCCCCTCAAGGGTTTGACGAAGTTCAGTGGCGTGCCCCAGTGGATGATGGCCGCGCCGAACGTCCTCGTTAACCACTTTGAGGAGGACAACACCTGGGCGAAGTCCATAACCCGCGAGGTGGGCGGTCTGGGCACCGGCACGCTCGTCGGCGTGGGCGCCGGCGCGCTCGCTAATGCGCTCGCATTCGCCGCCGTCGGCTCGGCGGTTCCGGGCGTCGGCACTGTGGTCGGTTTCGTCGTCGGTGGCCTCGCCGCCACCTATGGGTCCAAAGCCACCGGTGCGCTCTGGGACGCCTTGGGTTTCACATGGTGAGGCGACCCCGTTCGGGGCCGGCCGGGTCAAGATAAGGAAGCCGCGGGTGCATTTCGACGAGTTCGTGCAGGCCAACCAGCTCCACGTGGCCCCGGTGGAACAGTGTGAGGGTCTCCAGGTGGAGGTGGGTCTGCCTCCGGACTGGGACCCGTTCCAGTCCAGCCCCGGCATGCGGATCTGGGTGTGGCGCAACGATCCGTGCCGGGAGACGTTCTGCGCCAACGCGGTGCTGACGATGAACCGGGTCGACTCCCCCTTGGACCCCGCCGCGGTGTTTACCATGCTGTGCGGCCAGCAGGTGCACGCGCTGCCTGACAGCCAGGAGCTGCGCCGCGAGCTGGCCGCCGCGACCGAAGGTCCCGGGGTCACTGGAGTTTTCGACATGTCCATCACCGCCGAAGTCGGCAGAGTCGACAGTCTCTCGCTGTCCCGGATCGTCGCCGATGACCAGCGGACCTGGATCACCCAGCTGACCGTGACGGCCCTGGCCGACTCCCCGGTGGACCGCACCGGCATCTGGCTGCGCATCCGCACAGTCGGCGGGGCCATCGACCCCGAGAGCATCGCCCAGCCCGGCGCGCCACTGGCCGGATCCGAGGGTGGCCGACGGTGACCGCCACCCGCATCAAGCCCCCGATCGGACGCTGGCTGCGGTACACGTTCTGCATTCTGCTGCTCGCTGGCGCAGCGTACCTGGCCCTACACGGCGGGAACCTGTATCTCAGCCTGGCCGTCGCCGCCGCTGCCGGGATCGGCCTCCTGGCCTGGGGCCGGGTCATCTTCGGCACCGGGGTCACCCGCGACGGCGCGACGATCGTGTGCCGCAACGTTCCATGGTTGGAGGGAACCCCCTATGGCCTGGCCATGTTGCTGCTGTTCGCCGTCGCCGCCATCGGATTAAGCAGCGAGCCCGGCTACCCCGGGTTCTCCCGCTACATCGGGTACGCCCTCCTGGCGTTCGCCCCGGTGGGAGTGCTCGGCATCGTCCGATCACGCCGACTTGCCCTGCTGCGCATCACCCCGGAGGCCATCACGGTGCAGGGCCCGGGTCGCGCGAGCTTCTCCCAGCTATTGCGCCCAGACCCCATAGAGATCCCCCGCGGACGCGTCGATGCGGTAGCCCCCAAGTTCACCCCAACGGCCGGCCAGATGGCCCACGAGGTCGAAATCACCTACCGCACCCCCGATTCACCGGAGCCCAAGACGTGGGTGGTCGGTCCGCCGTCCCCCTGCCAGCTCACGGTCGAGCCGAGCAATCTGCTTGCCGCCCTGCAGATGTGGAAAGACGCCGACCCCGCCGACTCCGGACTGATGGAACGCCTTGAGCCCATCCTCACCAGCAGGACCCCCGTCGCGGAGATGCCACGATGACCCACCGACCGGCGCCAGCGCGACTGTGCACCAGCACATTTCGCTCCCCGACGGTCCCGTCGCGGGCAGCTCGCCCCAGTGAGGCGCCCACCCGTGGAACTCGATGAATTCCTCGCCCAGCACCACATCACCGTCCACCCCGTCGCCGATTTCCCCGGCCTGGCCGTAGGGGTGCTCTTCCCCGCCGGTTGGGAAACTTCCGACGATTCGGGCTGGATGCGGGTGTGGACGTGGGCCGACGATCCGCACCGAGACCTGTTCTGCGCGAGCGCGGTCCTGACCACCCACCGCCTCGACGCCCACGTCCAAGCCGGCGAGATGTTCGCGATCCTGTGCGAGCACCAGCGCCACTCGGTGCCCAACGCCCGCGAGGCGCACCGCGAATTCGCCGCCGCCACCGAGGGACCCGGCGAGGCCGGCCTGCTCGCCCTCGAGATCGACCAGGTCGAAGGCACCCTGGACAGCCTGACGCACACCCGCATCATCACCACCGACGACGAACTGCTGATCGCCCAGCTCACCGTTACCGCCCTGCACGATTCCCGTCCGGATTGGAGCCACATCCGCCTGGTCGTCAAGCTCGACCAGGAAACCGCACCGACCGATAGTCTGCCGCGATGACCTCAGCCGGACAGCCTCCCCACGACGACCACCACCCGCTGCCGGGTGCCCCGGCCAGGCGGCGTCGATGGACCGCCAGGCCGCCGGGGGCGGGCTCGGCGAGTACTACTCCGAGCGCGATACCCGCGCCCCGCTGTGGATGATCACCGGCGACGCCGAGGCGGTCGGCGGGATCTGCGGCCTGTCCCCCGCTGCCCTGCAGGGCGGGTTTGCCGACACCGCCACCGCGGCGGACTGGCTCGATGACGGGATCACTCCGAGCGGGCTGACTGGGCGGAAGTTCCGCGACGATGCGGTGCACGGTTTCGACCTCACCTTCGCCGCGCCGAAGAGCGTGTCGCTAGTCCGGGCGCTCGGCAACGACGTCGCCGAGAAGACCGTCGCCGCCGCCCACCACGACTCCCCCGAGGGCAAGCAGATGGCCGACGCGCTCACAAGCTCCGCCACGGCGCTGGGGGCGGCCTGCCAGAGCGCCACCACCGCTCCCCATTCGAACTAGCGGCCCCGCCGGGCGGCGGCTGCTGTCGCACCCCGGGCCTAGCGTGGCGCCATGGCCGCCCCCGTAGCACCGCGCGCACCCGCCACGGCCGACCTCGACCGCGTCCCCGCGATCGCCCGGTCGCTCGCCCGCACTGCGGGCGGCTACCTGCGCAACACGGTCCGCGACCCTCACCTCACCTGCGCGACCTGCACCGCCCCGATCCCGGGGGATGCCGAACACTGCCGCACCTGCCGCCGCCGGCTCGCGACGGGCGGTCTCGCCGACCTCGTCGTGCCACTGGCCTACGCCGTCGCCGACGGTCCCTCCCACGAGTTGCTGCGCGCGTACAAAGACGACTTCGACCCCGCCGCCCGCGAAAGGGCGGCCCTGATCCTCACCGAGGTGCTGTTCCTCGCAATCGTGCTGCATCAGAACTGCATTGAGCAACGCATCGGTCGGCCCGTCGACCGCCGCCTGACGATCCCCTCGCTCAGCGGCCGACCCGGCGTCCACCCCTTCACCGCAATCGCACAGCGGATCAACGCCGTCACACCCACCCCGGCGCTGGTCCGCTCGAGCGGCGCGTCCGGCGAGCGCATCGTCTCCGGCGCGCAGTTCCGGCTGCACCCCGCCGACACCGATCTGAGCGGCCAGCACGTGCTGCTGCTCGACGACACCTGGACCAGCGGCTCGCGCACCCAGTCCGCGGCCCTGACGCTGCGCCGCTGCGGCGCCGCGTACGTCAGCGTCCTGGTGATCGGCCGCTACCTCAAACCGGGCCCGAACGCCGAGTTCATCAAGACCCGGCTGCACGGAGACTACGACCCGTACCGGTGCCCGGTCACCGGCGGTGGATGCCGCTGAGCCACAGACGATGGGGTCGTCTGACGTGGTCGACGCCATTGCCCGGTTGCCGTCGTCGGTGGGTTCGGCCAGTCCGACCTTCCAACGGTGTCCTGCGGCAATGAATGGCACCCGCCGCCTTTGCCCGCCGACAGTCCGAGGGTCACTCGAGGCCGGCCGCGCACCGACTTTCCGCATCGACCGAATCGTCCTTGAACTGGGCACATGAACACGCCGGAATGGCCTCGTCGCCAGCCGCGGCTATAGTGGTCGGCGTGGACACCGTCGATGTGAACGTTGCTGGACTGGGCTCCTTGGCGGCCACCTGCCACCAGCTGGCGGCCAGACTGACCGGCACACCCCCCGCCGCCCCGGCGAGCGCCTCCTTCCAGCCCTCGGCCGCCGCCGCGCTGTCGGTGCACGCCGACACCGCCGCCACCGATGCCCGCTTCGCCGCCCGCCTCACCGACACCGCCGGCCAGCTGACCGCCACCGCCGCCCGGCTGCGCGGTGTCGACGAGACCAACGCCGCCCGCATCGCCGCCGTCGCCCCGGACTGAGCGCACCCACCGTCGCGATGGCCCCCACCCTCTCCCAGATCCGCGCCTGGGACAGCGATCACCTCAATGACGCTGCGCGGTGGTGGGATTCCCGCGCGCAGAACTGGGAGCGCAGCTTCTCCACCATCGCCACCCGGATGCCCGCGCCCGGGGGAACACCGTGGGAGGGCCAGGCCGCCGACGCCGCGGCCGCCCGCGCCGCCGCCGACCACGCCCGCGCCGCCCAGGCCGCCGCCGTGCTGTACCGGGCCGCCGCGATCGCCCGCCAGGGCGCCGAACAGATCGCCGCCGCGAAATCGGTAGCGCTGCAGGCGATCGACGCCGCGGTGGCCGACCTGTTCACCATCGGCGAGGACCTCTCGGTCACCGATATCACCCTCCCCCGCGGCATGCTCGCCTACGCCATGCGCCAGCAGCTCGCCACCGAGCACGCCGCCGCCATCGCCACCGCCGCCGAAGCCCTCGCCGACACCGACGCCACCGTGGCCGGGGAACTGCGCGCCGCCGTCGCCACCCTGCCCGCCGCCGCCGGAACCCCCAGCGCCGCAGGTGAACCCGCGTCCCCGGCCGGCGCGGACCCGGCACCCGCACCCGCCGACCCGACACCCGCCGAAGCGCCCCCGGCACCCGCCGAGCCCCCGCTCGACGCCGGCGCCCAGGAGCGCCCCGGAGTGACCGACGTCAACGACCCCGGGGTGAGCTGGCAGGACGGCTTCGACCCCGGGCAGTGGAAGACCTCCTGGCACAACCCGCTGCTCACCGACAACCCGCCCGGCTACACCGGCGGCCCCGGCCCCGAGCGCGACGCCGCCTGGCAGAACTACCTGGCCCACTACCCCACGGGGCAGCGCGGGGTGCTGCCCAAGCCCGACGCCGTGTCCGACCGCGGCCTGAAGGTCCTCAGCAGCGGCGCCAACCAGCTCGGCACCTCCTACGCCTGGGGCGGTGGCGGACTGACCGGTCCCGGCCCGGGCACCCTGGAGAACGACGAGGGCGGCGGCGCCCACCTCTTCGGCGACAACCAGCGCATCGGCTTCGACTGCAGCGGTCTGACCCAGTACGCGGCGCGGCAGGCCGGCGGCGCCGACATCGGCGACTGGACCGGCAGCCAGGTGGCCTCCCCGGCGCTCAAAGCGGTCAAAACCACCGCCGACCTGCGACCCGGCGACCTCATCTACTACGGCACCGGGCCCGCCCACCACGTCGGGATCTTCGTCTCCCCCGGCGTCATCCTCAACGCCCCCGAATCCGGCCTGCCCGTCCAAGTGCAGCAGCGCGCCACCGCACTCGGCGCCGACGCCGCCGACGGCCTCATCCGCGGCCTGCGCCTGCCCTAACCCCCGATGTTGGCGGCGATCCCGTCGGCCACCGAGTTCGCCACCGCGACCGGATCGTCGAAAAGCCCTGCGCCCACCCGGAATACAACGTTGCCGACCACCCCGGCGGCATAACCGGCCAACACCCCGTTCGCCCCGGACACCGCCGAGGTGCCGCTGACATGCCAGGCCGCCCGCTGCCCGCCCACCGAGTCCACGCTCAGCGAGCCGTTCCCGCACGACGCCACCTGCTGGGCGGCCGCCCGGAACACCGCCGCCGCCTCTTCGGCCGAGGCATACAGCCCGACCGACTGGGCCACATAGCGATTGCCCACCCCGCTGTAGCGGGCACTGCGGAACCCCTGAGTGTTCGGGCCGAACCACGACGCATCATCGCCGGCACAGCCCATCGACATCGTCGACGGCACACTCGCCGACCCCGCCGGATGCAGACCCCCGGGCACCGCGGAAACCGGCACCAGCAGCGCATCCAGCCGATCGGCCGTCACCGACGGCGCGGCCGGCGCCGGGATGCCCGGCTGCCCCGCCGACACCGGCGCCCCGTCGATCCCGCACGCCGCCAACACCACCACCCCCGCGACGATCGTCGTCCACCGCATCACGCCCACTCCGATCCACACCGCACCGAGGATATCCGCGCGCAGCGACGGCCAAGCCCGGCAGCAAACATCCCACCACCCCCCGGCGGCGCGACAACCTCCTCGACCGCAGGAGCTAACGCGCATATACTGACGTTAATCAGCGTGAGGAGATGGCGATGGGTGCTCAGCGGGAGTTGGAGCAGCTCCTTCACGACCGGTTCGACGTGTCGGCCGCCGACTTCCTCGCCGCGCTGCATGCGCTGCCCGCCGCCCGGCCGTGGGCCGCCGCCCTCACCGAGGACGAGGCCCACCTGCTCGACGGCGCGGACTTCCCCGAGGACCCCGACGCCGTGCTGACCGCCGCCGCCGAGATCGCCGGTGCGACAGCACATCTGGCGGTCACCGCGCTCAGCACCGAGGAGGTCGCCCGCGGCCTGGGGGTCAGCGCGTCGCGCATCCGCCAGAAGCGCCTGGCCGGCGAACTGTGGGCCATCCCGGACGGCCGGAACTGGCTGTTCCCGGTGCTGCAGTTCGAGACCGGCGACGACGGCGCCCCGGTGCGCCAGATCCGGGGCCTGGACCGGGTGCTGGCGGCGCTGCCCGCCGATCTGCACCCCGTCGCGGTCGCCGGGTTCCTGCGCACCCCCCAGCCGACTATGGTCGCGGGCCGGCCGATGACCGTCCTGGAATGGCTGCGCGCCGGCGGCGACGTGGAGCCGGCCGTGGCCGCCGCCGCCGACACCGACTGGTACCTCGCTTGAGCGCACCGCTTCCCGGCCCCCCGACGGTGGCCCGGCTGCGCGCGATCGGCATCCGCGACGAGGAGACCCGCACCCTGGCGGTCACCGAGGTGTGGTGGCGGATCCACCGCACCTCCGGCGACCATGTCCTGGGCTGGAACGCTTTCCGCGAGCACGGTCCGCACCTGCGCTTCGACCCCCATCCCCCGCCGCCGCGCCAACACCCCGGCGTCGGCGTCTGGTACGCCGCCGGCACCCCCACCGCCGCGGTGGCCGAGGCGTTCCAGACCCAGCGCACCATCGACCGGTTCCGCGCCGACCCCTATCTGACGGGCCTGCGGTTCAGCCGGCCCGTGGCGCTGCTCGACCTCGCCACCGACAGCGAGGGCGCCTGGCCGACCCGGGCCGGCGGCACCTACGCCCTGTCGAGCGGTCCGCACGCGACCACCCAGCGCTGGGCCCGCCGCATCACCGCCGCCTTCCCCGACCTCGACGGCCTGCGCTACAACAGCCGCTTCGCCGGGCGGCCCTGCATCGCCCTGTTCACCCCGGCCGCCGACGCCATGCCCACCCGTCCGGTGCTGTCGTTGCCGCTGAGCCACCCGGGCCTGGCGCTGCGGATGGCCGGCGCCGCAGACCGTCTCGGCTATCTGCTGATCTGACGGCACCCGCCCGATCGGCGCTCCCTATGCCCCCGCCGTGGTCAGCGCGCCCGCCAGCGCGCGCGCCATGTCGTCTTCGTTGACCACCAGCGCCCCCGGATCGGCGGTGGCCAGTTCCTGCAGCGCGGTGGGGGTCAGGGTGTGCAGGCGGCGGGCCCGTTCGCGTTTGCAGCCCAGCACCACCTTGCGCACATACCGGCCGTTGCCGGCGAAGTCGAGCAGGGTGCCGCTGTCGTGCGGGGTGGCCCGCAGCCGGGCGGCCTCGGCAGCCAGCAGCGGCCACGCCGCCTCGGCGACGGCGAGTTTCTCCTTGCCGGCCAGGAACCGCCCGATCGCCACCAGTTCCTCGGGGGTGTAGGAGTCGAAGGTCAAGGTGAAGTGGAACCGGGAGGCCAGACCGGGGTTGGTGGCCATGAACCGGCGCATCTCCTTGGGGTAGCCGGCCACGATCACCACCAGCCGGTCGCGGTAGTCCTCCATGTACTTCAGCAGCGTGTTGATCGCGTCCTTGCCGAAGGAGTGCCCCTCGGTCTCCGGGGCCAGCCGGTAGGCCTCGTCGATGAACAGCACCCCGCCCAACGCCCGTTCGCACACCTCCTTCATCTTCGCCGCGGTCTGGGAGATGAAGCCGACGACGAGGTCCTCCTCGGTCACCTCCAGCACATCGGGCCGCTCGATCTTGCCCAGGCCGTAGAGGATCTCGGCGACGATGCGCGCGAAGCTGGTCTTGGCGGTGCCCGGCGGGCCCTCCAGGACCATGTGGTTCTCGTTGGTGCCCGAGACCTCCTGGCCCTGGGCGGCCAGCAGGGCGTCGATCTGAATCTCGGTGCGCCACACCGCGATCTGCTCCTTGGGGCCCTCCACGCCGATCAGCTCGTCCAGGCGGGCCTGGGCGCGGGCCAGCACCTCCTGCTGATCGGCGGCCAGCGCGGCGGCGTTGCGCTGCGCCGCGGAGGTCTCGGTGGCCGGATCCCACCGGTCGGTGCGGCTGGCGATGCTCTCGGCGTCGGTGACCACCAGCCGGTAGGACGGGTCCTCGAGGGCCTGGCGGGCCGCCTCCAGCAGCACCCCGTCGACGGTGGCCGCCTTGAACGCCGCGGCCGCCTTCTCCTCCTCACCCTGCCCGCGCAGACACCACCCCCGGGTCAGCGCCAGATCGGCGGCCACGTAGGGGTTTTGGGTGCGGATCGTCGCGGCGATGTCCAGGGCGGTCTGGGTCTCGCCCAGGCTGGCCGCCGCCGCCGCCGACAGCGCCCGGGTCGCCGCGGTCACCTCGTCGTTGACGTGGGTGGCCGTCGCCGGCGGGCACACCGCGGTCACCGACCGCACATCGGTCCAGCGCCGCGTGACGTGAAACAGCGTGGCCTGCAGGAACTGTCGCCACTGCGCCGCAGCGGTCTCGGCGGTCAGCGCCGGATCGTCCAGCACCGCCGCGGCCTCGTCGTAGCGGCCCGCGGTGATCAGCGCCCCGGCATACCCGGCGGCGATCGAGCCCCGCGAGAACACCGGGTGGGTCAGATACAGCGGCGCCCTGACCATCGCGTGCAGATCGGCGTCGGCCAGCCCGATGCGGCGGGTCTCCCGGTAGAGCGTCCGGGAGTTCTCGTGCGCCCCCGCCAACGTGTCCAGGGTGGTGTCCCCGCACGCCAGCCGGCCCAGCCACGCGTCGGCCATCGTTGGGCTGGTCTCGGTGAGCGTCGTGAACCCGGCCAGCGCCGAGCGGGTGTCCCCGGCTTTCAGCGCGGCGATCGCCGCGTCGAAGGTGCGGCGCTGCTCGGTCGGGGACGTCATCGCCGCGAACCGGGGTGCTGATCGTGGCGGGTCGGCATCGGGTGGCTCATCCTCGGGTCGCTCGGGTGGGGCGGTGATCCGCTCGAGAGTTCAGCACCGACGGTAGTCGCCCGGGTGCGCGTCGTGGGCGGGGTCCTGCGTAGCTGCACACCCGAGCTTCGCGCTCCGGGCCGCCGACCCGGACCGCCGACCCGGACCGCCGACCCGACGACATTGCCATACTGATGCGCATGTCGGATGCGGCGGGACCGGCACCCATCGGGAACCCACGGCCCGTGACCCCGTCGCCACACCACAGGAGCGACGCTGATGGCGTTCACCGATGGAAAGCCCATGTGGCGGGTCGGGCTCATCGCTGTCACGGCGATGATGTTCACCCTCGCCGCCTTCGGTTTCGCCTTCAAGTGGTGGTTCTTCGGAGTGGTTTTCGGTCTGATGGGGGTGTTCTTTCTCTTCTCCCGCCTGCCGCTGCTCCGACTGGCAGTCACGCGTGAGCCCGACGCGATCCTGTGTCGTTATGTGCCGTGGTACGAACCCGGCCCCTACCTGGCGGTCGGCTGGATTCTGACCACGGCGGCCATCCCTCTCGCGGCCGCGTTCCAGTCGGATTCCGGACCCGTCGCGGGGATCATCGGGGCGGTCCTGCTGCTGATGCTGCCGCTGGCGCTCGCGCAGTACTGGCGGGCGTATCGCCGCTGCCGGCTGCGCATCACCCCGGCGGCGCTGACACTGCCCGAACCCACCCGCGGCTACGCCGAGCTGAGCATTCCGCGGGAGCGGGTGCTCTCGATGACCCCGGGCACCCAGACCGTCGGCCGCGGCAGCACTGTGCTGGCGTTGACCGAGATCACCTTTCAGGACACCGGTGGTGCGCGCACAGTGCAGGTGGGGCCCGCGGTCGCCGCCGACACCGTCTGGCTGACCGTCGAGCCGTCATCTCTGCTCGCCGCCCTGCAGGACTGGGCGAGCGCCGACGTCGGAGACCCCGGGCTGTTGGATCGCCTCGAGGCCGCCGTGCGGCGCCGGTCCCGGCGATTCAGCTGGGTTCCGGTGGCGGTACTGGTGGTGGTCGCCGCACTCAGCGCGGCCCTATCCGCTCTAGCGGCCGACGTACCGTAGCGTCCCGCAGACCGCCGAGCACCCCGCCCGCCCGGTGGCTGGCGCAGTACGCCGACGGCGGTCTCGCGCAGGCCCTTGATTACGCGCAAAGAGATCCGCTCAGACTTGTTCGGGAGGGCGGAACGGCGGGGGCGCTCGTGGAGGACGTCTACGATGACCCCGAATTCATCAGAGCCGTAGCGGAAGCTGCCGTCAATGACCCAGGGTTCAGGAGAGCACCATGAGGCGGTTGGCGCCGGCGGCGGTGGTTACCGCCGCTCTGATAACGGGATGCGGGGTATTCATGTCGGAGGTTGACCAGGTGCGCGACCCACTCACCCCGGATGAGGCCAGGGCCCAGGTGATCGCGACAGCGCGGGAGCTGAAAACCCTGCTAGGCATCCCGGTGTTGGGAGCTCTCGCTGGGTTGTCTTCGTGTAATGACCAGGGCGAAGCGCCGTTCCGCGGCCGGGGAGCTGTTCACTATCCCCTGGCACGCAGCCGCGAGGAGGCCTTGACCGAGACTGTCGGCTTTCTGAAGACCCTCGAGGGGGCCGGATGGACGATCCTGCCCCCCGACTACAAGGGGGGACAATCTGTATCAGCCGAGAGGAATGGCGTGAGGGTCATCTTCGAAGTTCAGGGTGGAGGCAACCAGGCGCGGGGAATTACCGTGCTGGGCCAGTGCCGCGACGTCACCACGACCAAGGCCACCCAGGGCAAGATGGAGCCCATCCCGGGTCTGTGACACCCGCAGACCTGGACCGTAAACCCGCACTGGCGCAACGTCACTGAGGGATCAGCGCCGCGACACTGGCCTCCGACCCCCGGGATGTCGGAGATGAACGGAGCGCGTGATCCGCTGACCCCCAGGGGTTAGTGCCGCCTGGCCGCGCTCGGGACCAGGCGGAAAGCAAGCACTACATCGGCCCGCCGCGATGTGACCGCTGAGCTGAGGTGACCGGCTCAGTTCCCTGCGCGACCTGAGTCGGTCCGGCAGACATGTTGCTGCGAGGGGTTCGCCCGGAGCCTAGGGCTACTAGCCCGACATGCCCCGGGAGAGCAATAGCACCAAGCACTTCCCAAACCTCGGTGCCACAACCCCAGTGTCACATCCGTGCCGTTTCCGTCGTGCCCATCCATAGCCTTCCCGCGTGAGTATTGCGGCTTACCTTTGTGTTTCGACCGCCGGGCGGCGGCGATTTGGCCATGTTGTTGGTCGATGCTCTGCCGAATAGTGCTGGCGTGGATCCTCGAAGGACAACGCTTCCGGGCGCGCGCGGGTAAGGATCGACTTGCGTGGCAGGCACCACCGTGTCGCCGCTGTCGACGTCCCGTTGGAACCGCCAAATGCAAGGTCGTCCAACGTCCATTGGCTCTTAGCCTGATTGCTCAGCATTGACGCGGTGACCCAGTTCGACTGGTCGTCACACCCACCCCGGGCTGATGGGCACCAAATGATCGACCGTCGGGAACGGCCGCTGTGACACGGCCGGGACAGAGATCGGCGGACCTCAACCACACCCCTGGCTCAGTAACTCGTCCCTACCCCGTCCACGTCTGCTCCTGGCGGAACGCCACGATCCCCACATCCAGCACCCGGGTGGCGGTGGTGATCCGCACCGTCGAGCCGGAGGTCTGGTCGAAGCGGATGTCGGGGGCGGCGTCCTCGGGGTCCCCGTCGACCAGCGTGATCACGGTGGCCGCCAGCCCACCCGCCGGCGGGGCGGCCTGGCGGTCGTTGACCACGATCGTCGGCACGAACTCCGGGCCGCGCCCGGCGCTGAGCACCGCGATGTTGGCCTGGGACACCGACTCCCAGCGCTGCGGGTCATCGGAGTAGATCGCCACCCGCTCCCCGGTCGCCGCCGCCCGGATCACCAGCTGGCGGGTGTAGAAGTCCGAGGTGTGCATGACGATGCGTGTCGCGCGCTCCGGGTCGGTCAGCGGCAGCATCACCAGGTCGTCGCGGTGCACCGCCGGGACGGCTGCCGGGTCGTCGTGCAGGGCGGTGCCGACCAGCACCCCGGTCGGGCCGACCGGCAGGTCCAGATCGGCCGGGTCCTCCAGGGGCCGGGCGGGCAGGGCCAGCTCGGGGCGGGCGGTCGGGGCGGCCCACAGCGCGGCGGCGCGCTGGTCGCCGTCGAGGCGCTGCAGGCTCAGCAGCGGCGCCTGGGTGGGGCGCTGCGGGTCGTCGGTGCGCACCACCGCCGAGACCACCACCGGCTCGCTGCCGCGGGGGCGGCTGGGTTGGCGGTCGCGGCGCAGGCTGGCCACCGTCACCACCGCATCCGAGCGCAGCGACCACATCTGGTTCAGGGTGGCCGCCGTGATGTCCTGGGCGCCAAGGTAATACGACGTCAGATGACCGGGACGGGCGTCGACCCCGCGCCAGCTCACCTCGGTGGCCGTCGCGCCGGGCCGCAGCGGGACGGGGCTGCGACCCCGCCGGCGCCGGCCGCCGTCGGCCTCGGGGTCCCCGGTGGCCGGCGGGGCGGCCAGGCCGGCGGCCAGCTCGGCCAGGGCGGCGTCAAGTTCGGCCGCCGAGAGGATCACCGCGCGGACCCCGCGCTGGCGCAGGGCGGTGACGATCCGGTCGGCCGCCGCGGCGGCCGCACCCCCCAGGCTGTGCCGGTAGGCCAGGCCCTCGACCGACTCGGTGATGTCCACCCGCACCACCAGCCAGGTACGCCGCGATCCCGCCGCGGGCCGGTCGGCCAGCAGCGTCCCGTACAGCGCCGGGTAGCCGGTTCCCGGGCGGACCCGCTGCCCGGACTGCACCACGTCGATGACACACCGCAGCCCGCCGGGCTGGTCCAGGCAGCCGGTGAGCACGTCGGTGGGCAGCACGTTGTCGGTCAGGCTCAGCGAGGAGCCGCGCAGGAACGTCGGCGTGTAGGCCCGGCCGTGCACCTCGATCATCGTGATCGCCTCGTGCGGCTCCACCCGCACCCCCACCATCACCGGCCCGCACGGCACGTCCACCGCCGCCCCCGCCGGCTGGACCGCGCTCCGGGAGAACCGTTGGCGCACTTGGGCGCTCACCCATCCGGGCAGGTTGCGCCGGCCAACGCTGATCAGCAGCGCGGCCGCGGCCAGCACGGTCAGCACCGCCGCCGGCCACCAGCCGAAGCGCCCCGGCGGCAGTGCCGCCCACACCGCCAGCGCCACCACCTCGAGGGCGATCACCGCCGCGGCGGTGGGATGCAGCCGCGCGGCGTTGCCGACCGGACCTCTCATGTCATCCTCCTGCGCAGCGCCCGCAGCCCGACCGCCCCCGCGGCCACCGCCAGCACCAGCGCCGCACCCACCAGGGCGGTGGTGCGCGGCCGGGTGTCCGGGGGCGGCGGGGGCGGGGGAACCTGCAGCTTGCCCGACTGCGGCCCGGCCACCGCCGGCCCGGTGGCGGGGATGTCGAAGGTCAGCGCGGCCACCGGGTCGACCACCCCGTAGCCGACCTGGTTGTCGACCCCCTGGGCCGGGTTGTGGGCGGTGCCGGTGATCCGCTTGATCACCTGCGCCGCAGTCAGATTCGGGAACTTCGCCCGCACCAGCGCGGCGATCCCCGACACGTAGGCCGCCGAGAAACTGGTCCCCCAGTAGCCGTTGCCGGTACCGGGGTTGTTGCCGTCGGGCAGGCCGTTGACCGGTGCCCCGTTCGTCGAGGACAGCCCCATGATCCGGTAGCCCGGCGCGGCCACCGACACCCACGGCCCGGCCAGGCTGTCGGGCATCGGCAGCCCGTCGGGGGTCACCGCCCCGACGGTCAGCACGTAGTCGGAGAACCACGCCGGGGTGACGATCGTCTTGACCTGCCCCCAGCCGCGCGGGTCGTCGGCGTCCAACGTCGTCGACACCGGGTTCTGCTGGCAGTCCTGCTGCCACGGGTCCCCGCGGTTGCCGGCCGCGGCCACCACCACCGCGTCCTTCTCCACCGCGGCGTAGCGCACCGCTGCCCCCAGCGGCCCCTGGTCGACCGGGACGGCGGCGTTGATGCAGGAGGCCAGCGACACGTTGATCACCGCGGCACCCAGATCGGCGGCATGGCGGATGGCCCGCGCCAGGGTCGCGATGTCCCCGGCCTTGCGGTGCTCGGCGACCTCCTGCGGGGAGGGGTTGGCCGGCCCGAACTGCGGCGAGCTCTGCCGGATCGAGATCAGTGCGGCATCCGGGGCCACCCCGACCACCCCGTCGGGGGTGCCCGGCGCCGGGCCCGGCACCAGCTGCGACCCGTCCCCGGGCCCGGCCTGCGGGGCGACCGGCGGCGGGGGTGCCTCCTCCGGTGGCGGCGGGGGCGCCTCAGCGGGGGCCTCCGGCGGCGGCGGGGTGTCCGGGTTCTCCCCGGCCGGCGCATCCGGCGGCGGGGCCTCCCCCGCGGCCTCCCCGGCGCCCGGTGCGGCGGCCGCGGGCTCGCCCGG
>CAISDL010000133.1 GCA_903884065.1 uncultured Actinomycetes bacterium | reverse complement strand
CCGCATGGCGGCACCACAACGGCACCGCTATGGCCGGGGCGCACCGCCGAGTGGGTAGCCCTACCGGGCGGCACAGCAACTACCGGCAAGCGGCGCCAGACCGCGCACGACTGGGCCACGCCCGTAGACATGGGCAGCTTCTACCGGCGGGTGTTCCGGCCTGCTCTGCTGGCGGTAGGGCTGCCGGTGAGCCAACCGGCTAGGGCGGCGACCACAACCGCCCCGAACCGCCCTGCGACCACAGGCGTGCGGCTACACGACCTGCGGCATACGTTCGCCGCACAACAGCTATCGGCGGGCACACCGTTCATGCAGGTGAGCCAGTGGCTAGGGCACGCCGACTATGTGGTGACGATGCGGGTGTACGCCGACTGGATGCCCGCTGAAGCGGCGGCGAACACGCTGCCCGAACCGCCGCGCAAGACTGCCCCGGCGACCGGCACCCCGGCGAACGTCGTGGCGCTGCACGCGGGTTGACCCGCCGGTGGGCGGGGTGAAAGCGGGGTAGACCGCCAGCCCCGCCTACCGGGCCGCAGAAACACCCTCTGACCAGCGCCCCCGGCAGGAATCGAACCTGCGACCTAGGGATTAGAAGGCCCTTGCTCTATCCGACTGAGCTACGGAGGCAGCGCGTCAGAGTCTATCCGGGTCGTGTCGCGGAGGCGGCTTTAGGGCGGTTGGTCTGCGGGAATGCCCGATCCGATCGGAGGTCTGGCCGGAAATCACCGTGTCGGCGGGGGTGGTTCGCTAGCGTGGCGGGGCGCGCCGGACGTGAGCGCACCCGGTCGGATCACGGTGCACCATCCGCCGGGCCTGGTGGCCGAGAACTCGAGGGAGTCGACAGTCGTGAGCATTGCGATCGACGGGGTCCCCGCCCGATGTCAGCGGGCCCTGCACGCGGGTTCGCTGGTGCTGCGCGGATCGCCGGCGGCCGCCGGTTGGCTGCTGGGCTGGCTGGCCGCTGAGTTCTCGCCCCACGTCGTGACGGGGCATGCGCTGTCCGTGCTTTCGTCGCCCCTGGAACAGGCGGCCCGGGCTCTGGCTGTTCAGCGCGCCGACTGCGTCCTGGAGGCCGCACTGCGGGAGACGTTCGGGGAGGACTATCCCGCCACGGTCCACCATCCATTGGACTCATCGACTGCGCGACGTCCCAGCCTGGCCGGACTGGTGGACGCGATGCGGCACCGCCGCCGGTACTCCGCGACCACCACGAACATCCCGTACGGGCCGGGCGGGCGGCGGCACCTGCTGGATGTGTGGCGGCGTCCCGATCTGCCCGCCGGTCATCGCGCCCCGGTGCTCATCCAGGTTCCCGGTGGCGGTTGGTCGATCAATGACAAACGGGGACAGGCATATCCGCTGATGACCCGGATGGTCGAGCTCGGCTGGATCTGCGTCTCGATCAACTACAGCCGCAGTCCGCGCAACGTGTGGCCGGAGCACATCATCGACGTCAAGCGGGCCATCGCCTGGGTGCGCGCCAACATCGCCGACTTCGGTGGCGACCCGGACTTCATCGCCATCACCGGTGGTTCGGCAGGCGGCCATCTGAGCTCGCTGGCCGCCCTCACCGCAGGGGATCCCGACTTCCAGCCCGGCTTCGAGGACGCCGACACGACCGTGCAGGCCGCCGCGCCCCACTACGGGGTGTACGACCTGACCGACCACGACGCGATGCACAAGCTGATGCTCCCGTTGCTCGAGCACGTCGTCATGCAGCGGCGCTTCACCGAGCACCGGGAGATGTTCGAGGCCGCCTCGCCGACACTGCGTGCCCACCGCGACGCCCCGCCCTTTTTCATCCTGCACGGCGAGAACGACGCGGTGGTTCCGCGCTCGCAGGCGCAGACGTTCCGCGGCGCCCTACGCAAGGCCGGAGCCGACACCGTCGCCTTCGCTGAAATCCCCAACGCTCACCACGCTTTCGACACCATCGCCACCCTGCGATGCCAGTTGGCTGCCGAGGCCGTGGCGTCGTTTCTGGGCATCGTGTACGGCCGGCATGCGGCGGCGCGCAGCGGCCGCCGGAGACTGGTGGCCCGCACTGCCGGCTGATCGCCGACAGGCCGGTAGCAATCGACTCCGCCCGCCGGAGGGTCGGACTAGCGTGGAGCAATCCCCGAGGTACAGGAACGGATCGGTGGCCCTATGAGCGACGACACGAACGCCGGCGACGCCACGGAATCGCGGTTTCCCGGTTCGGTGGCCGAAGTCATGGCCAGCCCGCCAGGACCGAAGGTCGGCGCCTTCTTCGACCTCGACGGCACCCTCGTCGCCGGGTTCACCGGCGTCATCCTGACCCGCGAGCGATTCCGCAACCGCGACATGGGCATCGGCGAGCTGATCAGCATGATCGGCGTGGGGCTGGGCCACCAGTTCGGCCGCGTCGAGTTCGAGGGCCTGATCGGCAAGGCCACCGACGTGCTGCGAGGACGTCCGCTCGCCGACCTTCAGCAGATCGGGGACAAGCTGTTCCTCGAGCAGATCGAGAAGCGCATCTACCCGGAGATGCGCGAACTGGTGCAGGCCCATCGGGAGCGCGGCCACACCGTGGTGCTGAGTTCCTCGGCACTGACCATCCAGGTCGACCCGGTCGCGCAGTTCCTCGGCATCCCCAACACCTTGAGCAACATCTTCGAGGTCGACGACGACGGATTGCTCACCGGCAAGGTGGTCAAGCCCCTCATCTGGGGCGCGGGCAAGGCCAGCGCGGTGTCGAAGTTCGCCGCCGAACGCGACATCGACCTGGCCGACAGCTACTTCTACGCCGACGGTGACGAGGACATCGCACTCATGGAGCTCGTCGGCAACCCACGCCCCACGAATCCGGGCGACAAGATGGCCGAGGCGGCCCGCGAGCGCGGGTGGCCGATCCTTGAGTTCAACAGTCGCGGCCGCGGGGGTCTGCTCGGCCGGGTGCGCAATCTGGTCGCCGCGAGCACCCTGGTGCCTGCCGCCTACGGCGCGGTGGGCTGGGGACTGCTGACCCGCAGCCGCCGCCGCGGGGTCAACTTCTTCACCTCGGCCTTCCCGCAGTTGCTGCTCGCCATCAACGGCGTCACTCTCAAGGTGATCGGCGAGGAGAACCTCACCAGTCAGCGGCCCGCGGTCTTCATCTTCAACCACCGCAACAACTTCGATCCGGTCATCGTCGGTTCGCTGGTCAAGGACAACTGGACCGGGGTGGGCAAGAAGGAACTCCAGAAGGATCCTGTCGTGGGCACGCTGGGCAAACTGGTCGACACTGTTTTCATCGACCGGGAGGACCCGCAGTCCGCCGTCGCATCGCTGAAGGAAGCCGAAGAGCTTGCCAAGAAAGGTCTTTCGGTGGTGATCGCCCCGGAGGGAACGCGGCTGGACACCAAATCGGTGGGGCCGTTCAAGAAGGGACCGTTCCGGCTCGCCATGTCCGCCGGGGTGCCGATCGTGCCGATCGTGATCCGCAACGCGGAGGCCATCTCCGCCCGCGATTCGTCGACCCTGCATCCGGGCACGGTCGACGTGGTCGTCTACCCGCCGTTGTCCCTGGCGGACTGGACACTCGACAACCTCTCCGACCGGATCGCCGAAGTCCGTCAGCTCTACATCGACACCCTGACCAACTGGCCGGCCGGCACGGTGCCCGACGCCGCGCTGTACGCCCCGCGTGCGACGCCGGCCAAGAAGGCTGCCGGAGCCGCGAAGCCGGCGCCATCCGGGACGGCCAGGGAGGCGCCGGCAAAGAAGCCCGCCGCCAGGAAGACACCCGCCAAGAAGACGCCCGCCAAGAAGACGCCCGCCACGGCGGCGAAAGCCGCGCCGGAGAACAAAGTCAGGGGACGCCGATGAGCGCGGCCGATCATCTCGCCGACTTCAGCACCACCGACGACGCCCTCGTGCTCGCGTCGGTGTCATCCAAGGCCGAGGCCGATCTGCTCAACGACTGGCTGGCGGCTCAGCGCCGCGCGCATCCCGAGACCACCGTCGAGGCGATGCGGCTGCCGCACAGCGACCCTCCACCCCAGTTGGTGGACGAACTCGTCGGCAAGCTCAACGCCGCCGAGGATCGCACCGTGGTTCCGGTGCGGGTGTTCTGGGTGCCCGGCGGGCTGCCCACCCGGGTGAAACTGGCCGGCCTCATCGCCGGGCGCGAAACCTATCGGCCGCCGGAGATGCTGCAGCGCGCGATCCTGCGCAAGGACCCGTCGCGGGCCCGGATCGTCGCCGGCGAGCCGGCGAAGGTCTCCGAGCTGCGTCAGCAGTGGCGCGAGAACACCGTGGGGGAGACCCAGCAGGATTTCGCCCGCTTCGTCCTGCGCCGGGCGGCGCTGGCGGTCGAGCGGATCGAACTGCGACTGCTCGGACCGGCCTACAAATCGCCGCGGTTGATCACCGACGAGTTGATGGCCTCGTCGCGTTTCATGAAGGGCCTCGAGGACATCCCCGGCGCCAGTGCCGAGAAGGCCGAGACGATGCTCAACGAGCTCGCCACCGGGTGGAGCAGATTCTCCGTCGATCTGATTCCGAACTTGGGTCGCGCGATCTTCAGCAGGGGCTTCGATCCCCGGATCGACTATGACGCAGCGCAGATCGAGTCGATGCGGAAGTCCCTCGAGGATCACCCCGCGGTGTTCCTGTGGTCGCATCGCTCCTACCTCGACGGCGTGATCGTGCCGGTGGCGTTGCAGGAGAACAAGCTTCCGCCGGCGTGCACCTTCGCCGGTATCAATCTGTCCTTCGGCTTCATGGGCCCGCTGATGCGCCGATCCGGGGTCATCTTCCTGCGCCGGAAGCTCGACGACCCGCTGTACAAGTACGTGCTCCGGCAGTTCGTCGGCTACATCGTGCAGAAGCGGTTCAACCTCAGCTGGTCTATCGAGGGCACCCGCTCGCGCACCGGAAAGATGTTGCCGCCCAAGCTCGGTCTGCTCTCCTACGTCGCCGATGCCTACCTCGACGGCCGCAGCGAGGACATCCTGCTGCAGCCGACGTCGATCAGCTTCGATCAGTTGCACGAGACCGCCGAGTACGCGGCCTACGCCCGCGGCGGGGAGAAGATCCCCGAAGGCGCCGAATGGCTGTACAACTTCGTCAAGGCGCAGGGCGAGCGCAACTACGGAAAGATCTACGTCCGCTTCCCGGAGGCGGTGTCGATGCGTCAGTATCTCGGCGATCCGGGCGGCCCGATCGCCGGTGACGAGAAAGCCAAACGGCTGGCGATGCAGAGGATGGCGATCGAGGTCTCCTGGCGGATCCAGCGGGCGACGCCCATCAACGCGACCAGCCTGGTATCGGCGGTACTGCTGGCCACCCGCGGCCGGGCGCTGACCCTGCGGCAGTTGCACCACACCCTGCAGGACTCGCTGGACTATCTGGAGCGCAAGAAGACCCCGATGACCAACAGCGCCCTGCGGCTGCACTCGGCCGACGGCGTTCGTACGGCCGTGGACGGCTTGTCGAACGGGCATCCGGTGACCAGGATCGACGGCGGTCATGAGCCGGTGTGGCGGATCGCTCCCGAGCAGGAACTCGAGGCCGCGTTCTACCGCAACTCGCTCATTCACGCGTTCCTGGAGACCTCGATCGTGGAACTGGCACTGTTGCACGCCGGTCGTGCCCCGGAAGGGGAGCGGGTGGATGCCTTCTGGGCCCAGGCTATGCGGCTCCGGGCGCTGCTGAAGTTCGATTTCTACTTCGCCGACTCAGCGACGTTCCGGGCGAACATCGCCGAGGAGTTGGAATGGAACGCCGGCTGGGAGGCCAGGCTCGCCGCCGGCAACGACGCTGTCGAGGCGCTGTTGCGGGCGAAGCGCCCGCTGATGGCAAGTGCGATGCTGCGGCCCTTTTTCGAGGCTTACGAGATCGTCGCCGACGTGCTGTGCGGCGCACCCGCGGATATCGGCAGCAAGGAGCTCACCGAATTGGCATTGGGGGTCGGCGCCCAATACGCGGCGCAGGGGCTGGTGCGCAGCAACGAATCGGTCTCCGCTCTGCTGTTCGCCACCGCCCGACAGGTGGCGGCCGACCAGAAGTTGCTCGAACCGTCGACCGACCTCCGCGACCGGCGCAGAGCGTTTCTGCAGGAGTTGCGGGCCATCCTGGCGGACATGGAACGAGTGCATGAATTGTCGCGCGAACAGTTCTATGCCCGCGAAGCCCAGCTGGGTCTTGCCGATCTGGTATCCACCGACTCAGACTGACACGGAGGGCGCGGGTCCGGTTCTGAGGCCATTCCTGCTGCTAGGGTCGCTCGCGTCAAGAGTCTTATGCGTCCAGCACGCGGTATGAGCGGCGGACGGTCGATCTCTGGGAGGGGTCCCTTGTGATGAAGGCCAATGTTTCTGCGTGCGGTGCCGCGGTCGCGCTCGCCGGCCTGCTGGGCGCAGGCCTCACCGGGTGCTCTGCATCGGTCAAGACCGAGACCTCGGTGTCCGCCAAGGCGTCGGTGAGCGCGGACGCTCTGCAGAAAGACCTCACCGACCGGCTCAACAAAGCCGGTATGACGGCCAAGTCCGTCACGTGCAAGGACGAACTCGTCGGCGAGGTCGGCAACACCGCCCGCTGCGACGTCTCGTTCAGCGACACCAACACCATCGAGGCTGTGTTCACCGCGACGAAGGTCGACGGCACATCGGTCAGCTTCGACATCACCCCGGCGATGACCAAGGACCAGGTTGAGAAAGCCGTCGCCGGTCTGTCGTCCGCGCCCTCGGCGGCGTGTGCATCCGGACTCGACGGCACGGTCGGCGAGACGACCACGTGCGAGGTCATGATCGACGGCCAGCCGGTCAAGCGCGTCGCCGAGGTGGCCGCCGTCGACTCGGCCAAGCTGGGTATCGAGCTGTCGGTCTTCATGATGCTGCCCAAGCAGCAGGTCGAAGACGTATTGCTGCAGAAGCTCGGATCTGACGGTCAGCCGGTCGAGACGGTGGACTGCGTCGACGACGTGGTGTCTAAGGTGGGAAGCACCGTGGAGTGCGCGGCGGTCACCGGCAACGACAGGACCGGTTACGTCGTGACGGTGACCGAAGTCCAGGGGGACAACGTGAACTTCGATTACACGGCCAAGCCCTAGTTGCTGATGCCCGGATTCCTTACCCGCACAACCGCTGTGATGGCGGTGGGAGTGGCGTTGCTCTCCGGCTGCTCGGGGGGGACGGACTCCCCCGACTCCGTCAGTTCGGTCGAACTTCAGAAGGGGCTCGTCGAGAAGCTTGCGCAGACCCGAATCCCGACGACCTGGGTCAACTGCCCTAAGGACCTTCCCGGGAAGGTCGGCGCCACGACCCGCTGTGACGTCGAATTCAGTTCTGACAACTCCGTAACCGCACTGCTGACGACGACGGAGGTGAGCGGGGACACGATCAGCTGGGAGATCACGGGACCCGAACTCACCAAAGATCAAGTGGCCAAGCGGGTTGCGGGGCTGATGTCCGCTCAGGTGGCCACGTGCGATTCGGGTCTGGATGGACGGTCGGGTGACTGGGTGCAGTGTCAGGTCACGAGGTACGGGTCAACCTCCATACATACTGTCGAAGTCAAAGATGTGGAGGGCCTGACCTTGAATCTTGGGTTGACGGCGGTGATCCCGAAGCAGCAGCTCGAGGAGTCGGTGCTGGCGAGGCTGACCCCGTTGTACGGCCGTCGGCCGGACAGTGCGGAGTGCGGGGGGGGCCTCCTAGGAGCTGTAGGTGAGACGGTCAGATGTACCGTCACCGTCGGTGGTAACCCTGACAAGTTCGTCGCGAGGGTGACCGGTGCCTCGGGCGGGGCCGTAGACTTCGTGGTCGAGAAACCCCCTGCAAGGTGATGGCCAGTCAGAAGGTGCCCGAACCGTCGACCCACCTCCGCGACCGGCGCAGAGGTGCCTTCCTGAGTCACCGGCAATCCTCGCGCAGGGTTGTCCGCGGAGTTGTTCTGAAGGCTCATGGCGCGGGACCTGTAAAGGGAGCCATTCCTGGTGCTGAGTTGCGCCGGGTGTTGGGAGGGCTTCTGTTGGAGAAGAACAATTTCGCAGGATTAGGTGCCGTTACTGCGCTTGCCGGGCTAATCGGCACAGACGCCGAGGGGGACAACGTGAACTTCGATTACACGGCGAAGCCCTAATTGCTGATGCCCGGATTCCTTACCCGCACAACCGCTTTGGTGGCGGTGGGAGTGGCGTTGCTCTCCGGCTGCACGGGGAAGGCGGACTCCGGTGCCGCGGTCAGTGCGAGTGATCTGCAGAAGAGCATCGTCGATCGATTGGCTCAGGCGGGCACCCCGTCGACGTGGGTCAGCTGTCCCAAGGACCTTCCCGGCCGGATCGGTGCCACGACGCGCTGCGACGTCAAGTTCGGCACCGGCAACACCGTCACGGCCCTGTTGACGACGACGGGGGTGATCGGAGGCAAGGCCACCTGGGAGGTCACCGGCCCGGAACTGACCAAAGATCAGGTGACGCAACGGGTTGCGGGATTGACGTCGGCACAGTCGACGACGTGCGATTCGGGCCTGCACGGCCACCCGGGGGACTGGGTGCAGTGCCAGGTCACCGCCAATGGTGTGACTCTGAATCAGACGGTCGAGGTCAAAGACGCCACCGGACTGTCCCTGGATCTCGCATTGACGCCGGCAATCCCGAAACAACAGACCGAGGCTCTGCTTCGGAACAGGCTGGTGGCGAAGTACGGCCGGCCCTTCGAATCGGCAACGTGCCCAGGGGATCTCGCGGGGGGCAGAGGCGCAACCATGGATTGCGTGACGACCTCTGCTGGACGGGAGGAGACCTACACTCTCGTCGTCACCGACATCGGCAAGGGCACGATGAACTTCGAGGTGGCCGAACGACCGGCGCCGGGCGCCGGCGTGACTCGGCCTGCGCCGTTCGTCGGCGTGCCCGGACCCGCGCCTGTCTTTGTGCCGGAACCTGCGCCTGTCTTCGTGCCCGCGCCTGCGCCTGTCTTTGTGCCCGCGCCTGCGCCGGTCTTCGTGCCGGAGCCGGCGCCGGTCTTCGTGCCGGAGCCGGCGCCTGTCTTTGTGCCCGCGCCGGCGCCGGTCTTCGTGCCGGAGCCTGCGCCGGTCTTCGTGCCGGAGCCTGCGCCGGTCTTCGTGCCGGAACCTGCGCCTGTCGAGGTCGTCCCCCAACTTCCGCAGTACAGCCCCCACCTTCCGTCGGGCGAGGGCGTCCCTGCGCCAGGTCCGTTTGCGATCCAGGCCGGCGGGGGCCAAGTCATCACCCAAGCCGCAGGGGGCTAGCAACAGGGCATCGACGCCCGCCGCGGCCACCCCGGGTAACCTCGGCCCGGTGATTCCGGCCCGGGTGCCTCGCAGCCCACGGCCGATCCTCATCTGTGTCGCGGTACTCGCCGGCGCTACCGCCGCCGGTATCGCGGCCTTGTCTCTGGCCGATGCGCTGACCGCCACCGGGTTGCCGGACCCCGGTCCCGCCACCACACTGGGACTCCCCTTCGTGCGAGCCGGCGGCGAGATCGCCGCCGCCATCGCGGTCGGGGGCGTGCTCTTCGCGACGTTCTTCGTGCCGCCGCAGGACAACGGCGTGCTCGACGTCGGGGGATATCGCGCGCTGCGGATGGCAGCGGCCGCTTCAGGGGTCTGGGTGGTCTGCGCGGCACTCCTGGTGCCGTTGACCATTTCCGACGTCTCCGGAAAGCCGTTGCGCGACCATCTGAACCCCGTCGAGATCTGGCGGGTGACCGCTCTGGTGGACACCGCGTCGGCGTGGCGCTGGACGGCACTGCTGGCTCTGGTGGTGACCGTGGCGTGCCGGTCGGTGTTGCGGTGGGCGTGGACCCCCGTTCTGTTCGCCGGTTCGCTGCTCACCCTGGTGCCACTGGCGTTGACCGGTCATTCGGCAGCCGGCGGATCGCACGACCTGGCCACCAACAGCCTGCTGATCCATCTGATCGCCGGTGCGTTGTGGGCCGGCGGACTACTCGCTCTGTTGGCACACGGCATGCGGGCCGGTGACCACACCGACCTCGCGGCGCGGCGGTTCTCCGCCGTCGCACTGTGGTGCTTCATCGCGATGCTCGTCTCCGGAACCATCAACGCGCTCGTGCGGATCACCCCCGGCGCATTGTTCTCGACGTCCTACGGAACTCTGGTGCTCGCCAAAGCGGGTGCTCTCGCGGCGCTGGGCATCATCGGCTGGCGGCAGCGCCGAAGCGCAGTGACGGCGTTGCGCAAGGACCCGGACGCACGCGCTCCGCTGGTCCGGCTGGCCACGACCGAGGCCCTGCTGTTCGCGGTGACGTTCGGCATCGCGGTGGGCTTGGGCCGCACCCCGCCACCGCCGCCGGCGCGGCTGAATCCGTCCCCCGCCGAGGTCGCGCTGGGATATGACCTCGCCGGTCCTCCCACCGTGGCACGCATTCTGCTGGACTGGCGCTTCGATCTGCTGTTCGGCAGTGCCGCAGTCATTGTCGCGGTGGTCTACATCGCCGGGGTCGTGCGGTTGCGCCGGCGCGGTGACGAGTGGCCGATCGGCCGAACCGTAGCCTGGTTGCTCGGCTGTGGTCTGCTGCTGTTCACCACGTCCTCGGGAATGGGCAGATACATGCCGGCGATGTTCAGCATGCACATGGCCGCACACATGCTGCTGTCCATGCTCATCCCGATCCTGCTGGTGCTGGGCGCGCCCACCACGCTGGCACTGCGCGCGTTGCCCACCGCCGGCAGAGGAAACCCCCCGGGTCCGCGGGAATGGCTGCTGGCCGGCCTGCACAGCCGTTGGTCGACGTTTTTCACCCATCCCGTCGTGGCCACCGTGATGTTCGTCGCCGGGTTCTATGCGCTCTACTTCGGCGGCATCTTCGACGCGGCGGTCAGCCACCACGGGGCGCACGTCCTGATGAACCTGCACTTCCTGATGAGCGGGTACCTGTTCTACTGGGTGGCCATCGGGATCGACCCGACGCCCCGGGCGATCCCCCCGCTGGGCAAGATCGGAATGGTCTTCGCCTCGATCCCGTTGCACGCCTTCTTCGGTGTGGTGTTGATGGGGACGGCCGACATCCTCGGGCAGCGTTTCTATCGATCCCTTCAATTGCCCTGGCACACAGATCTTCTCGGCGATCAGCGGCTCGGGGGATCGATCGCCTGGGCGGCCGGAGAGGTACCGCTGGTCGTGGTCATGATGGCGTTGTTGATCCAGTGGCAGCGCAGCGACCGGCGCACCTCGACCAGGTTGGACCGCGCTGCCGAACGCGATCACGACGCCGAACTGGCCGCCTACAACGCGATGCTGGCCGAAATGGCCCGACAGGACCGAACCGGTCACTGACGCCACGCGCGGATGGATCCATCCCCAGTTCGCGGTTGATCCACAACTCGTCGGTCACAGCGCCGGCTGCGACATCGGATCGTCGGTGCCCCGATGCCCACTAGTGGCACGAAGCACCCATCCGATCAGAGAGGACAGCCATGTTTGAGACACCGATGACCGTCGTCGGACGCATCATCACCGACCCCCGCCGCCGTGTCGTGGGAGACCAGGAAGTGATCAGCTTCCGGGTGGCCAGCAACGCGCGCCGGCGCACCGCCGAGGGCGTCTGGGAGCCGGGTAACTCGCTCTACACCACGGTCAACTGCTGGGGGAAGCTGGTCACCGGCGTCGGCGCCGGTCTGTACAAGGGGGCCGCGGTGATCGCGGTCGGCACCGTGCACACCAGTGAGTACGAGGACCGGGACGGCGCCAAGCGGTCGTCGCTGGAGATGCGGGCCACCGCTGTGGGGCCGGACCTGGCGCGGGTGATCGCCCGCATCGAGCAGCCCCCGCAGCCCCACGGCGCCGATTCCGCGGAGCCCGTCGAGGATTCCGCTGAGGCGGCGGACACCGAGGTCGCCGAGGCCGCCGACGAGCACTGCGACACCGACTCCGACGCCGAGGGGATGGCTCTCTCGGCGTGAGCCCGGGCGGTCGCGCCGGTGAAGCCCCCGGCGCGACCGTCGCCCGGCTGTGGCCCACGCCTAGGATGGGCCGCGTGGCGGAATTCATCTACACCATGCGCAAGGTCCGTAAAGCTCACGGCGACAAGGTCGTCCTCGACGATGTCACGCTGAGCTTCCTGCCCGGCGCCAAGATCGGCGTCGTCGGCCCCAACGGAGCCGGCAAGTCCAGCGTCCTGCGCATCATGGCCGGCCTGGACCCGCCCAACAACGGCGACGCGTTCCTGGCCCCAGGCGCAACCGTGGGGATCCTTCAGCAGGAGCCGCCGCTGAACGAGGAGAAGACCGTCCGCGGCAATGTCGAGGAGGGTCTCGGCGAGATCAAGGTCAAGCTCGACCGGTTCAACGAGGTTGCCGAACTCATGGCCACCGACTACTCCGACGAACTCATGGAGGAGATGGGCCAGCTGCAGGAAGTCCTCGATCACGCCGATGCCTGGGATATGGACTCCCAGCTCGAGCAGGCCATGGACGCGCTGCGCTGCCCCCCGCCCGACGAGCCGGTGACGCACCTCTCCGGCGGCGAGCGACGCCGGGTGGCACTGTGCAAGCTGCTGTTGAGCAAGCCCGACCTGCTGCTGCTCGACGAGCCGACCAACCACCTCGACGCCGAGAGTGTCCAGTGGCTCGAGCAGCATCTCGCCGACTACAAGGGCGCGATCCTCGCCGTCACCCACGATCGCTACTTCCTCGACAACGTCGCGGAGTGGATTCTCGAGATCGACCGCGGCCGGTGCTATCCGTACGAGGGCAACTACTCGACCTATCTGGAGAAGAAGGCCGAACGCCTCGAGGTCACCGGCAAGAAGGACCAGAAGCTGCAGAAGCGGCTCAAGGAGGAACTCGCCTGGGTGCGCTCCGGCGCCAAGGCCCGCCAGGCCAAGAACAAGGCACGGCTGGGGCGCTACGAGGAGATGGCCGCGGAGGCCGAGAAGACCCGCAAGCTCGATTTCGAGGAGATTCAGATCCCGACCGGCCCACGGCTTGGCAGCATCGTCGTCGAGGTCGACCATCTCGACAAGGGCTACGACGGTCGGATCCTGATCAAGGATCTGTCCTTCACCCTGCCCCGCAACGGGATAGACGGCGTCATCGGACCCAATGGCGTCGGCAAGACGACGCTGTTCAAGACGATCGTCGGTCTGGAGAAGCCGGACAGCGGCACCGTGCGGGTCGGTGACACCGTCAAGCTCAGCTACGTCGATCAGAGCCGGGGCGGCATCGACCCCAAGAAGAACGTCTGGCAGGTCGTCTCCGACGGACTGGACTTCATCGAGATCGGGCAGAACGAGGTTCCGTCGCGGGCCTACGTCTCGGCGTTCGGATTCAAGGGCGCCGACCAGCAGAAGCCGGCCGGGGTGCTCTCCGGCGGCGAACGCAACCGGCTCAACCTGGCTCTGACGCTCAAAGAGGGCGGCAACCTGCTGCTGCTCGACGAGCCCACCAACGACCTCGACGTGGAGACCCTCGGTTCCCTGGAGAACGCGCTGGAGAAGTTCCCCGGCTGCGCAGTGGTGATCTCCCACGACCGCTGGTTCCTGGACCGCACCTGTACCCACATCCTGGCGTGGGAGGGTGACGCCAGCAACGAGGCGAAGTGGTTCTGGTTTGAAGGGAACTTCGGCGCTTACGAAGAGAACAAGCTGGAGCGATTGGGAGCTGAAGCGGCACGTCCTCACCGAGTGACCCACCGGAGGCTCACGCGCGACTAATGTCTGCCCTGCGTGTCACTGTCGATACGCACGCCGACGCAGGAGCGCCCACGCCATGAAGGT
The DNA here is from genome assembly GCA_903884065.1 of uncultured Actinomycetes bacterium. GTDB lineage: Bacteria > Actinomycetota > Actinomycetes > Mycobacteriales > Mycobacteriaceae > Mycobacterium. The sequence goes on along the minus strand of CAISDL010000133.1, from coordinate 6,938 downwards.
TGGCCCGAGCACCACCGATCTCGCACACGCCTACGCGCGGACCTACCGCGGTCCACACGGCGGAGCCGAACCCAGCGGCGCCGAAGCCGCCGAGAGCGCACCCCCGACCGTGGACCCCGCGCTGATCGCGGCTCAACTGCGACTGGCTCACCGCCGCCGCGCCGGGGAGACCCTCGTCGAGGTCTACCAGGCCGACGACGCCGGCGGGTTCGGTCCGGCGCTGCAGATCGTCACCGACCAGGCCGCCATGCTCATGGACTCGGTCACGGTGTTGCTGCACCGCCTCGGTGTCGCCTACGTGGCGCTCATGCACCCGTCGGTGCGGGTCAGCCGGGACGCCGACGGCGCCCTCGGCGACGCGCGCCCGGCGGTCGGCGACACCGCTCCCGAGGGCGACGACGCGGGCGTCGACGAGTCCTGGATCCATATTCAGCTGTCGCCTACGGTCAATCAGCGTGCCCTGGCCGAAGCCGTGCGGCTGTTGCCGATGGTGGTCGCCGATGCGCGCCAGGTCGCCCAGGACTCCGCAGCCCTGTCGAGCACCCTGCTCGCGTTGGCTCACGACCTCGCCGCCGACGACGGCACCCGGTTCCCCGGGGCGGACCGGATGGATGTGTCCTACCTACTGAGGTGGCTGGACGCCAACTTCGTCCTGCTGGGAGCCCTGCGTTGCACCGTAGGGGGCGGGACGGCCGTCGCCGACGAGTCCAGTCGGCTCGGTGTCGCGCGCCTCCGCACCGAGGTGCTGCCCGAACTCAGCGACCCCGGCGACACGGTGGTGCTGGCCCAGGCCACCATGCCCAGCTTCCTGCGCTACGGCGCCTACCCCTACATCGTGGTGGTGCGCGAGCAGTCCGGCGGGCAGGAGGGCAGCGACTCGGGTTCGGCCATCGAGCACCGGTTCGTCGGCCTGTTCACCATCGCGGCGATGAACGCCAACGTGCTCGACATCCCCCTGATCTCCCGGCGCGTCCAGGAGGCCCTGGCGATATCCCGGGACGACCCCCGCCACCCCGGTCAGCTCGTCCTCGACATCATCCAGACCGTTCCCCGGTCGGAGTTGTTCGCGCTGAGCTCCCAGCAGCTTCTGGACATGGCCGGCGCGGTGATCGACCTCGGTTCGCGGCGACGGGCGTTGCTGTTCCTGCGCACCGATCGGCTTGAGCACTTCGTGTCCTGTCTGGTCTATCTGCCCCGCGACCGCTACACCACCGCCGTGCGACTGGCCATGCAGGACATCCTGATGCGCGAGTTCGGTGGCGAAAGCATCGACTACGCCGCCAGGGTCAGCGAATCGCCATGGGCCGTCGTGCATTTCACCGTCCTGCTCCCCGAGGGTGTGGCGGCCAGCGGCATCGACACCTCCGAGGCGAACACGGCCCGCATCCAGGATCTCCTCAGCGAGGCCACCCGCACCTGGGCCGACCGGCTCCTGGGATCAGCCTCGACCGGCGCCATCGAGGTCGGCACTGCCGAGCACTACGCCGAAGCGCTGCCCGAAGAGTACAAACAGGTGGTCAAGCCGGTCGAGGCGATCGCCGACATCGCGATCATCGAAGGGCTGGAGCCCGATTCGGTCCGATTGCAGATGGAGCCCGGCGACGAGAAGACGGCGGCCGGGGAGGCCTACCTCACCTGGTACCTCGCCGGCGGTTCGGCATCGCTGAGCAAACTGCTTCCGGTGCTGCAGTGCATGGGCGTCGAGGTCTTGGAGGAACGGCCCTTCACGGTGAGGCGCCGTGACGGGCTGACGGTGTGGATCTACCAGTTCACGATCCGGCCCGAGGCGTCGGATCCGCAGTCGACCGTCGGTGATGACTGGGCCGCCACCGCCACCCGATTCACCGAAGCCGTCACCGCGATCTGGGACGGCCGTGTCGAAGTCGACCGGTTCAACGAACTGGTGCTGCGCGCGGACCTGACCTGGCAGCAGGTCGTGGTGCTGCGGACCTACGCCAAGTATCTGCGGCAGGCCGGATTCCCCTACAGCCAGTCGCACATCGAGTCGGTGCTGCGGGAGAACGTCTCCACGGCGCGTTCCCTGGTGGCACTGTTCGAGGCGCTCTTCGATCCCGACTCGGCGGCCCGCGGCCTCGACGCCCAGGCCGCGGCGAGGGCGGTCACCGCCGACATCGACGCGCTGGCCAGCCTGGACACCGACCGGGTGTTGCGGGCGTTCGCCTCGATGATCGAGGCGACGCTACGGACCAACTTCTACGTCACCGATCCACGGTCGGCACGGGCCCGGAATGTGTTGTCGGTCAAGGTCAATCCCGAACTGATCAGCGAACTGCCGCTGCCGCGGCCCAAGTTCGAGATTTTCGTCTACTCGCCGCGGGTCGAAGGCGTCCATCTGCGCTTCGGTCCCGTCGCCCGTGGCGGACTGCGGTGGTCGGACCGGCGCGAGGATTTCCGGACCGAGATCCTGGGCCTGGTCAAAGCGCAGGCCGTCAAGAATGCCGTCATCGTCCCGGTCGGGGCCAAGGGCGGCTTCGTGGTGAAGAACCCGCCGGCGCCGACCGGCGACTCCGCGGCCGACCGCGACGCGTTCCGCGACGAGGGGGTCGCCTGCTACCAGTTGTTCGTGGCCGGACTTCTCGACGTCACCGACAACGTCGACCGGGCCGGCGGCCACGTCGTGGCACCGCCGCGCGTGGTGCGCCGGGACGGCGACGACGCCTACCTGGTGGTCGCCGCCGACAAGGGCACCGCGACCTTCTCCGACATCGCCAACGAGGTCGCCGGGTCGTACGGATTCTGGCTGGGCGACGCGTTCGCCTCCGGCGGGTCGGTGGGATACGACCACAAGGCGATGGGCATCACCGCCAAGGGCGCGTGGGAGGCGGTCAAGCGGCACTTCCGCGAGATGGGGGTGGACACCCAGGCCGAGGACTTCACCGTCGCCGGCGTCGGCGACATGAGCGGCGACGTGTTCGGCAACGGAATGCTGCTCTCCGAGCACATCCGGTTGGTCGCCGCCTTCGACCACCGGCACATCTTCGTCGACCCCGACCCCGACGCCGCCCGGTCGTTCGCCGAGCGCCGTCGGCTCTTCGGCCTCCCGCGGTCGAGTTGGGAGGACTACGACGCCGGCCTGATCAGCGCCGGAGGCGGTGTGTTCAGCAGACAGCAGAAGGCCATCCCGATCAGCCCGCAGATGCATGACGCACTGGGCATCGACGAGACCGTCACGGAGATGACTCCGCCGGATCTCATCCGCGCGATCCTGCGGGCTCCGGTGGATCTGCTGTTCAACGGCGGCATCGGCACCTACATCAAGGCCGAGTCCGAGTCCGACGCCGCGGTCGGCGATCGTGCCAACGACACCGTGCGGGTCAACGCGAACCAGGTGCGCGCCAAGGTGATCGGTGAGGGCGGCAATCTCGGAGTGACGTCGCTGGGCCGGGTGGAGTTCGACCTGTGCGGCGGGCGCATCAACACCGACGCGATGGACAACTCCGCCGGGGTGGACTGCTCCGACCACGAGGTCAACATCAAGATCCTGGTCGACTCTTTGGTCAGCGCCGGCGCCATCGACGTGGACCGGCGCAGCGACCTGCTCGCCTCGATGACCGACGAGGTGGGCCGACTGGTGCTCGCCGACAACAGCGCCCAGAACGACCTGATGGGAACCAGCCGCGCCAATGCCGCGGCAATGCTCAACGTCCACGAGCGGCAGATTCTGGAGTTGGAGGAGCGCCGGGGCCTCAATCGCGAACTCGAAGCACTGCCCAGCGGCAAGGAGATCCGGCGTCGCGAGGAGATCGGCGCGGGCCTGACCTCTCCGGAACTGGCGACCTTGATGGCGCACCTCAAGCTGGCGCTCAAGGAGCAGGTACTGGCCACCGACATCCCCGATCAGGAGGCCTTCGCCTCCCGGCTGCCCGCGTACTTCCCGGCGCAACTGCGCGAGGGGTTCGCCGCCGAGATCCGCACCCATCAACTGCGGCGCGAGATCGTCACCACGACGCTGGTGAACGACGTCATCGACACCGGTGGCATCACGTTCGCCTATCGGGTCACCGAAGACGCGGGCGTCGACTACGCCGATGCGGTCCGCGCCTTCGCGGCCACCGACGCGATCTTCGGCATCGGGGCCACCTGGCGGCGGATCAGGGCGGCCGGCGACGGCGGCGTACCCGTCGCGGTGACCGACCGCATGACGCTGGATCTGCGGCGACTGCTGGACCGCTCCGCGCGCTGGCTGCTGAATTACCGCCCGCAGCCGCTGGCCGTCGGCGCCGAGACCAACCGCTTCGCGGCGACGGTCGCCGCGCTGACGCCCGGGATGCCCCGCTGGCTGCGCGGCGACGACCAGGCCATCGTGGCGAAGGAGACCGCGGAGTTCGTGGCCGACGGGGTCGACCGTGACCTGGCGTACGCGGTGGCCTCCGGGCTCTACCAGTACAGCCTGCTCGACGTCATCGACATCGCCGACATCACCGATCGCGAACCGGCCGAGGTTGCCGACACCTATTTCGCGGTGATGGACTACCTCGGCACCGACGGGCTGCTGAGCGCCGTCTCCCGACTGCCTCGCGACGACCGCTGGCACGCCTTGGCGCGGCTGGCGATCCGCGACGACATCTACGGCTCGCTGCGCGCGCTGTGTTTCGACGTGCTCGCGGCCGGCGAGCCCGACGAGTCGGGGGAGGAGAAGATCGCGGAGTGGGAGCGGAGCAACGGTTCGCGGGTGCACCGCGCCCGGCGGACTCTCACCGAGATCTACGACAGCGATGCCCGCGACCTGGCGACGCTGTCGGTGGCGGCCCGCCAGATTCGCAGCATGACCCGGACGACTGAAACAGGGACGAGTGGCTGAGCAGGTGAGCGGCGGCTTCACCACCGGTGTGCGGGTCCGCTGGTCGGACATCGACATGTACCAGCACGTCAATCACGCCACGATGGTGACGATCCTGGAGGAGGCCCGGGTCGACTTCCTGCGCGAGCCGTTCGCCGAGGATGTCGCGACCATCGGGTTGCTCATCCACGAAGTGCGGGTGCTCTACAAAGGTCAACTCCGCCTTGCCGACTCCCCGCTTCAGGTCACCATGTGGACAAAGCGACTTCGGGCGGTGGATTTCACGCTGGGCTATGAGGTCAGGTCCGTCGGGGCGGCACCCGACTCCAAACCGGCGGTGATCGCCGAGACGCAATTGGCGGCTGTCCACATCGAGGAGCAACGCCTGGTGCGGCTCTCGGACACGCATCGGGAGTATCTGCAACGCTGGCTCCGATGAGCCTGCCGGGGGGAAACCCCGAACGGGGTGTCTGGATCGAAGATCCCGCCGGCCGGCACGATCTGGTCGTGTTCGCCGAGCGGGCCCGCGTCCTGGACGAGGCCGCCGTCATCCGGCTGCGGACCAGGGCGGCGGACGGACTCCTCGGCGCCTGGGTGGGCACCGGCTTCGACGTGCTGGCGGGCCGGGCTGTCGCCGGCAGGATTCAGCCGGCCGACTTGACCTGTGCCGCTGAGGAATTGGCCCGTGGGCTTCGCGCGGCCGATGCCGGAGGCTACGTCGATCCGGGTTACCCGCTGGACTCCGCGTGGCGAGGCGCCCTGCCCGCCGAGACGGGTTTCGTCCATGTCGACGACGTCCCGGCGGCGGTGCTGGCCGACCTTGCCGCCCGCGGTGCCGAACTGGCCCGCGAGTCCGCCGGGCACGGCCCGCCGGCGTCGCTGCTGGATTCCGAAGTGCTCCACGTCAGTGGCGCCGGCGCGGAGATCGGTGTGCCGATGCGGTGCGTGCTGGCGATGGCGGCCATGCGGTTCCTGCCGGAGGATCCGCCCGACGCCGAGGTGGTGCGGATCCGGGCCTCGCCCGCGTGGCTGCGCATCGACGCCCGGTTCGGGTCGGTCTTCCGCCGGCGGGTGGGACTGGATCTGCTGGTCCGGTGACGCTCTAGAACTCGGCGTTGACCATGTGCTGGGCCGCCATGTCGAGGTAGGCCAGCAGTTGCCGGCGGTGCTCGTCGTCGAGGGTGGTCGAGTCGATCGAGGCCACGGCGGAGTGCATGCAGCGCAACCAGGCGTCGCGTTCGATGAAACCGATCCGGAACGGCGCGTGCCGCATCCGCAGCCGTGGGTGGCCGCGCTGGTCGGAGTAGGTCCGCGGGCCGCCCCAGTACTGCTCCAGGAACATCCGGAGGCGGTCTTCGGCTCCGGACAGGTCCTCGTCGGGATACATCGGTCGCAGCACCTCGTCGTCGCGCACCAGGGCGTAGAAGCGGGACACGATGGTCCTGAACGTCTCGTCCCCGCCCACGGCGTCGTAGAACGTCTGCGGGTTCTCGCCATCAGCCACGCCCCCATTGAACACGAGATGAATAGGCGTGCGATCGGCGCCGATCCGTGGTGCACTGGTCTGCGGAGGACGTATGGCGCAGCGCAGACGAAACGTGGCGAACAAAGCCGGTTCGCGCCCTGCCCTGCACAGCGTCGATATCCAAGCCCCCTCCGCCGAGCCGTCGGTCTGGGGGCGCCGGCGCGTCCTGCTGCTCAACTCGACCTACGAACCGCTCACGGCCCTGCCCATCCGGCGGGCCGTGGTGATGCTGCTCTGCGGCAAGGCCGATGTGGTGCACGACGACCCCAACGGCCCGGTGATCCATTCCAGCTCCCGCAAGATCGCGGTGCCCTCGGTGATCCGGTTGCGGACCTACGTCCGGGTGCCGTACCGGGCTCGCATCCCGATGACCCGGGCGGCTCTGATGCACCGGGATAGGTTCCGCTGCGCGTACTGCGGCGGCAAGGCCGACACCGTCGATCATGTGGTGCCGCGCAGCCGTGGCGGCGAGCACACCTGGGAGAACTGCGTGGCCGCGTGCTCGGGCTGCAACCACCGCAAGGCGGACAAGCTGCTCGCCGAGTTGGGCTGGACGCTGCGCCTGGTTCCCACGCCGCCCAAAGGACAGCATTGGCGGCTGCTGTGCACCGT
>CAISDL010000132.1 GCA_903884065.1 uncultured Actinomycetes bacterium | reverse complement strand
GGCGGCAACGGCGGCAACGGCGGTGACGCCACACCCGACGGCACCGGTGGTGCCGGCGGCACCCGCGGCATCGGCTCGGCCGCCGGAACAGGCTCCACCAGCAGCAACGGAACCCCCGGCACCCCCGGCACCCCCTAACCGACCCGGCAGTCCCGGGAACCAGAACAGCGGCCCCTTCCCCTGAAACCGCCCCTGCGGGAAGGGGCCGCTGTCTATCCGGAGAGCGCCCCGAACATGAAGGCTGTCGCTCGGTTCTCGGCGGGCATGTGCGTGCCACCGTGCCGCCGCCGCCCACCGACTGACACCCGCGCGTTGGAATCGCGCAGATTTCGACTGATGACATCGGCGGGGGGTGCCGCTAACATCGGGCCGGTTTGAGCCCCCAGACAGGAGACCGCCCCGTGAGCGTTACCGACCAGTACCTGGCCAACAACGCCGAGTACGCCAAGACCTTCTCCGGACCGCTTCCGTTGCCGCCCAGCAAGCATGTGGCCGTGGTGGCATGCATGGACGCCCGGATGGACGTCTACCGGATCCTCGGACTCAACGAGGGCGAGGCGCATGTCATTCGCAACGCCGGCGGGGTGGTCACCGACGACGAGATCCGTTCGCTGGCCATCAGCCAGCGACTGCTGGGCACCCGCGAGATCGTCCTGATCCACCACACCGATTGCGGCATGCTCACGTTCACCGACGACGACTTCAAGAGCGACATCCAGAAGGAGACCGGCATCAAGCCGGAGTGGGCCGCCGAATCGTTCCCGGACGTGGAGGAGGACGTTCGCCAGTCGCTGCGTCGTATCCAGAGCAGTCCGTTCGTCACCCTGCACGACTCGGCTCGCGGCTTCGTCTTCGACGTGGCGACCGGAAAGCTGCACGAGGTCACCCTCTAGCGGCGAAATCGCCCGCGCCCGGCTGATTGACACTCCCCCACGGCGATCGCTACCTTCAGGGTAAGCAGGTAATCCTGGTTAATTGAACCAACTTACTTTACGAGGAACCGATGTCGGAGCAGCTTCTGTCCCGGCCCACAGCGCAGCACGACGGGGACGACCCTGCCGCGCCGCTGCCCGGCCAGTACGAATTGAGCCACCTGCGCTCGCTGGAGGCCGAGGCCATCCACATCATCCGCGAGGTCGCCGCCGAGTTCGAGCGTCCGGTGCTGCTGTTCTCGGGCGGCAAGGACTCGATCGTGATGCTGCACCTGGCCATCAAGGCGTTCGCCCCGGCCCGGGTGCCGTTTCCGGTGATGCACGTCGACACCGGCCATAACTTCGACGAGGTGATCAGTACCCGCGATGAACTGGTCCAGCGGTACGGGCTGCGGCTGGTCGTCGCCAGTGTCGAGGAGGACATCGACGCCGGCCGGGTCATCGACAACGGCCCATCGCGCAACCCGCTGCAGACGGTGACGTTGTTGCGGGCGATCGGGGAGAACCGCTTCGACGCCGCCTTCGGCGGGGCCCGTCGCGACGAGGAGAAGGCCCGGGCCAAGGAACGGGTCTTCAGCTTCCGTGACGAATTCGGCCAGTGGAACCCCAAGGCGCAGCGACCCGAACTGTGGAGTCTCTACAACGGCCGGTACCGCAAGGGGGAGCACATCCGAGTCTTCCCGCTGTCGAACTGGACCGAGTACGACATCTGGGCCTACATCGGCGAGGAGAACATCACCCTGCCGTCCATCTACTACGCCCACCGCCGGCCGGTGTTCCAACGCGACGGGATGCTGCTGGCCGTCCACGAGCACATGCAGCCCCGCGCCGGTGAGGAGGTGTTCGAGACCATGGTCCGGTTCCGCACCGTCGGAGACGTCACCTGCACCGGCTGCGTGGAGTCGACCGCGGCCACCGTCGAGCAGGTGATCGCCGAGACCGCGACGTCGCGGCTTACCGAGCGTGGCGCCACCCGTGCCGACGACCGGATCTCCGAGGCCGGCATGGAGGACCGCAAGCGTGAGGGTTACTTCTGATGAGCGCTTGCGCGAAGAAGCGAGGACTCTGATGAGCGCTTGCGCGAAGAAGCGAGGACTCTGATGAGCGCTTGCGCGCAGAAGCGAGGACTCTGATGGCCGCCGAGATCGGTACGGCAGACAGCACCCTGCTGCGACTGGCCACCGCCGGCTCCGTCGACGACGGCAAGTCCACGTTGATCGGCCGGCTGCTCTATGACTCCAAGGCGGTGATGGAGGATCAGTTGGCGGCCGTCGAGCGAACCTCGCGCGAACGCGGCAATGACTACACCGACCTGGCGCTGGTGACCGACGGCCTGCGATCGGAACGCGAACAGGGCATCACCATCGACGTCGCCTACCGCTACTTCGCCACGGCCAAGCGGAAATTCATCATCGCCGACACCCCCGGCCATATTCAGTACACCCGGAACATGGTCACCGGGGCCTCGACCGCCCAACTGGTGATCGTGCTCGTCGACGCCCGCGTCGGCCTGCTCGAGCAGTCCCGCCGGCACGCCTTCCTGGCCTCGTTGCTCGGTGTGCAACACATCGTGCTCGCGGTCAACAAGATGGACCTCATCGACTGGGACCGGGATCGGTTCGACCGCATCCGCGACGAGTTCCATGCCTTCGCCGCCCGTCTCGACGTCCACGACGTGACCACGATCCCGATGTCGGCACTCAACGGCGACAACGTGGTGACCAAGTCGGACAAGGCTTCCTGGTACGACGGGCCGCCGTTGCTGAGCCATCTCGAGGACGTCTACATCGCCGGTGACCGCAATCTGGTCGATGTCCGTTTCCCGGTCCAGTACGTCATCCGCCCGCAGACCAGGGACCACGCCGACCACCGCAGCTACGCCGGCACCGTGGCCAGCGGGATCATGCGGCCCGGCGATGAGGTGATTGCGCTTCCCGGCGGGAAGACCAGCCGCATCACCGCCATCGACGGGCCGGAAGGTCCAGTGTCCGAGGCGTTTCCGCCCATGGCGGTGTCGATCAGCCTGGCCGATGACATCGACATCTCGCGGGGCGACCTGCTGGCCCGGCCGCAGAACCAGCCCGACACCACCGACGAGTTCGACGCGATGGTGTGCTGGATGGCTGACGACGCCGCACTCGAGCCCGGTCGCGACTACGTGATCAAGCACACCACCCGCTCGACCCGGGCCAAGGTCACCGCCCTGGATTACCGGCTCGACGTGAACACCCTGCACCGCGACAAGGGCGCCACAGCCCTGAAGCTCAACGAGCTCGGCCGGGTCAGCCTGCGCACCCAGGTGCCGTTGCTGCTCGACGAATACACCCGCAACTCGGCCACCGGATCGTTCATCCTGATCGACCCGGACACGAACGTCACCGTGGCAGCGGGCATGGTTCGCGACACCGCACCGTCGGCCGGCCGCAGTGCCTCGCCCAACACGGTGCGCCACCGTTCGCTGGTAACGCCCGGCGGGCGGATGACCAAAGGCCGGACCGTGTGGTTCACGGGTCTGTCCGGCTCCGGGAAGTCCTCGGTGGCGGTCATCGCCGAGCAGCTTCTTCTCGAACACGGCCGTCCCGCATACATTCTCGACGGTGACAACCTGCGTCACGGGCTCAATGCCGACCTCGGCTTCTCGATGGCCGACCGGGCCGAGAACCTTAGAAGGCTTGCCCATGTCGCCACGCTGATGGCCGATGCCGGGCTGACCGTTCTGGTCCCGGCGATCAGCCCCCTGCAGGAGCATCGGGAACTGGCCCGCGGCGTGCATGCCGAGGCCGGGATCGAGTTCTTCGAAGTCTTCGTCGACACGCCACTGGAGGACTGCGAACGCCGTGACCCCAAAGGGCTCTACGTCAAGGCCCGGCGCGGCGAGATCACCCACTTCACCGGAATCGACAGTCCCTACCAGCGGCCGAGAAATCCGGACCTGAGGCTCACCCCGGATCGCACCGCGGCAGAACTTGCCGCGCAGGTGGTCGGACTGCTGGAATCCCGGGCGTGAACGACCACGAACTGGCCGCCCACTTGGCCACCGAGGCGGGTCGGCTCCTGCTCGACGTTCGTGCCGAGTTGTCCGAGGCACCCGCCGCCGATCGCAAGGCCCAGGGCGACCGGCGTTCGCACGAGTTCCTGATGGCTGCGCTGGCCCGAACCCGCCCCGACGACGCGGTGCTCTCCGAGGAGGGCGCCGACAATCCGGTACGGCTGGGTGCCGAGCGGGTGTGGATCGTCGACCCCGTCGACGGCACTCGGGAATTCTCCGAACTCGACCGCGACGACTGGGCGGTTCACGTGGCGCTCTGGGAACGCGGCGATCTGGTGGCCGGAGCGGTGGCTCTTCCCGGCCAGGGCGTGACCCTGGCAACGCCCGACGTACGCGCGCCGTCGGTGCACGCCGGTGCCCCGCGCATCCTGGTGTCCCGCACCCGTCCGCCCGCCGTCGCCCTGCAGGTGCGCGACCAACTCGGCGGAACTCTGGTCGAGATGGGTTCGGCCGGCGCCAAGGTGGCCGCCGTGGTGCAGGGGCGCGCCGAGGTCTACGTGCACGCGGGCGGGCAGTACGAGTGGGACTCCGCGGCGCCGGTTGCGGTGGCACGGGCGGCCGGCCTGCACACTTCGCGTATCGACGGGACGCCACTGCGATACAACCAGGCCGATCCGCTGCTGCCCGATGTCCTGGTGTGTCAGCCGCAGTTTGCCGAAGCCGTCCTCGGGGCGCTTCGGTAGGTCGGACACCCGGGCCCGATCGGCGACTGACGCCGGTCGGCGCATGTTGGTGGGCCGGCGGTGTGGGATCGGCCACATCACCCGGGAAATCGCTGGCTGCGACATGCCTCTCAGATAACTCTCAGCTATTATTGAGCGAATTCTTCACCAGGAAAGGCGGTGAACGCTGTGCCCGGCCTGATCGGTCCCCTTCTCACGACTGGAGTGGCGCTGTCGGTCGCTGCGGTCGTGGTGGCCAATCCGGTGATCGTCCCGCGCTCCGACCTGCGGATCCCGGCTGTTCAACTGTCCGGCACCGGTGATGCCATGGACATGCTCAACAAGGACTTTCTCAGCGCCATCGGCCCCGCCCAGTCTGAGCCCTCGAGCAACCCGTTCGCCGTGCTCAAGGATCTGGTCTCCACGTTGGCCGCCGACGCGAGCTACCTGGGCAGGAATGCGATCGTCGCAGCGTTCTTCGCGGGCGCCACAGCCGTCACCGTTCCGGAGTTGACGGCGGCGTCCCACCCCTATGTCCCGCCGCCCGTCGTGTCCGGTCCTCCGCTCGACTGGCCCGCGTTGGCTGTGTCCCTTCCCGCCGCCGGGCCGGTGTCGACCGAACAACTCCTGGCCCTTGCCGCAATTCCCGCCGACCTCATTCCCGCCGCCGCCGAGATCGTCATGACATTGATGGACGACGTGCACGGCATCGCCGACGATGCGGTGACGGCGGCGTTCGCCGCCGGCGCCCTGCTGGTCGCCCACGGCGGGCAGGCGGTCGACACCCTGCGGGGTCTGGTCGGCCGCGACCTCGCATCCGCACTGAGCACGGCGGTCGCCGCGGTCACGTCCGGTGATTCGCAGAAGGCGATCATCAGCGCGATCCGCGGCGCGATCGAGCAGCCTGTCTACGAACCGCAATCCGTCCTCGCATTGCCCACCCGATCGCCGGCGGTCGATGACCCGACGTCCACGGGCACGGGCCCCCTGACCCCACCGGTCGTGAACCGCCCGGCCAATCCCGTTGCCGCCGAACGTGTTCAGCGTCGGGAGGTTGCGGTCGAGATTCCGGTCATCCTGCTGGCTCCCGCGGCCGCCGTCGCCGATGCCGATGTTTCCCTGCCCGTCGGCCTCAAGGGTGCGGTCCACGCCACCCCCTCCGCGCGCACCCCGGTGCGGTCCGGCCCCGTGAAAGACCCCGTGAAAGACCCCGTGAAAGACCCCGTGAAAGACTCCGTGAAAGACGTTGTCACGGATGCCCACAGGCAGACCGATCGGATACTCCGCAATGCCGCCGACACCGTGCGGCACGCGGCCGGTGCCGCCGCGCGGGCGGTCGCTGGTCCGACTGGCGATTAACCACCGGGGATCTAGCCCAGATTTTTCGTGGAGTGTCGGTGTAGCTGGGTGTTGATACGCGAAAGTGCCTGTCCTGCAATGGATAATCGGATTTGTCTAGGATTCGATCGTCCAGCGGGAAGGCACTTCGCAGGTGAAGGATATCGCGGCGG
>CAISDL010000131.1 GCA_903884065.1 uncultured Actinomycetes bacterium | reverse complement strand
TTCGGCAGGCGTTTCGGGTGCGCGGTGTGGGACGGTTTCGGCTCCACCGAAGGCGCGGTGATCATCACGCGTGACGGTGACTGCCCACCCGGATCCGTCGGCAGGGGTTTCCCCGGGGTATCGGTCTACAACCCCGAGAAGATGACCGAGTGCGCCGCGGCGGTCTTCGACGCTCACGGGGCGCTGTGCAACCCGGAGGAGGCCATCGGTGAGATCGTCAACACCGAAGGCGCCGGATTGTTCAGCGGCTACTACAACGACGCCGAAGCCACCGCCGAGCGACTCCGCCATGGCATGTACTGGTCGGGCGACCTGGCCTACCGCGACGCCGAGGGCTGGATCTACCTGGCCGGCCGGACGGGGGAGTGGCTGCGGGTCGACGGCGAGAACCTCACCTGCGCACCGATCGAGCGGATTGTTCACCGGCTGTCCCCGGTCAGTCGGGTCGCGGTGTACGCCGTGCCCGACGAACGGGTCGGCGACTCGGTGATGGCGGCGATCGTCCTGCGCGACCGGGCCTCGCTGACCCCCGACGAGTTCGGCGACTTCCTGAGTACCCAGCCCGACTTGTCACCGAAGGCCTGGCCGCGCTTTGTCTGGGTCGCCGACGACCTGCCGGTCACCGCCACGAACAAGATCATCAAGCGCGCGTTGAGCGCGCAGGGAACGCGGATTCCGCACGGCAGCCTCTGGGAGCGCGACCCGCGTTCCCGCCGCTACCGCACCGCCGCAGCGACCGGGCCGGCGCACTGACGTCCGATCCCCCGCCCGGGCAGGCAGGTTGACCGTCGGTGTCACCGCTGGCCGGAATCGGCGGAGCCGTTCCGGCGGGGTGCTCACCGCTCCCTGTTGGGGGAGGTCAACCGGCGGATGCCCGAGGCGGAGTCCCGCTGTGGATGTGCGCCGGCCACGGCTGCAGCCTCTGGGTACCCACCTGGCGGCGTCATTACACCCGGGCGCATTTGGGCAGGTGACAGCCGAACTGGCATACTGATCGAAACAACCTCAGGTACCGGTTCACGCCCGATGACGGCGACCCGGCGACCAGATCAAGAAGAGGACCTATGAAGACTGGCATCCATCCCGCCTACGTCCCGACCTCCGTGGTCTGCGGCTGCGGCAACAGCTTCGAGACCCGCAGCACCAAGGAGAGCGGCCACATCGTGGTCGAGGTGTGTTCGCAGTGCCACCCCTTCTACACGGGCAAGCAGAAGATCCTCGACAGCGGCGGCCGTGTGGCCCGCTTCGAGAAGCGCTACGGCAAGCGGCCCGGGTCCAAGCAGACCACCTCGGCGCCCGAGTCGGGCGACTCCGCCGACAGCTAGCTGTACCGCCGACGTCCGTCGCTCGCCGCCGTGCGAGCCCGGGCGTCGGTTTGTGTCCGGGTACACCGAGTCCGACGAGGACCGCGGACCGACGAGGACCGAAGACCGACGAGGACCGAAGATGCCGCAGAGCGCTCCCGCTGATGCGATCGACGCCGTGCTGGCTGAGCACGCCGACCTCGAACGTCAACTCTCCGACCCGGAGTTGCACGGCGACGCCGCCAACGCCCGGCGGGTGGGCAAGCGCTTCGCCCAGTTGGCGCCGATCGCCGCCACCTACCGCAAGCTGGCGGCCGCTCGCGGCGATCTGGAGGCGGCCCGCGAACTCGCCGCCGACGACTCATCGTTCGCCGACGAGGTCACCGAACTCGAGGCCACCGTCGCCGCACTCGACGACCAACTCACCGACATGCTGGCCCCGCGGGACCCGCACGACCCCGACGACATCGTTCTCGAGGTCAAATCCGGTGAGGGCGGGGAGGAGTCGGCGCTGTTCGCCGCCGACCTCGCCCGGATGTACATCCGCTACGCCGAACGGCGCGGGTGGACGGTGACCGTTCTGGACGAGACGTTCTCCGATCTCGGCGGGTACAAGGAAGCCACCATCGCCATCGGCAGCAAGGGCGACTCGGCGGACGGGGTCTGGGCGAGGCTGAAATGGGAAGGCGGGGTGCACCGCGTGCAGCGGGTCCCCGTCACCGAATCCCAAGGGCGCGTTCACACGTCGGCGGCCGGTGTGCTGGTCTACCCCGAACCGGAAGAGGTCGAACAGGTCCAGATCGACGAGTCGGATCTTCGGATCGACGTCTACCGGTCCTCCGGCAAGGGCGGCCAGGGCGTCAACACCACCGACTCCGCCGTGCGGATCACCCACCTGCCCACCGGGATCGTCGTCACCTGCCAGAACGAACGCTCGCAGTTGCAGAACAAGGCCCGCGCCATGCAGGTCCTCGCGGCGCGACTGCAGGTGCTGGCCGAGGAGCAGGCTTCCGCCGACGCCTCGGCGGACCGGGCCAGCCAGATCCGCACCGTCGACCGCTCCGAGCGGATTCGCACCTATAACTTCCCGGAGAACCGGATCGCCGACCACCGGATCAACTTCAAGGCGCACAACCTCGACCAGGTGCTCGACGGTGAGCTTGACCCGCTGCTGGACGCGCTGGTCGCCGCCGACAAGCAAGCCCGGCTCCAACAGGCGTGACCGAGATATGACCGTGGGTCCTCTGCGGGCGGCGATCACCGCGGCGGCCGAGCAGCTGTCGCGGGCCGGAATCGACTCCGCGCGAACCGATGCCGAGCTGCTGGCCGCGCACGCCGCCGGCATCGACCGCGGTCGACTGGCACTGCTTGATGCGCCCGGCTCGGGGTTCTTCGATCGCTTCGAGGCGGCCGTGACGACCCGCGCGCAGCGCGTCCCGCTTCAGCACATCACCGGCCGGGCGGCTTTCGGCCCGGCGCACCTTCAGGTCGGACCGGGTGTGTTCATTCCCCGGCCGGAGACCGAGTCGCTGCTGGAATGGGCCCTGGCGCAGGATCTTCCGCCGCGGCCGATCATCGTCGACCTGTGCACCGGATCTGGTGCGCTGGCCATCGCACTGGCAGCCTCACTGCCCGGTGCCCGGGTGATCGCGGTGGACGACGACGCCACCGCACTCGAGTACGCACGGCGCAATGCGGCCGACACGACGGTCCAGCTGGTCGCCGGTGATGTGACGGATCCCGACCTGCTGCCCGACCTCGTGGGCATGGTGGATCTCGTGGTGGCCAATCCGCCCTACATCCCCGACGGTGCCGTGCTGGAACCGGAAGTCGCGCAGCATGATCCGGCGCATGCGCTCTACGGCGGGGCCGACGGCATGTCGGTGATCACCCCGATCGTCGTCCGTGCCGCCGAATGGCTGACCCCCGGCGGTCTGCTCGCGGTGGAACACGACGACAGCACGGCGCAGGCGACGGTCGCCGTCATCGCCGCAGTGCCTGTTCCCGGGTCGCCTGTTCCCGGGTCGCTTCCGGGTGGCGCCTTCACCGACATCGCGGCGCGCCGCGACCTGACCGGGCGGCCGAGGTTCGTCACCGCAGTTCGCTCCACGGGAGCGGTGTCGTGACACAGCTCTTCGACTGCCGCGACCCGGGCAGGCGGGAGCCCGCCATCTCCGCCGCCGCCTCCGCGCTCAAGAGCGGCCGGCTGGTCGTGATGCCGACCGACACGGTCTACGGACTGGCCGCGGATGCCTTCGACAGCCACGCCGTGGCCGCCCTGCTCGCGGCCAAGGGGCGAGGTCGCGATATGCCGGTCGGCGTGCTGGTCGGGTCCTGGCACACCATCGACGGGCTGGTCTATTACGTTGCCGACGCGGCGCGCGAGTTGATCCGCGCCTTCTGGCCCGGCGCGCTGAGCCTGGTCGTGCAGCAGGCGCCGTCGTTGCAATGGGACCTCGGCGATGCCCGCGGCACCGTGATGCTGCGAATGCCGCTGCAGCCGGTTGCCCTGGAACTACTGCGCGAGACCGGACCGCTCGCGGTGTCCAGTGCCAACGTGTCCGGTCAGCCCCCGGCGACGACCGCGCACCTGGCCCAGGCCCAACTCGGCGCTCTGGTCGACGTCTACCTCGACGGCGGTCCCTCGCAGGAGCAGGCCGCCTCCACCATCGTCGACCTCACCGGCCCGGAGCCGCGAATCCTGCGGGAGGGCCCGGTCAGCGCCGCCGCGATCGCCGCGGTTCTCGGCGTGGACGCTGCATCGCTGACCGGTTCCGCGCCGGCCGAGGCGGAGTAGCGTCGGGCGAACATGGCCGCGGACTCCGTTTTCCTGGCGCTCTCCGACCGGGGGGCCGGCGTTCCCCTGCGCGAGTTGGCACTGGTCGGCCTGACCGCCGCGGCAGTCACCTACTTCGCGACCGGCGGTGTGCGGGTGCTGGCGACCCGTCTCGGTGCCGTCGCCTATCCCCGCGAACGTGACGTCCACCTCGCGCCCATCCCGAGGATGGGCGGCCTGGCCATGTATCTGGGCGTCGTCACCGCGGTGTTCCTGGCCTCGCAACTGCCCGCGCTGACCCGCGGCTTCATCTACTCCTCCGGCATGCCGGCCGTCGTGATCGCGGGCGGTCTGATCATGGGCATCGGGCTGATCGACGACCGTTGGGGCCTGGACGCGCTGACGAAGTTCGCCGGGCAGATCACCGCTGCCAGCGTGCTGGTGACGATGGGCGTCGCGTGGGTGGTGCTCTACATCCCGTTCGGCTCGATCGGCACCATCGTGCTGGATCAGGTCTCGTCCATCATGTTGACGCTGGCCCTGACCGTGGCCGTGGTCAACGCGATGAACTTCGTCGACGGGCTCGACGGTCTGGCCGCCGGACTCGGATTGATCACCGCGATGGCGATCTGCATCTACTCGGTCGGCCTGCTGCGCAGCCACGGCGGCGATGTGCTGTTCTACCCGCCGGCGGTGATCTCGGTGGTCCTGGCCGGGGCGTGCCTGGGATTCCTGCCGCACAACTTCCACCCGGCCCGGATCTTCATGGGCGACTCCGGGTCGATGCTGATCGGCCTGATGCTGGCGGCGGCGGCGACCACCGCCGCCGGACCGATCTCGCAGAGCGCCTACGGCGCGCGCGATGTCTTCGCGCTGTTGTCGCCGTTCCTCTTGGTGGCCGCCGTGGTGTTCGTGCCCGCGCTGGACATGCTGCTGGCGATCGTTCGCCGCACCCGTGCCGGCCGCAGCCCGTTCAGTCCGGACAAGATGCATCTGCACCATCGACTGCTGCAGATCGGGCATTCGCACCGCCGCGCGGTTCTGCTGATCTACCTATGGGTGGGTCTGATCGCGCTGGGAGTGGCCAGCACCATTTTCTTCGACCCGCGCTACACCGGCGCCGTCATGCTGGCCGCCGTTGCGGTGGCGGTGGTGGTCACCGTGATCCCGCTGATCCGGGGTGACGACATGGCCGACGACGACGAACTGACCCTGCTGCGGGACAGCATCTACGGCCGTCCCTACGACGGCAAGTAGTAGGCCGTTTAGCCCGGTTTACCATGTGGTACGGTGCTGCTGAACCTGAGGGTCCGCACGGGTTTCCGGGCTCGGCGGGCGGGTTCGGACAGCCGTTTACCGCCGATTTCTGATGACACGATTGTGGGGCACACTGTGACGACGCCAGCGCCGGAAGCGCCGTTGGTGTATCCGTCCGTCGCCTTCCGGCCGATGCAGTTATTGACCGTGTGCGCCGTCCTGACCGCACTGGTGGTCGGCCTCGCGGCCTGGGCCGGGCACGTCATGGTCGGAGTGTTTTTCGGCGTCGGCCTGGTGCTCGGGCTGATCAATGCACTCCTGGTTCAGCGGTCGGTGGCTGCGATCACCGCCGACGCCCATCCGCTCAAGCGCAAGATGGCGGTCAACTCGGCCACCCGCCTGCTGATCATCACCGCGGTCGGTCTGACCATCGCGTGGGTTTTCAAGCCGGCCGGCCTCGGCGTCGTGTTCGGACTGGCGCTGTTTCAGGTGGTCCTGGTGCTCAGCACCGCGCTTCCGGTGTGGAAGAAGGTCCGCAACGGTGATCCGGAGATTTCGCCCGATGAGGGCGGTCCCGCCGGTACTTATCGCAATCCGGTCTCAATTGCCGACGACATGTTCAAGGATTGACCACTATGACCCAACCATTCCTCGTTGAGGGGACCGAACGCATCCTCGCTGAGGGCGCGATCGAGGTCGGCCACCACACCACAGCCACCTGGCTTGGCATGACGGTCAACACCGACACGATCTACGCCACTGCGCTGGCCGCGGCCATCACTCTGGCGCTGGCGTTCTTCCTGCGCGCCAAGGTCACCTCAACGGGAGTTCCCGGCGGTGTGCAGCTGTTCTGGGAGTCCATCACCATCCAGATGCGCGGTCAGATCGAGCAGGCGATCGGCATGAAGATCGCTCCATTCGTGCTTCCGCTGGCGGTGACGCTGTTCGTCTTCATCCTCATCGCCAACTGGATCTCGGTACTGCCCGTCCAGTACGGGACGGCCAACGGCGGGACGGGCGAACTGCTCAAACCGCCGGCCTCGGACATCAACTTCGTGCTCGCCCTGGCCCTGTTCGTGTTCATCTGCTACCACGCGGCCGGTATCTGGCGACGCGGCATCATCGGCCACCCGATCAAGGTGCTCAAGGGTCACGTGGCATTCCTGGCCCCGATCAACCTCGTCGAGGAGATCGCGAAGCCGATCTCGCTGTCCCTGCGACTCTTCGGCAACATCTTCGCCGGCGGCATCATGGTCGCCCTGATCGCGCTGTTCCCGCCGTACATCATGTGGGCGCCCAACGCGATCTGGAAGACCTTCGACCTCTTCGTCGGCTTGATCCAGGCGTTCATCTTCGCGCTGCTGACGATCCTCTACTTCAGCCAGTCCATGGAACTGGATGAGGAGCACCACTAAAGCGTCTCAATAGGGCGTATTCGACCCCCGAAGCACCCACAGCCTGGTAGGTCTCCTACCAGCAATCAAGGAGGAAATAAGGAATGGCAGCAGACCCCACCATCATTTCCGGCGCCCTGATCGGCGGCGGGCTCATCCTGGGCGGCGGCGCCATCGGCGCCGGTATCGGCGACGGTATCGCCGGCAACGCGCTGATCTCGGGCATCGCCCGGCAGCCCGAGGCCCAGGGCCGGCTGTTCACCCCGTTCTTCATCACCGTCGGTCTGGTGGAAGCGGCCTACTTCATCAACCTGGCATTCATGGCGCTGTTCGTGTTCGCCACGCCCGGCGCGTCCTAGTCGGCCATGGGGGACCCAAGCGTCACCGTGTTGGCGGCTGAGGAAGGCGGCACGAGCAACTTCCTCATCCCCAACGGCACCTTCTTCTTCGTGCTGGCCATCTTCTTGATCGTGCTCGGCGTGATCGGCAAGTTCGTCGTGCCTCCGGTCCAGAAGGTGTTGGGTGAGCGCGAGCGGATGCTGGCTCAGACCGCTGCGGACAACCGCCGGGCCGCGGATCAGGAGGCGGCCGCCGAGGCGGACTACAACGCGGAACTGGCAGCCGCCAGGTCCGAGGCGGCTGCGATCCGCGATGGCGCACGGTCGGAGGGCCGCGATGTCATCGACGGCATGCGGGCGCGGGCCAACGAGGATGTCTCGGGCACCCTCAGGGACGCCAACGAGGAACTCAAGGCGCAGAGCGACGCGATCGCCCCGAGTCTGCAGACGTCGGTGGATTCCCTGTCCGAGACGTTGGCCAGCCGGGTGCTGGGAGTCCCGGTCTCCAGTGCGTCGAGCGGCACCTCGACGTCGTCCGCCTACACGTACACGGTTTCGGAAGGCTGAGCACCGTTGTCTACTTTTCTCGGACAGCTCTTTGGCTTCGCGGTCATCCTGTGGGTGATCAACAAGTGGGTGGTCCCGCCGGTCCGGAAGCTGATGGCAGAACAGAAGGACGCCGTCCGCAACCAGCTCGACGAGAGCGCCAAGGCGACGCAGCGATTGGCTGCCGCCGATGAGTACCACGCTCAACGGGTCGAGCAGGGTTCGTCCGAGGGACGGCATATCGTCGAGGAGGCGCGCGTCGACTCGGTGCGCATCGGCGAGCAATTGCGGGTGCAGGCCGGTGTCGAGGCGGAGCGCATCAAAGTCCAAGGCGGCCAGCAGGTTTCGCTTCTGCGCTCACAGCTGATCCGCCAGCTCCGTGGTGACCTCGGCGGTGAATCCGTCCAGCGGGCGACCGATCTGGTCGAGGCGCACGTATCCGATCCGCAGGCTCGATCGGCCACGGTGGACCGGTTTCTCGACGAGTTGGAGTCGATGGCTCCGGCGGCCTTCGCGCCCGAGGTCGCATCCACCGGGATGCGGTCGGCCAGCCGTGACGCACAGGCCGCGGTCGTCGCTCGATTCGATGCGATCTCCGGGTCGCTGAGCCCCGAGGAACTCTCCACGCTGTCCGACGAACTGACCGCGGTCGGCAAGGTCCTCCTCGACGAGCCGATCCTGGCCCGGCACCTTGCCGAGGCCACCGGCGAGACGGAAGCGAAGAAGCAACTCCTGCATCGGTTGTTCGGCGGCCGGGTGGGCTCCACGACACTGGATCTGCTCGACACCGCCGTGTCGGTGCGGTGGTCGAGGACCGAGGACTTCGTGGGCGCCGCCCAGCACGTCTCCCGGCTGAGTCTGTTGGCCCGGGCCGACCGGGAATACCAGGCCGACGAGGTGGCCGAGCAGTTGTTCCGGTTCGGGCGGCTCCTGGATTCGGAGCCGCAGCTGACCACACTGCTCGGTGACTACTCCAAGCCCGCCTCCGAGCGTGTCTCGCTACTGCGCGGCGTGCTGGACCGGGCCAGTGGGACGAATCAGACCGCGAACGCGCTGCTCTCCCAGACCGTGGCACTGCTCGACGGTGAGCGTGTCGACGAAGCCGTGCGGGATCTCGCGCAACTCGCCATTGCCCGGCGCGGGGAGGTGGTCGCCCAGGTGAGTGCTGCGGCCGATCTGAGCGACTCGCAGCGCCGGCGCCTCACCGAGGTGCTGACGCGGATTTACCACACGCCCGTCTCGGTGCAACTCACCGTCGATCCCGAGCTGCTGGGCGGCCTGTCGGTTGCCGTGGGTGACGAGGTCATCGACGGAACGCTGTCGTCGCGGTTGGCCGCCGCAGCGACGAAACTGCCCGACTAGCCGCCCCCAAAGAGACACTGAAGCCACTCCAAGACAAGAAGGCAGGAAGACGAAAAGCCATGGCAGAGTTGACAATCTCGGCTGACGACATCCAGGGCGCCATCCAGAGCTACGTCTCGAGCTTTGAGACCGGCACCGGGCGCGAAGAGGTCGGTACCGTCATCGACACCGGCGACGGCATCGCGCACGTCGAGGGCCTGCCCTCGGTGATGACCCAGGAACTGCTGGAGTTCACCGGCGGCGTGCTTGGCGTTGCGCTCAACCTCGACGAGCACAGCATCGGCGCGGTGATCCTCGGCGAGTCCGACAAGATCGCGGAGGGCCAGCAGGTCCGGCGCACCGGCGAGGTGCTCTCGGTTCCGGTGGGCGACGCCTTCATGGGCCGGGTGGTCAACCCGTTGGGCGAGCCGATCGACGGCCGCGGCGAGATCGCCGCTTCCACGCGGCGTGTGCTGGAGTTGCAGGCGCCCTCGGTGGTTCAGCGCCAGAGCGTCAGCGAGCCGCTGCAGACCGGCATCAAGGCCATCGACGCCATGACGCCGATCGGCCGTGGCCAGCGTCAGCTGATCATCGGCGACCGCAAGACCGGCAAGACGGCGGTCTGCGTCGACACCATCCTCAACCAGCGGCAGAACTGGGAGACCGGCGACCCGTCCAAGCAGGTCCGCTGCGTCTACGTCGCCGTCGGCCAGAAGGGCACCACCATCGTCGCCGCACCGGCCTCGGACTCCCCGGGCTTCAAATGGCTTGCGCCGT
>CAISDL010000130.1 GCA_903884065.1 uncultured Actinomycetes bacterium | reverse complement strand
TTGCATGTGTTAAGCACGCCGCCAGCGTTCGTCCTGAGCCAGAATCAAACTCTCCAAACAAAAACAACCCAACCCACAAAGAGCCAGGTGAATCCGAATCAGAAAAATCTGACCAAGCAACCAGTCAAAACTGGCAAAAAACGTCACACCCCAACACGGGGGCGCCAAGATGTGACAACAAACAAAAACAACAAAACAAAAACCACCAAACACACTATTGAGTTCTCAAACAACAGACCCGCGCTAGACCCGCTAGCAGGGCAACCGTTCCAGCCTACGACAGCGGGTTGGTCTCAGTCAAATCGGGGGGCTGACCCCCCTGGAGCAGGGCCCCGAAGTGGGTCCCCGTGCCGATTGGGTAACGCCTACTGTACCCGTTCTATTTCCGCGCCCAAACTCTGCAGGTTCTCGACGAACAGCGGATACCCGCGATCGATGTGGAAAACGTCGTGGACCTCGGTCTCCCCGTCGGCAACCAGTCCGGCCAGCACCAGGCCGGCACCGGCCCGGATATCCGACGACCAGACCGGGGCGCTGGAGAGTTGGGGGATTCCGCGCACCACCGCATGGTGACCGTCGGTGCGCGCGTCGGCGCCCAGCCGGATCATCTCCTCGACGAACCGGAACCGCGCCTCGAACACGTTCTCGGTGATCATCGAGGTCCCGTCCGCGATGGACGCCAGCGCGATCGCCATGGGTTGCAGGTCGGTCGGGAAACCCGGAAACGGCAGCGTCGCGACATTGCAGGCCTTGGGCCGCTCGTACTGGACCACCCGGAAGCCGTCGTCGTGCTGGGTGACGGTCGCTCCCGCGTCGTGCAGCTTGTGCAGGACCAGCTGCAGATGGCCCGGATCGATGCCGGTGATGGAGATATCGCCGCGGGTCATCGCCGCGGCGATCCCCCACGTCGCGGCGACGATGCGATCCCCGATGACCCGGTGCTCGGTGGGGTGCAGCTTCGTAACACCGGAGATGGTCAGCGTCGAGGTGCCTGCACCCTCGATCTGCGCGCCCATCTGGTTGAGCATCTCGCACAGGTCGACGACGTCGGGTTCGCGCGCCGCGTTGTGGATGGTGGTCACACCCTCGGCGACGACCGCCGCCATCAGGATGTTCTCCGTCGCTCCGACCGAGGGGAACTCCAGTTGGATCTCCGCCCCGCGGAGATGGTCGGCGGAGGCGACGACGCAGCCGTGCTCGATCCAGCATTCGGCCCCGAGTTGACGCAGACCCGACTGGTGCATATCCAGTGGCCGCGACCCGATCGCATCGCCGCCGGGCAAGGCGACGCGGGCGCGCTTGCACCGGCCCACGAGCGGTCCGAGGACACACACCGATGCCCGGAACTGGCGCACCGCGGCGAAGTCGGCCTCGTACTTCGGCTCATCGGGCGAAGTGATCCGGACCACCGAGCCGTCGAGTTCGACGTTGGCGCCCAATCCTCGGAGAACCTCCGCCATCAACGGCACATCGAGGATGTCGGGGCAGTTGGTGATGGTCGTGGTGCCCTCGGCCAACAGGCTGGCCGCCATGAGCTTGAGCACACTGTTCTTGGCGCCGCCCACGGCAACCTCGCCAGCTAACCGGTTACCGCCGGTTACCAGGAAGCGCTCGCCCACGGGAAGTCAGTTTAGAGCAGCTTGGCCGGGATTCCTCCCGCCGCCGGCGGGGTAGCGTCTACAGACATGGCAGTGCACCTGACCCGCATTTATACCCGGACCGGCGACGACGGCACGTCGAGCCTGAGCGATTTCTCGCGGGTCTCCAAGAGCGATCCTCGGCTGATCGCCTACGCCGACTGCGACGAGGCCAACGCCGCGATCGGCGTCGCGGTGGCCCTGGGGCAGCCCGACGAACCGCTGCGGACGGTACTCACCTGGATTCAGAACGATCTCTTCGACGCCGGGGCCGACCTGGCCACGCCCATCGTCGAGCGTCCCGAGCATCCGCCGCTGCGCATCACCGAGGCTTACGTCGAACGCCTGGAGAAGTGGTGCGACGAATACAACGAACCGCTGCCGGCGTTGAACTCGTTCATCCTCCCCGGCGGAACATCGCTGTCCGCGCTCCTGCACGTCGCCCGGACGGTGACCCGAAGAGCGGAGCGGTCGGCATGGATCGCGGTCAAAGCGCATCCGGAGACCGTCAGCCCGCTGCCGGCGCGGTACCTCAACCGGGTGTCGGATCTGCTGTTCATTCTTTCGCGGGTGGCCAACCCGGACGGCGACGTCCTGTGGCGACCCGGTGGTCCGGGTCAGAGCCCGACGACCTGACCGCTCAGCCGGTCGGCCGACGCGACCGCGATGACGGCCGGGATTCCACCCAGGACAGGAATGCGGTCAATGCCCCCCGGTCCAAGGCCATTTCGTAGCCACGGGCCTGGCTGCCGGTGACGTCCTGAATTTCGAGCACCACGAACTCGTCGGTCATGATGTCGAACTCGTCGCCGCGGGGAACCCTCCGTGACAGGATCTCCAGACCCCGACGGGCCAGCCGTCGATCCGGCCACAGCCGAATGCTGGACAGGCGGTAGAACCGCGCCTCGTCACCGCGATAACGGATCACGCCGTGCCGCCAGCCGTGACCTCCCACCGCGGGACTGTCCCGAAGAATGGCGGGGGTACCGCCCTGCCCCATCTTCCACAGCCGGAAGCTCAGGGCCACAACGACGAACAGCAGAATGCCGACCAGCGCGACCATGGTTGTCATCGACGCGCTCATCGGCGGCTCAGTCCAGTTGGCCGAGCGCCCGCAGCCGGGCCCTGCCCCGGGCGGCAGTCTGGGGATCGTCTGAGGCTGCGTCCTGCTTGGCCTCGTCGGCGTCGATCTCCGACTCGAACTCCGCGGCCTCGGCCAGGATCGTCACGCCGGCTTCGGTCACCGACATGAAGCCGCCGTGCACAGCGATCCGAAGGTCGTCTTCACCCTCACGTTCCACGCGCACCATGGCGTCGTCGACAAGCTGCGCGACCAGCGGAATGTGCTGCGGCAGAATGCCGATCTCGCCGGACGTGGTTCGGGTGAACAGAAACGTTCCCTTACCGGACCAGATCTTGCGCTCGACGGCGACGATCGCGACGTCCAAATCGGCCATCTCACATCACCTTTCGAGTCAGTACCAAGCCCACAGCTCGACGCTCTTCGCGACGAGCGCTCATCACAGCGTGACGCCGAAGGTCTCGGCCTTCTTCGCGAGGTCTTCCAAGCCGCCGATGAGGAAGAACGCCTGCTCGGGCACGTGATCGAAATCGCCCTTGGACAGCTTGTCGAAGGCCTCGACGGTCTCCTTGACCGGAACCGTCGAACCGGGCTGCCCGGTGAACTGCTCGGCAGCCATCATGTTCTGGCTCAGGAAGCGCTCGATACGCCGCGCCCGGTTCACCAACTGCTTGTCCTCCTCGGACAGCTCGTCGATGCCGAGGATGGCGATGATGTCCTGGAGATCCTTGTAGCGCTGCAGGATCCGGATGACTTCCTGGGCGACCCGGTAGTGCTCGTCGCCCACGACAGCGGGGTCGAGGATGGTCGAGCTCGACGCCAGCGGGTCCACGGCCGGGAAGATGCCCTTGGAGAACACCGCACGGGACAACTCGGTGGTCGCGTCGAGGTGGGCGAACGTGGTGGCCGGCGCCGGGTCGGTGTAGTCGTCGGCGGGCACGTACACGGCCTGCATCGAGGTGATGGAGCGGCCACGGGTGGAGGTGATCCGCTCCTGGAGTTCACCCATCTCGTC
>CAISDL010000129.1 GCA_903884065.1 uncultured Actinomycetes bacterium | reverse complement strand
TTGCGGACATGGGCCACTTCGGCCGGGCGCCGATCACCCTCGCGTGGTTGGGCCTGGTGTTGCCGGCCTTGGTGCTCAACTACTTCGGGCAGGGCGCGTTGCTCATCGGCGACGAGAGCGCCGTGACAGCGCCGTTCTTCATGCTGTTCCCCGGCTGGGCGCAGATTCCGATCATCGTGCTGTGCACGGTGGCGACGGTGATCGCTTCCCAGGCGGTAATCACCGGGGCGTATTCGATGGTCTCCCAGGCAGCCCAGGTCGGCTACCTGCCGCGGATGCGGATCGCGCACACCTCGGCGTCCTCAATCGGTCAGATCTACGTGCCGTGGGTCAACGGCGTGCTGATGGTGGCGGTCATCGTTCTGGTCTTGGCGTTCCGCAGTTCGGCGGCGCTCGGTTACGCATATGGCATGGCGGTGACGGGCACCATCACCATCACCACGCTGCTCTTCTTGCACGTCGCACGAATCCGGTGGGGGGTACCGCTATGGCTGATTTTCCTCGACGGCGGCGCCCTGCTGACCGTCGACCTGCTGTTCTTCGCGGCCAACCTGCCAGCCCGCCCGCGTCGAGGACCGCATCCGCGAGGCCAAGGCCGCCGGCCTGGCCAACCTGCCCTGCCATGATTTCCAGTCCAACGCCGCCTGGCTGGAGATCGTCCTGGCCGCCGCCGATCTGGTTGCCTGGGCCCAACTGATCGGATTCACCCACGCACCCGAGCTGGCCCGCTGCGAGATCAACGCCTTTCGCTACCGGGTCCTGCACGTCGCGGCCCGCATCACCCGAGGAGCCCGACAACTCCGGCTACGCATCGACGCCACCTGGCGCTGGGCCGGCGCCATCGCGACCGCCTGGCAACGCATCCGCGCCGCCTTCCCCTGACCGCCAGACCAGCCCTGACCACGACCAACCCGAAAAACCCCGGCCCCAGGAACGCCCGCCCACCCCGGCGACACGGGCGGGCCAAACACACCCCAAGCCCAAAATCGCGACTGCTCAGCCCTTTCCGTGGCTCAGCGCCCCCGAACCCCACCGGCACGAAAAATCGAGGCTAACATCACCGAGCACACAGACACCTTTCGGCGGCCGGTCGATTCAGTCGTAAGTGTGATCTTGTACCGGCGTAGGGGGGTGTCGAGTGGTTTCCCGCGGCGGTGGTTACGGGCGCCGCACAGCCCGTTGGCTGCAGTCGGCTCCGGTCACAGCCGGTAACGGTGCAGACCCTGGGCATGGTCCCCAAAATAGATCGCCACCGGAATTTCAAGTAGTCGATTACTCGCTCTCAGCGCCCCGAGTCGGGAGAAGGTATCGCCTGTAGGTACTCAATAGCGAGGAGACGTTATGACCACCACCCGAAAGTTCGCTGTAGGAGCCACGGCGGCTGCTTTCGCGTTGCTGTGCGCTTACCCCGCTCACGCCGACGCCGCCGATGATCAATACCTCGGCCTGCTCTCATCCCACGGCATCACGGGTCAGCCAGATCTTTTGATCGCCGCTGGCCATCAAGCCTGTGAGATTCTCGGCTTGGGTAACGCGGGCGGCTTTGCAGGCCCGTATCTTGCCGCCATGACGAACTTTGACAACACCTTGGCTCCGATGGGTTTCTCCAAGGCTCAGAAGCAGCAGATTGCTGTGGACGCGTCACGGAGCTACTGCCCGCAGTTCGCCCCCCCGGTGTAAGCCTCATAGGGACAGCAAACGGCCGCCAGCAAAGGTGTGCGGCTACCGCGCCGCTTCACTTTCGAGCCGGAACAGAGGGTTTCCGTCTGCCTCAGCAGATAATGTGCAAACGCGAGGTAAGGGGGCTGGCTTTCGTGAGCACAGAGGACAGAGGTTCAGCTGCGCAGTTGAGACTGTCACCCTTGGAGATTTTCGCACTTCACGCGCTACGCCGGCAGATGATGCGAACCGATTTGCGCAATGAGAAGAACGCCACGGCCAGGGACCGCAAGCGCGGGATTATTCGGCGCCACCACGCCGAGTTCCTCTCAGCGATGGGATCTGTCGACGACGGATCCCTGACCTCCGAAGTGAGTGCTACCGATGCCGCGAAACGCCTCGCTGGACGCATAGAGGGGCGATCCCGGGGACTGATCGTGCTCGTCGACCTCATGACGTTCAATCCTTGGTACCCCGAGGACAAGTGGGTCCCGGCCGCTCGTAAGGAAGCTCTCAAGACAGCTGCCGGCGAATTGGCCGGAGTTACCCCCGACGATCTGGCGGCAGCCACCAAGGAGTTCGACGCACTCTCCAAGGCGCTCCGGCAGAAGTCGATCAAGTGGGGACGAGTCGCGGCGGTAGGCGTCGTGGGGGCTGCCGTCGGCGTCGCCACCGGAGGCCTAGCTGCTCCCTACATCGGCGGGATGATCGGCGCCTCAATGGGGCTATCCGGAGCGGCAGCCACGTCGGCAGGGCTCGCAGCGCTCGGAGGCGGTTCTCTGGCCGCCGGTGGATTAGGTGTCTTCGGCGGAACGATCCTCGTCGGCGGAGTGGGCGGAGTAGTCGCCGGGAGCGCCGCCGGGGCCGCCACGCGCTACAGCCCGGCTGGCGCCGGCGAAGTCGTCCTTGATGCGATCAAACTTGATCTGCTCGCCAAACTCGTCCTCAATGACTCACCCGATCGTGACCAGAAAATTCGGCGGGTGGTCGAAGGCCTCAACTATCGACTCAACGAATTCTCGGAGCAAATCAACGTGCTCAATGACCGAATAGTCGAGAAGCGTTCCGAGATAAAGCAACTCAGAGAGGAGAAGGCCCGAATCGCTGGGGACAACGACGCACTCTCTGACGAGGTCAGCAACCTGAAGAAAGAGAACAGCGCACTTCGCGAGGAACTGAACAAACTGAAAGAAGCACGGACGGAAGCTGAGGAAGCCGTGACCACACTTGAGGTCATCGTTGACCGGATTGCAACGCCTGCTTGATGAGCGACGACGACCTCGACCGCAATCTCGACACCATTCGTCGCAGACTCGACGCAATGGACGCTGCGATGACCAATGCTCTATCGGATGATCCGGCACCAAGCGCGTTGCCCGTGGCTTCATCACCGCAGTCCTATAAGGAACTAACCGCCTTCAACGATCGGTTGCGAGACGCAAACCACTGGAATGAAGTAGATCTTGATGCAGCACTCACGCCCGAACTCGCGGCAAAGCTCGAGGAGTGGCGCAGCCTGCAGCGCATCCCGTGGTCCAACGCCGACATCGCAGCGGTCGGTCTTGCGGGCATGGTCGGTGGAACCTGCATCTGGTTCGACACGGAGATGGACCGGATCCTCCGTCAATGGCTCAATCCACTGAATAAGACACGCCTGATGCAGGCATTTGAGAAGGCCGGCAAGCAACTTCCAATCGACTACATGGGTCCGGGCTTCGGTGGGCATGCCCATCGGGTCAAGTCCGCGGGTCATGACCTCGCGCGGCCCTTTACGGCCTTACGCCAAATCATGGACGGTCAATTCGAGGGGATCCGTTGGTCGTTCGGTCAGCGCGAATCGGTGAACGTTACGTTCGAACCCGAATGGTCAGGACGAACCTGTCCAACGCGAACGCGGCTGGCGCGCCGTGGTCGCCGCCGCGGTGCTGCTGATCGTCGACGGATATCTGATATCGCGGCCCGGGGGCGGCCCGACCCAGCCGACGTTTCCCATCGCGCGCGAAGGCTGACCGCGAGGGTTATCGCTTGGCAGCTCGGGCCGCCCGGACGAGAGATCGATCCAATGGTGGTGAAAGGTCCTCGCGCAGCAACTATTCGACACCCTGGCCGCACACCGCCACCTCGCCCCGCTGCTCGTCGAACAACCACCGACGGGGCAGCGTAGGTCGTGCGGTGAGAAGCCTCAATGCCTGTTACCGGCCGTTGGTGCCGTTGGTTCCGTTGACGCCGCCTGGGTAGGCGGTGCCACCGGTGCCGCCGGTGCCGCCGCGACCGAAGAAGCCACTATTGCCGCCGTCACCACCGCCCCCACCGTTACCGAAAGGAATGGTGGTGGCTTCACTGGTCATCACCTGTCCGGTGTCGGCCACCGCCACAAACTTGCCGTTGCCTAGGCAATCGGTGATCGGTGGAAACTATGTAACCACCAAATCGGAACCAACGTCTCCTATCGTCTGCGGCGGCTGACTCCACCCACGTGTGGGCAGCCGTCCTCGATAGCGACGGTTACCGCTTGGCAGCCCTTCGGCGTGGTGAGCGCTGGTGGTTCTCCAGTCGGTCGATTCCCAGGATCAGGTCCAGGCCGTAGGTGAATTCCTCGGCAATGGTCATCGGCAGTGCGCCGGAGGCGACGGTGGCGGTGGCGGGGAAGCGGATGGGGTCGGCACCGGGGATGTCGAAGGTCGAGGGGACCTCGGCGTGGGCGCGCAGTTGAACGACCAACCCGATGACGTAGTGGGACATGGTGAAGTAGAGACGCCCCGCGGTGTCCGGGGTGAACCCATCGCGGAGCAGGACCGCGAGGAACTGCTCCCGACCGGCCAACGTGCCCTGCCCTGTCGGCGGGTTTCCGATGAGCAGTGGGGCGAGGTTGGGGTGTGCTGCCAGGGTGTCGAACAGTTGTTGCGCGAGGAACTTGCAGACCTGCTGCCATGTCCCACTGGGGGCATCGCTGTCGATCGTGCCGAGCACTCGGTCGATCACGGCGGCGATCAGCGCCGATCGGTTCGGGAAGTGCCGGTAGAGCGTGGCGGTCCCGGAGTCCAGGTGGGCGGCCAAGGCCCGCATGGTCAGCGCCTCGGCCCCGTGGGTGTCGATGATGGCCAGTGCGGCTTCGAGGATGAACTCCCGGCCCAGGGGTTGGCGGCTGCCCGGGCGGCGCATCGTCACAGCGGCGGCGTTGACGGAAGGTGGAGTCGTCACACCGATCAGTATCACTACACTCGGCACTCCGCCCGAGCAGAGGGCCCACGACATTCGAGCCCGACCCGCCCTACTAGTTCCTGGTAGATCCCTTCGACCATCTTGGCGCCGGCTTCGGCGGTTTAAACGAGGATCAGGAGTACTTCGGCTACCGCATGCCCATCTGAGCCATAGCCCGACGGGAATATCTCCAATTCGGTTCGCAAAATGTTGAATTCGTTGTATTCGCGCCAACGTCAATAATCCGGCCTAGTCTCACCCGTCATGAGATGCCGGTCCCGCCTCGTCAGGCCCACCGCCGCCGCCTGTGTGGTCGGACTCAGCACGACGCTGGCCCTGAGTCCGGCTGCCGACGCCGCCATCCCACAGACGCGGCTCATCCTCGGCGGAGCGGAATACCAATGGGCGGAATCGTTTCCGGCTCTCGCGGCGCTGCCCCTCGTGACGCGCTACGTCACGCCCAACAGGGAGATAGGCGCAGGCTTCTTTCCCGGCACCACCCCGGTGTTGATCGACTATCCGGGGTCACTGTTCAGTCCGGGAACGGCCGACGAGCACATCAACATTGGAACCGACACGCTCGATGCCGCGATCAAGGAGCGAAACGAACCGCTAGCCCTCGTGGGCCAGTCACAAGGCACAGTCATCCTCGATCGGCAGCGGGCCCGACTGGAGAACGATCCGCATGCACCGGCCGCGGATCAATTGCAGTTCGTCCTTTTCAACTCGCCGACGCGAGGACTTGCCACGACGCTGTTCCGCCCGGGCACCCGTATTCCGATCGTGGACGTCACGGTCGCCCCGCCGGTCGAGGCTCGTTACGACACATCGCTGGTCATCCACGAATATGACATCTGGGGTGACTTTCCCGACCGACCATGGAATCTGTTGACTCTGCTCAACGCCGCGACGACCGCGGCGTTCGTCCACCAACTCGCCTACGACGTGCCTTCGCAGATCGCCCCCGAGAACATCACCACGGTGGTCAACGCCAAGGGGGCAACCGACACCACCTACTTCGTCCCGGCGCCCACCCTGCCGCTGACCGAGATACTCCGGGTGGTGGGCGTGCCGGAAAAGACGGTGGATGTTCTCGACGATGGGCTGCGCCCGATCATCGACGCCGGGTACTCCAGGAATGACAAGCCCGGTGACCCGCGGCCATATCTTGACCACGGTGTGCTGACCACCCACCAGAAGCAGGCTCAGGCGGCCGCGGCGGCACCGGCCCGGGACGTGCCCTCCGCCGATGCCGTACCCAGTCAGGCTCGAGCGGATGAACCCGCCGCCGAGTCAACCGGTCGCCGGGCAACTCACCGGGAGCGTCGCGGCTCACAGCGCTGATGGCGATGAACACCAGATCTGCGTGAAGCCTTGTCGCCCGACGTTGCCATCTGTGGATGGATGGATGCGCGCAGGGCCTCATTCAGCGCCGATACGCTCGGCCAGATGCGTGCCGGAGAGCCAGCCGGACTCCACCCGTGGCCCGATCAGCCAATCGCCGCACAGACCCAGACCGCGATCAGGGTCGAGGATCACCCCCGGGCCCCCCGGCGCCGAGCGGGCGAACCGCCACCGATGGGCAGCGACGCCGATGCTGGCGGGCAATGCGACGCCCAGGGTCGTCGACAGCGCGGCGACCAGATCGGCCGTCACCGCGTCGGGATCGGCGTCGATATGACGACGGGACCAGGCCGGGGTGGCCTGCACGACCCAGCTTTCCGGCCCGGTGCGGCCCGGCTTGGCGTTGTTGCGGGCGGCCCAGCCGAGGACTCCATCACCGGAACCTGCCCAGCAATTCCGCTCGGCGGCAACAGGTTCGGAGAATGCCGCCATAACCGTCCAGCACGGCTCGCTGACGGCGGCGCCGGCCAGCGCGGCCAGGTCCGGGGCGGTGTCGGCGAGCAGCGCCGCGGCTTGCTCGGCGGGAACCGCGATCACCACCAGGTCGATGTCACGGACCTCGCCGGCGCCGACGCGCAGGACCCAGCCGTCGTCGTGCCGTTCCACCCCGGTGACCAGCGTCGACCAGTGCACGTCGTGGCGGCCGGCCAGCTCGCGGACCACCGAACTCATTGCGGGGACACCGACATACGCGTCGTTCCCCGCAGCCGGCCACGGCGCCGCGACGCCGTCGGCAGCCCAGGTGCTCACCTGCGCCTCGAAGGCGGGATCGCGCACGGTGAAGTACTGCGCCCCGTGGTCGAAGTGCGCCTCGCCCTGTGATGTGTCGAAGCGCCGCGTCGACATCCGGCCACCCGGCCCGCGGCCCTTGTCGAACACCACCACCTGATGCCCCCGGTCCCTCAAGCCCTCGGCACAGGCCAGTCCAGCGATTCCCGCACCGACGATCCCGACCCGCATTCCAGCGAAACTACTCGCCACCCGTCGAGGCGGACCCGAGACGGCATCCGACAGACCGCCGCTACCGGGTGAGCTCGTGCAGGAAGTCGCCCGCGACTCGGCGCCGTTGTGAAGTCGAGGTAGGTGTTGTCGTCGAGATCGCAGCCACTGCGCCGAGCGCGGGGTGCGCCCGCGAGGGCGCGAGTACCCCGACGGTATCCCGCCGGGAAGCCGACAGAGCAGTCCCGGTCGGTGCTACCGCAAGAGGGCCGCACCGGTTGGCGGGCCTAGGATCGGAACGCTGTGAACCGCGGCCCGACGGCTCGATCGGCATCGTCTTCGCTTCGCACAACCCCGCGGGTTCCGGCGCGACATAGCTGAACGCTGGTGAGAGATGGAGTGGAAATGAGCGGTGTGTCCGATCAGTCGACCTTCGTCGCGGCCCACGGCGACCGCTTGCGTGTTGTGCCGCAGCGGGGCGGCCTGGTGACCGGCTGGGTGTGCAACGGCCCGTGGGGGGAGCGGGAGATCCTCTACTTCGATGCCGACCGCTTTGCCGACCCGTCCAAGAGCGTCCGTGGCGGCATCCCGGTGTTGTTCCCGATCTGCGGCGGCCTGCAGGGAAGTGCCCTGCCGCAGCACGGTTTTGCGCGTGATCTCCCCTGGGCGATGACCGAGCTGCCGGACGGGTCCGGCATCCGCCTGAGCCTGACTGACACAGCTGCAACCCGCGAGGTGTTTCCCCATCGGTTCGAGTTGGACCTCGAACTGCGGCCCGAACCCCAGGCATTGTCGATCCTGGCTCGGGTGGGCAACCCGGCCGGTGCGGGCGAGCCGCCGCTGCCGTTCTCCTTGGGTCTGCACCCGTACTTCGCCGTTGCCGACCTGGGGGAGGTGCGGCTGTCGGGTCTGCCCGCACAGGCGGTGGATCAGACCGTCAACGCCATCGACTCCACCACAGCGCTGCTGGGCGACCTGACCCGCGGGGTCGACGTGCTCGCCGGACCCACGCCGGCGGTGCGGTTGGAAGCAGATGACATTGCGATCACCCTGGAAACCCAGGCCCCGCTGGATCTCGCCGTGGTGTGGACCGACCCACCGCGACCGATGGTGTGCCTGGAACCGTGGACGGCCCCGCGGGGTGCCCTCACCAGCGGCGAGCGACTGTTGCATGTGCCTGCCGGGGAGAGCGTGGAGTTGACCTGCCGCTATCGGGTCGAGGCGCTAGCGATCTCCTGACCAGTGTCCTCGGGGGGGACCGACGGCTTCCACATCTGCTCAGCGGCCACCCGGCCCGGCCCGGGGGCCCACGGCATGTGCGGCTATCGGGCCGCTCGAAAAGCACTGGCGGAGTTGGTCGCCGAGGATGTCGGCCACGGCTTCGAGTGCCAGATCGAACATGGTGAGCGCCAACGCAGGCCATAGCGGTCTGCGCTCTCTCGGAATCGACGCCGTTGAGGCGCGCAGAAGATCTCGACCGCAGAACTGCCGGACTTGTCGGCGACCTGAGCCAGGACCCCGATGACGCGTCGGTGAACAGTTCCCGTCCTGGTCGTGAATTCCTTCCTGGTGCTGTCGGACTGGTTGCGGAAAGCGGCTTCGGCGATACGGTTTGAGAACGCCGCGCCCCGCGGTCGAGAGGTGTCGCGCCGTGCATCAGCTGGGTTCAGGTCCCGCTCGCGTTGAGCTCCATGGCGCCCTCACAACGTGAACGGAGAAGCAATGCGCTCTGGGATGTCCCGTGCCCTGTCGGTCGTTGTCATGGCCGCAACGGTCGCCGCCTGTTCCGGACCTCGAACAACAGCGGAGGGGGACAACCCCGGCACCGCATCGGCCACCGCGGGTCAGAGCGTTGCGGCTCAGAATGTTCCGGCACTGGACAAGGCCGGCTGGACCGACACCGTCTACGAGAAACTGACCGGGATCATCTCCGGGTCGGAAGGCCAGGGCAAGAAGGTGGTGTTCGACTTCGACAACACCACCCAGGCCCGCGACGTCAGCGAGGCGATGTTGGCGCAAGCCCAACAGGCCAACGTGATCGACCCGAAGACGGTGTCCTCAGCGATGTTCCCTCCGTTCACCACCGCCGACGGCAAGCAGATGGCGATTTCGGCGGGTATCTATGACTACTACGAGGCGCTGCTGGACTCCGGCGGTGACGCCGATCCGTTCCGGGAGTACTCCTCGCTGCCCATGCCGGCATCGGTGTTCGCCGGCCGCACCGTCTCCGACTTCGTCGCCCAGACCTCGGCGGTCTACGACGGCGGCGCGGGAGCGGCAGACCTGACATCAGGAAGCCAGTCGAAGATCCTCAGTGCGGGAAGGCCGTTCATCTACCCGCAAATGGCCGATCTGTACGGGAACCTGCGCAGCCACGGCTATGACGTGTGGGTCGTCTCGGCGGGGATCGGCTGGGCCGTGAGGTGGATGGTGCAGAACGCGCTCAACCCGGCCATCGTCGCCAAGTACGGCAAAGACGCGGCGCTGCCGCTCGACCACGTCCTCGCCGTCACCACGTTGATGAAGGACCGCAGCACCGGGAAACTCGTGTCTGACTATCAACTCACCCACCAGACTCCCGATGCGGCCTACATCAATCTCGATCCCGCCAGGATCGCCCAGCTGGAGATCCTGGCGTTGCCCGACGGCCTCACGTCCTGGCGGGGCGGCAAGGCCGGCGCCATCGACAACGTCATCACCCGCGGGGAACTGTTCATGGCGGCCGGCGACTCGTTCGGCGATGTCGAGATGCTCAACCGGGCACCCAACCGCCTGGTTGTCAGCCGGATGAACAAACCCGACCTCGCCGCGGGATTCGCCGGCGAGATCGCGAAGGCACCCGACGCCACCTGGATGCTGCAGCCGGCGATCAACACCGCGCCCGTCGGGTTCCTGACGACCAAGTGCGAGATGGCCACCAAGACAGCCAGTGACACCGAGGGAACCGCCAAGACCGACAAATCACTCGGGGCCCTCGAACCGACCGGACGACTGGGATCCTTCGTTGAGTGCTGAAAGAGGGGCGACGGTGATCCCAATGATGATGTCCGCGGCCAAGGTCAGGTTGGCCGTCGCGATCGGCCTCGCGTTCGTTGCCCCGACGGCGTGTACTTCGCGCACCACTGAGCCGACTGCGGTTGGGCAGCAATGCCTTCCGCAGAACGAGCGTTACTGCACGGCCGCGGCCGGGGATCTGCTCGATGTCACACTCGGTGACCTCCGGCCCACCCAGCCCTCTCTCGGATACGACGAGGTCTACTACCGCCTCGGCCGCTACACCCTGGGTGTCGACCCCGCGAATCAACTGTTCGACGCGTGGTGTGCCACCAACGGCCAGGAGGGGCTGAAGTCGGCTGACTCCAGTTCCGCGCTCACCGACTCCGGTTCCTACACCTGCGAGGTGCCGGTCGGTTCGGAAACAGACGAGACCACGGCCGGCATGAAGACCGGTGTCATCGGCCCCGGAGGTCAGATCTACCTCACCGATGGCCATCACACCCTGACCTCGTTCTGGGAGGCGCCCGGTGGCGGACCCGGCACACACATCCGACTGAAGATCACCGGGAACCTCTCCAACCTCGAACCGCAGGCATTCTGGCGTGAGATGCAGGATCGCGGGTGGGCCTGGTTGCAGGATGTCAACGGCAAACCCGTTGATCCCCAGCAGCTTCCGGACAGCCTCGGCCTTAAGAAGTTCGCCAACGACCCGTATCGTGGCGTGCTCTATTTCGTTCGCGACGTCGGCTACGCCCAGGAAGACACCAGTCCAGCTTTCCAGGAGTTCTACTGGGGGCAGTGGCTGCGCGCACAGAGCGACCCCAGCCTGCAACCGGCGAACTTCACTCTCACCGAACTGCCGTCGTATCTGATCCTCGTCGGCAACATCGGCAAAGCGCTCGTCGCGCTACCCGGAGACACTGTCGTCGCTAACTCCCGCACAGCCGACGAACTCGGAAAACTGAAGGAGTTCGGCGAGAAGCCCTTCGACGCGCTCTCGCAACCCGTCGATAGTCCCAAGCCAGGAAAGCTGGCCCTCGCGGTCACCTACAAGAAGGCCCACTGAGTAGCGACGTCCATGACTTCCAACGTGACTCGCCGGATGTTCCTCGGCACCGCACTGACTGCTGGGGCGGTGGGTATCGGGGCGATCACCATCGAGAAGTCCGCTAATGCGAACGCTCCGATGGCGGTCCCTCCCGCAGAACCGCCACTGGCGGCGAACGCGCTCCCGGAGTTGGTTGCCGCCGCTCAGCAGGAAGGCCGGCTGACCCTCATCGCGGTGCCGTCGACGTGGGCCAACTACGGCAGGATAATCGCGGCCTTCGAAGCCGAATACGGCATCAAGGTCGAGGTCCAGTCGCCCAACGCCACCTCGGCGCAGGAACTCACCGCGCTGCGACTGATGCGCGGGCAACAGCGCCTCCCCGACGTCATCGAGGTGGGGCCCTCGTTCGCTCGGCAGGCCGTGGAGCAGGGCCTGGTTCAGCCGTACAAGTGCAGCGCCTGGGACCTGATTCCCGCCGACCTCAAACACCCCGACGGCCTGTGGACCGGCCCCTACTACGGCCTCATCTCGTTCGGGGTGAATACCGATCGCGTCACCGAACCGCCCAAGACCTGGGCTGATCTCCTCAAGCCCGCCTACAAGGGCATGGTGGCGACCAACGGCGATCCGCGCCAGGCCACCTCACCGCTGAACGCCGTGTGGGCCGCCTCGATCGCCAGCGGGGGATCCCTGGACGACATCGCGCCCGGTATCGACTACTTCGGCCGACTCAGCCGGCAGGGCAACTACATTCCGCTGCAGGCAAATGTCGGCAATCTCGCCAACCAGCAGGTCCTGATCGGCATCGACTGGTCGTTCAACATGCCCGGAGCGGCTGCGGTGCTGGAGAAGTCCGGCCTCACTCTCACCTCGACCGTTCCCCAGGACGGTGTCATGGGCGGTATGTATTGCGATGCCATCAGCAACGGCGCGCCGCACCCCAATGCCGCCAAGTTGTGGATCGAATGGCTCACCAGCGGGAAGGGGGCACTGATGTACCTCGACGGCGGCGCCATCCCGGCGCTGTACCCGGTCTTCGTCGGACAGGGCAAGGTGCCCAGGGACGTTCAGGCCGCCCTGCCGCCGATCGACGAACTGCGGGCCCTGCACTTTCCGACGATGGACCAGACCGCGAAGGCCACCGCCGCCGTGGGGGCGCAATGGAACAGGGCCGTCGGATGAACAGGGCCGTCGGATGAACAGGGCCGTCGGATGAGGCGCCCCCCGTCTCGTCGCCGGCTGCCGGACTGGGTCGGCATCGTCCCGTTCCTGCTCACGGCGTTCCTGTTCCTCATCTGGCCGGCGTACGCCGTTGTGTTGCAGGCGTTCCAGCGCGCCGATGGCGGCTTCACCCTGGACAACATCGCCACCGCGGCCGAAGCGCAGTACCGCAGCGCCTTCCTCACCAGCGCTCTGCTGTCGCTGGTGACGGCTCTGATCGGGGGAGTGATCGGCACCTTGCTGACCTACGCCGTGTCAACCCTCGAGCGCCCCCGATTCCTCAAGTCGGCGATGTCGACGTTCTCCGGGGTCGCCTCCCAATTCGGCGGGGTCCCATTGGCATTCGCGTTCGTCGCCTCCATCGGCTCAGCGGGCTTGGTCACCAGTCTGTTGAGCAAGATCGGACTCGATCTGTACGGAACCGGTTTCAGCCTGCTGAGCTTCTGGGGCCTGGCGATCGTCTACCTCTACTTCCAGATTCCGCTGATGCTCATCATCATGACGCCGGCGGTCGAGGGCCTGCGGAAGTCCTGGCGAGAGGCCGCGGAAGGACTGGGCGCCAGCACCTTCCAGTACTGGGCGAAGGTTGGCATTCCGCTGCTCACCCCGGCTTTCATCGGCGGGGTGGTCCTGCTGTTCGCCAACGCCTTCGCCGCCTACGCCACCGCGCAGGTGTTGACCTCCGGATCGGTCAACCTGGTCCCGATCCAGATCGGCTACTTCGTCCAGGGCAACGTCTTCGCCGGCAAGAGCCAAGTCGGCTACGCGCTGGCCCTGGGAATGATCGTCGTGGTCTCCATCGCGCTGGCAATCAACATCGCACTGCAGCGCAGAGTCTCGCGGTGGACGTCGTGACGCGCACCGCGCACCGGCGTACCCCCATGGGCCGCTGGGCCGTCGTCGCCGGCTGCGTCGTCTTCTTCGCCGCCCCCTTGATCGCGCTGGCGGTGTTCAGCTTCACCAGCAAGAACGGCTGGAGCATCGACGCCTACACCGCGATCGCCAAAGACCCGCAGTTCTGGAAGTCCGTCGGGCTGAGCCTGATGCTGGCGTTCGTCACGACGGTGTTGTCGCTGCTGCTGATGGTTCCCACCGTGCTGTGGGTCCATCTGCGTGCCCCGCAATACCGCGGCCTGGTCGAGGCCATCACTCTGCTGGTCTTCGCCGTTCCGCCGATCACGCTGGTGATCGGCGCGACGGGTCTGCTCCTGGGACTGGTGCCCGCTCTTCTGGGCACACCGTTCGTGCTCGTGCCGTTCTACATCGTGCTCAGCTTCGCCTTCACCTACCGCGCCCTGGACACCGGGGTCAAAGCGGTCGATCTGCGCACACTGATGGACGCGGCCGAAAGTTTAGGCGCCGGAACGCTTGTGACGCTGACCCGGGTGATCCTGCCCAACCTGCGCACAGCGATCCTCGGCGCAGCATTCCTGACCATCACCGTCGTCCTGGGCGAGTATGTGCTGTCATCGCTGTTCCTCTACAACACCCTCCCGGTCTACATGGCCGACGTCGGCACCTCCCAAGCCCAGGGCGCGGCAGCCCTGGCCCTGATCACCGTCCTGTTCACCTGGCTTCTCCTCATCGCTGTCTCCGCAGTGTCGCGGCGACTCGGCGGTGGGCACGTGGCCACCACGATTGCGAGCCCCTGACCAATGACCAACGTGCGTGTCGAGAACATCCGCAAGACCTACGGCGACTTCGTCGCCCTCGAGGGCCTCACTCTCGATATGGCGGACGGGGAATTCGTCAGCTTCCTGGGACCCAGCGGTTGCGGCAAGACCACCGCACTGCGCATCGTCGCCGGTTTCGAAACAGCCGACAGCGGATCTGTGTTCATCGACGGCGCCGCGATCGACTCGGTGCCGCCGAACCGCCGCAACATGGGGATGGTCTTCCAGAACTACAGCCTCTTTCCGAACATGTCCGCCATCGACAACGTGGCTTTCGGTCTGCGGGTTCGCAAGCAGTCCGGCGACAACGCGCTGCGACGGGCGCGCGAGATGATCGAACTGGTCGGGCTGTCCGGCAAGGAGAACAACTACCCGCACCAGATGTCCGGCGGCCAGCAACAACGGGTGGCCCTGGCCCGCGCGCTGGCCATCGAACCCCGTGTTCTGTTGCTCGACGAGCCCTTGTCGGCCCTGGACGCCAAGGTCCGCGTCAGCCTCCGAAACGAAATCCGCGTTATCCAAAAGGAATTGGGTATCAGCACGATCTTCGTCACCCACGACCAGGAGGAGGCGCTGACAATCTCCGATCGCATCGCCGTGCTGTCGCAGGGGAAGCTGGAGCAGTTCGCAACGCCCGAAGAGATCTACCGGCAGCCGGCATCGGCATTCGTCGCCGGGTTCGTCGGGGAGTCCAACCGCTTCGCCGGCGTCATCGCCGGAGCCGACGGGACGGTCGAGATCGGCGGATCGCCCATCCGGATTCCAGCCGCGGCGGCCCACTCCGCCGGAACCCGGGTGGAGGTCCTGGCCCGGCCGGAGTCGACCGTTCTGCGCCGGGCCGGCGAACCGGGCATCCCCGGCACAGTGGTCAGCCAGCAGTTCCAGGGCGCGCGGATCCGGTTCCTCGTGCACCCCCGACACCTGCCCGATCCCACCTCGGTGATCATCAGCGACGTCAGCGGCACCCGCCACGACGAACTGGTGAGCGGGAGCGAGGTGAGCATCGCGATTGACGGCGATTCCGCTCTGGTCCACGCCGAATCAACCTGACGTCAGGAGCATGATGCGCGCGCCCAATCAATGCTGGCTCACCGATATGGACGGCGTTCTGGTGCACGAGGACCACGCGCTGCCCGGCGCCGCTGAATTTCTGAAGCGGCTTGTCGACCGGGATCGGCGCTTTCTGGTGCTGACCAACAACTCGACCTACACTCCGCGAGACCTGGCGGCCAGGCTGGCCCGATCGGGCCTTGAGGTGCCGGAGTCGGCGATCTGGACCTCCGCACTGGCCACCGCGGCCTTCCTCGACGATCAGCTTCCGAACGGATCGGCTTACGTCATTGGCGAGGCCGGCCTGACCACCGCGCTTCACGGTATCGGCTACACGCTGACCGACAGCGCACCGGATTTCGTTGTGCTGGGGGAGACCCGCAACTATTCCTTCGAAGCGGTCACCAAGGCCGTTCGACTGATCGGCGACGGCGCCCGGTTCATCGCCACCAACCCCGACGCCACCGGACCATCCGCGGACGGCCCGTGGCCGGCGACCGGATCGGTCGCCGCGATGATCAGCAAGGCCTCCGGTCGCATGCCGTATTTCGTCGGCAAGCCCAACCCGATGATGTTCCGCAGTGCGCTCAATCGCATTGAGGCGCATTCCGAAAGCACGATCATGGTCGGGGATCGGATGGACACCGACGTAGTCGCGGGCATCGAGGCCGGCCTGGAGACGATTCTGGTGCTGACCGGCTCCACCAAAATCGAAGACGTCGAACGCTATCCGTTCCGCCCGGCCCGAATTCTCCCGTCGATCGCCGAGGCGATCGATCTGGTCTGAGCCCGACCGCTAACCGGCAGACACATGCGCACGATCCAGCCCGTCAGCCGGTCTTGGGCTGGGGGCACGCTCCGCTGACGACCAATGGCAGGTTGATCCTCAGTGCCTGCAGTTGCACGTAGTTGGGACAAACTGGTCACCCACGGTCCGATTGCTTCAGTTACGCGCGGTCTGCGTTTCCCATCTCGTCACCG
Source organism: uncultured Actinomycetes bacterium (assembly GCA_903884065.1). GTDB lineage: Bacteria > Actinomycetota > Actinomycetes > Mycobacteriales > Mycobacteriaceae > Mycobacterium. Next base: position 6,785 of record CAISDL010000129.1, on the reverse strand, counting down.
ACTCACCAGGTCGTGGAGGAACGGCAGATCGACCTCGTCAAGACCGGCGACGGTCACCACTCCTGGTTCGGGCTCAAGCGGCACCAGGTGGGGAATAGCGACGACGGTCAGCCCGGCTGAGCGGGCAGCGCGCACGCCGGTCTTGGAGTCCTCACATGCCACCGCCTGCCCTGCGGTCAGGCCCAGCCGTTGCAGGGCCAATAGGTAGGGCGCGGGATCGGGTTTGGTCACCGCGACGTCGTCGCCGGTGACAACGGTGTCGAACCCCAGTGCGTGCACATCGTGGAAGACACCCTCAACAAGCGGCATCTTGCTCGCCGTGACCAGCGCGGTAACGATCCCGGCCCGCTGCAGCCGGTCCAGCAACTCCATGGCCCCGGGGCGCCAGGCGATGTCATTGGCGTGCAGTCGGGCGATGAGGTTGTCCATCATGCGAGTGGAGACGTCCTCGAAAGTCGCTCCACCGCACAACTTTTCGAGCATGTAGGCAGTCGCCGGGACGACGGGGACTCCGAGCAACGCAGCATGATCCTGGTCGGTCCAGGTGACGCCGTAATGGTCGAACGTCTCCACCTCGGCGGCGTGCCAATGCTCGTCGGTGTCGACGAGCGTTCCGTCCATGTCGAAAAGCACCGCCTCGATTCCCACTCGGGCAGAGTAGCGACCGGTCGACGACGCAGACCGGGGAATTGCTCGGTCGCAAGTGCCTTTTCCAACTGTTAACCAGGCTGTGGTGGAAAGTTCGCCCGAGTCGGCGAACGCCGGCGCATCGCGGTGCCTACCGTCCATTAGTTGGAGAACGACCGACAGGAGTGCGATGTTCGAGACGCTCGACACCCCAGAACTGACCCGGCTGAGACGCAAGATCACCGTGCTGTCCGGCGCGGGGACTTTTCTGGATGGCTTCGACCTGGTGATCATCGCCGTCGCACTGCCGGTACTCAAGGACTATTTCCCCGGCATGGGTGCGGCCACCATCGCACTGATCACGGCGTCGGCCATCGCCGGGGCGCTGATCGGAGCAACCTGGGGTGGGCGTCTGACCGATCAGTACGGACGCAAGGCGATGTATCTGGTCGACCTGGTTTGCTTCGTGGTCTTCGCGCTGGCTGCCGCCTTCGCCTGGAATCCTTTGTCGCTGATCGTGTTCCGCTTCCTGTTGGGCTTGGGGATAGGCGCCGATTACCCGATCTCGGCGACGCTGGTGGCCGAGTTCAGCTCATCGAAGGGTCGCGGCGCCCACAGCGGCAGTCTGGGCGCGATGTGGTTCGTCGGAGCCCTGGCCGCCTACGTCACCGGAATCCTGCTCGAGCCGCTGGGCCCGAACTCCTGGCGGTACATGTTCCTCGTCGGCGCCATCCTGGCCGTCATCGTGCTGATCCTCCGCTCGACGCTGCCGGAGTCACCGCGCTGGCTGGCCTCGGTCGGCCGCGAGCAGGACGCCCAGAAGATCATGCGGGATCTGACCGGCCACGATGTCGAGATCCCCACCGGCCGCATCACCAAGCAGCCGATCAGCGCGCTTTTCAATGCCAAGTACCGCAGGACCACCATCTTCGTCACCGGCTTCTGGACCTGTTACGCCATCGCCTACTACGGCATCACGATCTACACGCCGACGATCCTCACCGAGTTCAACCAGAACGGCTCGCGCACCATCGCCTACTTCGGCTCCGGGGTGGTGGCACTGGTCGGTCTGATCGGGGCGATCATCGGTCTGAATCTGGCTGACCGGTGGGGACGGCGCCCGCTGATCATCACTTCGTTCGCCGGACTGGCAACGGCCCTGTTGATCCTGACCCTCACGCCGAAACCCGGACTGGGTTTCTTGGTCGCGTTGTTCAGCCTCGCCGTGCTCTTCGCCAACATGGGCGGCGGCATCCTGAACTTCGTCTACCCGACCGAGTTGTACCCGACCGGTGTTCGTGCCACCGGCATGGGCTTCGCCACCAGCGTCAGCCGGATCGGCTCTCTGCTGGGTGTTCTGGTGTTCCCCGGGATGATCGTTGCCTGGGGCCAGCAGGCGGCGCTCGGGTTCTTCTTCGCGGTAGCGCTGATCGCCCTGATCCTCTGCCTGGTCATGGCGCCCGAGACCAAAGGGCAGACGCTGGAGGCCCTGGCGCAGGAGGGCGACTACGAGGGGGAGTTGGCCCACCCATGAGCTTCCCGGGTTCGATCTGGCTGAGCATGTGGTGCGCCGGCGCGCGCAAGTCCGAGGCTGACTTCGCCGCCGTGCGGGACTGCGGCGCCGTTGACGGCGTGGAGATCTGGACCGAGCATCCCGAGGCGCTGTGGGAAGTCGAGATGGGGGCCAAGCACGGTCTGCAGGTGGGGATCCACCTTCCATTTCACGACCTCAACCCGGTGTCGGCCGACGCTGTGGTCGCCGCGCGGGCGCTGGAACGTAACCGGCAGTGGCTGCATGATCTGGCCGCGCACGGCGGAGTCCACGCGGTGCTGCACGGCGGGTACGTCGCCGACGCGGCCGACCGGGACTCGGTGCTGCCGCGGCTTGTCGAGGTCGCCTCGACACTGCACACCGAGGCCGCCGAACTCGGCATCGAACTGATGCTGGAGAACCTGATCCCCGACAAGCTCGGTTACACCCACATCATGGCCTCGAACCTTCCCGAGTGGCAGAACCTGATCGCCGAGATCGGTTGCGGCGCAGTCTTGGACACCGGCCATTCGGCCGCCAGTGGGATCGCACTGTCGGACGTCTTCGACACCCTCGGGCACTCAGTGCGTGCGATTCACCTCTCCGACAACGACGAACAGTCCGATCTGCACCTGTTGCCCGGCGACGGACACGATGTCACCGCCGGACTACCGACGATCCTGCGCGATCTCGGCTACACCGGCGTGATCACCTACGAGATCAGCCCGCTGCGGTACACGCTGGACGATGTGCTCAACCACATCGTCGCCGAAGCGGCCCGCTGAACCCGCCCTTCTCCGTTCACCTTCCGGTAACCCCACGGTTGCCGAGCCGGGCTAGTTTGCGCCGGTGCAGATACACCTGGATGGCTACACCGTCGTCGACGACGAGGACGACGATCCGATCCTGCTCGATCCCGCCGGCGTCTCGGTGGACACCTGGCGGGAGAACTATCCCTACGACGAGCGGATGTCGCGACCCGATTACGAGGAGCAGAAGCACATCCTGCAAGTCGAACTGCTGAAGCTGCAGAACTGGTCCAAGGCCAACGGCCTGCGCCACGTCATCGTGTTCGAGGGCCGCGACGCCGCCGGCAAGGGCGGCACCATCAAGCGGTTCATGGAGCACCTCAATCCCCGCGGAGCGCGAGTGGTGGCGCTGGAGAAGCCGACCGAAAAGGAAAGCACCCAGTGGTACTTCCAGCGTTACGTGAACCATCTGCCGTCGGCGGGAGAGATCGTGCTGTTCGACCGGTCCTGGTACAACCGCGCCGGGGTCGAACGGGTGATGGGCTACTGCACGCCCAAGCAGCACGCTGAATTCGTCAGGCAGGCGCCGATGTTCGAGCAGATGCTCGTCAACGACGGCATCAGCCTGACCAAGCTGTGGTTCTCGGTGTCGTCGTCGGAGCAGCGGACCCGTTTCACCATCCGCCACGTCGATCCGGTCCGGCAGTGGAAACTTTCACCAACCGATCTGGCATCGCTGGACAAGTGGGACGACTACACCACGGCCAAAGAGGACATGTTTACCTGGACCGACACCGAGGTCGCGCCGTGGACGGTCATCAAGAGCAATGACAAGAAGCGTGCCCGCGTCAACGCGATGCGCCACGTGCTGAGCAAGTTCGAGTATGCAGACAAAGATTACGAGGCCGTCGGTCAGCCGGATCCGCTGATCGTCGGTCGCGCGATGTCCCATTCGGATTGAGCGGCCAAGCGGGTCACCTAGGAGTTGGCGTGACATTCACCGCGAATTCAATCGCTGTCCGCCGTAGTGGCTCTGCACAACACATACTCTTCGGCCATGCGGTCCGCCTATGGCGCGCAACTCGCCGTCCTCACCGATCAGTTGGCCGCGATGTGCCGACTGGCCGGAATCGCGATGGAACGGGCAACCCTGGCTCTGCTTGACGCTGATCTGGCCCTGGCGGAACAGGTCATCAGCGACCACCAGAACATCCTGTCGGCCAGTGCCGCAGTGGAAGAGACGGGATTTGGTCTGTTGACGCGGCAGGCCCCGATCGCGCGGGACCTGCGGGCGACGGTCGGCTCCATCCAGATCGTCGCGGACATCGAGCGCATGGGTGCGCTCGCACTCCACGTCGCCGAGATCGCGCGGCTACGCCATCCTCAGTTGGCGCTCCCCGACGATGTCACCGGATATTTCGCGGAAATGGGCCGCATTGCAGTGGATTTGGCGGCGAATGCGCACCTGGTGATCGTGTCCTGCGACCTGGGCAGGGCCCGGTACATCCGCGAAGCGGACGATGCGATGGATCACCTGCACCGCCACCTGTTCACCGTGATGATGGACCGAGAGTGGCCGCACGGAACGGCCGCTGCGGTGGATGTGACTCTGCTGGGCCGCTATTACGAGCGCTTCGCCGACCATGCCGTGGAAATCTCCCGACGAATCATCTTCCAGGCCACGGGTCAGGCCCGCAGCGAAGAGCGGATCCTGGCGCATTAAAGGACCCGATCACAGGTATATCAACGTGGCCAGGATGACCGTTGAGACCATCGTCAGCAGCAGCATGGGCAGCCCGACCCTGGCGTAGTCGCCGAAGCGGTAACCGCCCGGTTCCATGATCAACATGTTCGTGGGCGAGGACACAGGCGTCACGAATGCCGCAGAGCAGGCAATCGCCACCGTCATCCCGAAAGCCTGCGGCGACACATGGAGCGTCTGCGCCGCCTGGATCGCCACCGGCGCAATGAGCACCGCCGTCGCGACGTTTGAGATGAACAGGCACAGCAGCGCGGTCACGGCGAACACCGTCGTCAGCATCATGACCGGACCCAGGGGCCCGAGCGTGTGCACCAGCGCATCGGCCATCATCGTGGTCGCGCCGGTCTTGGTCAGCGCGGTCGCCAGCGGCAGCATTCCGGCGATGACCACCAGGGTCCGCCAGCTGATGACCCGGTAGATGCCTTCCACCGGAACGCAGCGGGTGCCGATCATTGCCAATGCGGCGATCAACGCGATGGCGACATTGGGCAGCACCTGGGCGGCCATTGCCGCGACCATGACCGCGAGGATCCCGATCGCAACAGGGGCCCGCCCGGGTGCCTGGAGACGGTCCTCGTACTCGGCCGGCAGGTTGAGTAGCAGAAAGTTTCGGCGGTCTTCGCTGAGCCGGTGGATATCGTGCCAGTTTCCGCCGACCAGAACGGTGTCGCCGAAGTCCAGTCGGTGCGCAGGCAGATCCTTGGTGACTGATCGGCCCCGGTGTCGGATCCCGAGGACGGTCAGGTTGAACGCGGACGGGAAGTCCAGCCCTGCCAGCGGAACGCCGAGCGACTTCGATTCCGGAGCCGGCATGACCTCCGCTACGCCGATGTCTTGCAACATCTTCTGGCGTTGCCCCTCGGCCATGGCACCGGCGACCGAACATGCCAGGGCGGTGGTCACCTCGGGGATTCGGCGGTCATCGATCAGGGTGAACAGCACATCGTCAGTCTCGATCACCGATTCGGCATCCGCCGGCGAGAAGTGGCTGCGCTGATGATCCTTGCGTTCCAACCCGAGGAGGTCGACGTCATAGCGATGGCCAAGAGAATCACGCGCGGCGGCCGCCGATTGTCCGATCAGTGGTGAGCCGGCTGTTACCTCGAGGCGGTGCCAACGATCGGCCAGGCCGTACGCGGCGATGAGATCTGCCGCCCCCGGTGAGTCGTCCTCATCGGCAGCGGTCCGCTTGCGGCTCAACATGTTACGGCCCAGCAGCAGGATGAAGGCAAGGGCCAGGGCGAGAGCGGCGACGCCGAACGGGGTGAAACTGAAAAAGCCGAGTAGCGGCTCGACCCCTCGATCCCGCAGGGCGTTCTCGACGATGACGTTGGGCGACGACGCGATGAGCGGCATCATTCCGCTGATCATCACGGCGATGCCCAAGGGCATGAGGAGTCGCTTCTTGTTCAAGCCGGTCTTCGCGGCGATCGACAACACCACGGGGATGAACATGGCGACGATGGCCGAGGAGTTCAAGACGGATCCGACCCCGCCGGCGAGGAGCATGATCATGGCGATCAAACGTGTTTCGTTGTTGCCACCCAATCTCACGATGAACCGACCGAGGAACTGCGTCACGCCCGCATTGACCAGGCCGGCGCTCACCACGAAGATTCCGGCGATCAGGATCACAACGGGGGAGCCGAAGCCGGCCAGCGCCTCGGCGGGGCTGAGCACCCCGGTCGTCATCAGCGCTGCCACGATGAGAAGACCGACGACGTCGGTGGGTGGTCGGCCCCATGCGAACAATCCGACAGCGCAGCCCAGTATGGCGAACACGGTCAGCATCTGATGTGTCACGGCACCCACTGTGTCACGGCACCCACTCCTCGGGGCTGAGCCTAGTAGCCGGATTCACGATGCGTGCCTACAGTCTGCGCATGGAGATCCGAGCATGAGCCCCACCTCTGGAGTCGCGGCGTCGGCTGAATTGAACATCAAGCTGACCGATGCCGCACCGCTGGAGTCGGCGGGAGCTGCCATGCGGGCCTGCGCGCTGAGCAAGGGCTTCGAGGCCGAGCGTGCCACCCGCCTTCAGGTCGTGGTCGAAGAGCTGATCCGTGAGTGCCGCATGCGCGAGGCCGTCTCATCCACCCCGGGTGATGTGAGCGTC
>CAISDL010000128.1 GCA_903884065.1 uncultured Actinomycetes bacterium | reverse complement strand
ACGTCCCGCCGTGCCGCAGCGGCCGCGCCGGTGACGTCCCGCCGTGCCGCGCCGGCCGCGCCGACGGTGGTCATTCCGGCGCCGGCCGCGCCGACGGTGGTCACTCCGGCGCCGGCCGCGCCGATGGTGGTCACTCCGGCGCCGGCCGCGCCGACGGTGGTCACTCCGGCGCCGGCCGCGCCGACGGTGTCGATCGACCTGCCGCCGATGCCGGTCAGCAAGACCCGGGCGTACACGGTGTCGCAGCCGGCCATCACCGACGCCGCCACCGCATACGTGGCGGCCGGCGGCGATCCCGCCGACTCACCCCGCTTCTTCTTCGGCGACCTGGCGACGTCGAGCCTGGACATTCTGGCGTCCCGCTCGCTCACCCGTGATCAGGTGCGGGTCGAGATGGGCAACCTCGCGGTATCGGGCTACTTCGGCGGAATCTGGTTGCGGGACAACCTGCGTGCCGAACCGCCGCAACCGGGCCAACTCGTCCCGGCCGGCGCGCAGACGGGCGGCGTCGTCTCGGCCATCGGCCTGCGGATGTTCAGCCAGCTGGTCGCCGGGCTGAGCACGGCGAGCGAGGTGCCGTTGATCTCCAGCCTCACCGCCCACGCATCGGTTCCGGTCCTGCTCGGCCTCTACGGGTACAACAAGGGCTATCTGGAGTACCTGCTGGACAACCCGCCGGCGGGGGTGCCCTCGATGCGGGACACCTTGACCTGCAAGGGATTCCTGGATTGCAACTCCTCGCTGGTGAAGTTGGAGATCGCCAACCGATACGACGGCGCGCTGGTCGACTTGGCGCACCCGCCGACGCTGCGCTGGGCGGAGATGAAACTGTGGTCCTCGGTGCTGGAGTTGACCACCGGCGCCGGACGTTTCGTCTGGAAGATCATCGGTGCGGGCGGTTTCTCGCCGACGTCCTACGCCTCCCTGGTGGACCTCAGTTCGGCCTATCTGATGATCGGCAAGGGCGCCACGCTGGCGAGCATGCAGTCCTACGCCGACCGTGACCGCGAATTGGCATCCGCGGCGCTGCTGCTGCAGGGCGGCCTGTGGATGTGGTCGGGCGCCTACTTCTCCGGATTGGCGTCCAACGCGCCGCGCGGCACCATCCCCACCATCGTCACGTCCTGACGCGGTCGTTGCGCTGCGTCCCCGCCCGGGCCGGGTGACAATTCTCCGGTGAGCGCCACACTGTTCTCCGGGGGCACCATCTGGACCGGCGGCCACGACGCCGACGCACTGCTGGTCTCCGACGGCGTCGTGCGCGCCGTCGGCGAGCAGGCCCGCAGCAGTGCCCCGGACGATGCGGAAAGGATCGATCTCGACGGCGGATTCCTGATGCCGTCCTTCGGCGACGGCCACGCACATCCCCTCTACGGCGGCCTGGAGGCCGCCGGTCCTGCTGTCCGGCCGTGCCATTCGGTGGACGAGATACTGGCGGCTGTCAAGACCTACGCCGACGATCATCCCGAGCAGGAATGGATCGTCGGCGCCTCCTATGACGGAAGCCTTTCACCCGCAGGACTTTTCGACGCCCGATGGCTCGACTCTGTGGTCGCCGACCGGCCGGTGGTGCTGCGCGCCTGGGATTACCACACCGTCTGGTGCAACACCGCCGCCCTCGACCGCGCCGGGATCACGCCGGACACCCCGGATCCGGTCCTCGGTGAAATCCCGCACCGCCCAGACGGATCCGTGCTCGGCACGCTGCGCGAGTGGGGTGCGGTCGATCTGGTCATGAACGTGATGCCGGCCCCCGACGAAGAGGTTCGCGTCAACGCTCTGGACACCGCCGCCGACTATCTGCTGGCACGCGGCGTCACCTGGGTGCAGGACGCCTGGGTCGAACCCGGCGACGTCGACACCTACGTGGCAGCAGCGCGGCGGGACGCCTTGCGGATGCGGTTCAACCTCGCGCTCTACGCCGATCCTCGGCACTTCGAGCGCCAGGTCCAGCAGTTCGCCGAGTCGCGACGCCGCGTCGGCGAGGTGGCCTCGCCGTTGCTCACCGCCAACACGGTGAAGTTCTTCGCCGACGGCGTGGTGGAGAACGAGACCGGTGCGCTGCTGGAGCCGTACTGCTCGGGGCTGCACACCCACGGTCAGCGCAACTGGGAGGGTGATGCGCTGGCGGAGGCCGCCGCGCGGGTCGACGACCTGGGACTGCAGATCCATATCCACGCCATCGGCGACGCCGCCGTCCGCCAGGCTCTCGATGCGATCGAATTCGTGATCCGTCGCAACGGTATTCGCGACCGCCGGCCGGTGATCGCCCACGCTCAACTGATCGACGACGCTGACATCGGCCGGTTCGCCGAACTAGGGGTGATCCCGAACATGCAGCCACTGTGGGCGCAGATGGACGCGTTGATGACGGTGCTGACCATCCCCCGACTGGGCGTCGAACGCGCCGATCGGCAGTACCGGATGGCCTCGCTGCTCGCCAGTGGCGCGAAACTGGCGCACGGTTCGGACTGGCCGGTGTCCTCGGGGGCGCCACTGGAGGGCATCGCGGTGGGAGTCTCACGGCGTACCGCCGAGGGTGAGCCCGAGGGTGGCTGGACCCCGTCGGAGATACTGCCCATCGAGCCGGCGCTGTCGGCCTACACCACGGGCGTGGCCCATCAGGCGTTCGCCGAATCGACCTGGGGGAGAATCGCTCCCGGGGCCAGCGCAGACCTGGTGTGGATGGATCGGGATCCCCGCACCGTCGCACCCCTCGAACTTCCGGCGATCACGGTGCGCGGGACATTCCTGCGAGGTCGGCCGGCTTACCTTGCGACGACATGAAAGGCACCCCTTGACGACGCCCACCAATTCGCCGGTCCCCGGGCCGTTAGTGGCCGAACAGGAAGGCCACCTCCGGCGGGCCCTCGGCCTGCCCTCGCTGGTGCTATTCGGTCTGGTCTACATCGTGCCGCTCACGGTGTTCACCACCTACGGCATCGTCACCGAGACCACCGGCGGCCGTCTGCCCGTCGCCTACATCGTCACGCTCATCGCGATGGCGTTCACGGCGTTCTCCTATGCCCGGATGGTGCTGGCCTACCCCGTCGCCGGCTCGGCGTACACCTACGCGCAGAAGACCTTCGGGGCGCCGATCGGGTTCCTCACCGGGTGGTCGCTGTTGCTGGACTACCTCTTCCTCCCGATGCTCAACTACCTCGTCATCGGCATCTACCTGGAGGCGGCGTTCCCGGCCATCCCGGCCTGGGTCTTCATCGTGGTGTCGGTGGCCATCGTCACCGTGCTCAACATCGTGGGCATCGTCTCGGTCGCGCGGGCCAACGTCCTCATCATCGCGGTGCAGGCCGTCTTCATCGTCACCTTCCTCGCCATGGCGATCGTGACGCTGACCGGCACGGGGAGTGTCGATCTCGCGGCGCCGTTCCGCGGCGACGAGACCGCGCCAGGCCTCGGGGTGGTATTCGCCGGGGCGGCGGTGCTGTGCCTGTCGTTCCTCGGCTTCGACGCGGTTTCCACGCTCTCCGAGGAGGCCAAGCGCCCGACCCGCGACGTGCCACGTGCCATCATCATCGCGACCCTGGGCGCCGGTGTGTTGTTCATCGTGCTGTCCTACCTGTCCCAGTTGGTGTTTCCGTCCAACGCCTTCGCCGACGTGGACTCCGGTTCGCTGGACGTCATGCGCGCCGCCGGCGGGAAATTCCTCGAAAGCTTCTTCACCGCGGCCTATGTCGCCGGATGCATCGGGTCCGCGCTCACCTCGCAGGCCTCGGTGTCCCGCATCCTGTTCGCGATGGGTCGCGACGGCATTCTGCCGCGGCAGTTCTTCGGATACGTCTCTCCGCGCTTCAGCACACCGGTGTACGCCATCGTGCTGGTCAGTCTGGTGTCACTGCTGGCGCTGGTGATCGACCTCACCACCCTGGCGTCGATCATCAGTTTCGGTGCGCTGGTTGCCTTCTCGGCGGTGAACCTGTCGGTGATCAAGCACTACTTCATCGACCTCGGCGAGCGCAGCAGCTCGTCGCTGCTGCGGCATCTGATCATGCCGGGGGTCGGTTTCATCCTCACCGTCTGGTTGTGGACCAGCCTGTCCGGGCTGACGCTGGTGGTGGGACTCTGCTGGCTGGGCATCGGATTGGTATGGCTGCTCGCCGTGACCCGGGGCTTCCGGCGCCCGACGCCGGTGATGGACATCGAGGCAGGCTAGGAGCATGACGATCTAGGAGCATGACGATCAAGCGGCGACGAAGGAGCCGCGATGAGGAATGCGACAGAGGCAGGGCCAGGAGCATGACGATCTAGGAGCATGACGATCAAGCGGCGACGAAGGAGCCTGGTGACCTCGGGCTCCATGGTCAGCGACGCTGGTGGCACGTGAGCGTTCTCACCGACCGGCGTCTGGACCTGTACTGACACCGATCCGCCCATGCGCCTCGGCGGCCACCGGCTGCCACAGTTCCCACTCGGCCAGTCGGGCCTCGTAGTCGGACCTGGCAAGGGCAAAGACGTTCTCGCCCAGGAAGACCCGCAGTGGAGGCTCGGCGGCGTCGACGATCGTGAGGATCGCCGACCGTGATGCCGCCGGCGGCGCGAGATCACTCATCCGGGAGAGGCGGGCCGACTCGAACCTCGCGCGTTCGCCGTTGTAGGCGTCGATCGGCCGGGACTCGGCGGCCGCGCCGACCCAGTCGGTGGCGAACCCACCGGGCTCCACCAGTGTGACGTTGATCCCGAACTGCCGGACCTCCCCGGCCAGCGACTGGGTGAGGCCTTCCAGCGCCCATTTGGAGGCGTGATAGATCCCGAGGTTGGGAAAGGCCGTGACGCCGCCGATCGAGGACACCTGGATGAGGTGACCGCTGCGCTGCGCCCGCAGGATCGGAAGTGCCGCCTGGGTGACCCACAGTGCGCCGAAGAAATTGGTGTCCATCTGTGCGCGCGCATCGGCCTCGGAGAGCTCTTCGACGAATCCGTACTGCCCATATCCGGCGTTGTTCACCACGACATCGAGCCGGCCGAACCGGTCGTGCGCGCTGCGCACCCCCGCGAAGCATTCCTCGCGGTCGGTGACGTCGAGCCGGATCGGCAGGATCGCCGCACCGTAGGTGTCGCGAAGGTCGGCCAGGGCCGCGGTGTCGCGGGCGGCGGCGGCCACCTGATCGCCGCGGTCCAGGGCGGCGATGGCCCACTGGCGGCCCAGACCACGCGACGCTCCCGTGATGAACCAGACGGCCATGGTCAGGCCGCCTTCTCGGCGGTCTGGCTGAACAGCTCCGCGCCCGCGCCCGCGGTGCGGGAGGCCGCTCCGAAGTCGATCTGGGCGGCCGGGTTGGCCAATGCCGTGACGATCGCGGTGCCGATGGGACCGTGATCGTCGAACAGGGTGGCAGTTCCGGTGGCCACCCCGGCGGCGGCGAAGCGGGAGTCACCCTGAACGCCGATGAACTCGCTGCGCGGCAGCCGCGCCAGGGTGACGGTCAGGTCGCCGTTGATGTAGCCGATTCCCTCGGTGCCCATGTTGAGGACCATGTTGGTGGTGGCCTCCGCGACGATCGCCGCGCGGACGAACGGGCTGACCGGTTCCCCGGCGATGACGTCGAGGCCGCGGTAGTAGGCACGCTTGCGCGAGGTGTTCTGGTGCTCAGCGCCCAGAACGCCCCAACCGGCGTCGTCGCTGCCGACCAACAGAGTGGTGCCGACAGCGGCGGCCGGTCGGTGGAACGCGTCGCCGGGAGTCCACTCCTGCCCAGGAGGGGCCTCGGACTGCAGGTACTGCACCATGGTGGCCCGTGCCACGACCGAATCACCCTGCACCACATCGCATTCGGTGTAGCGAACCCGACGGCCCTCGCGGACGACCCGGGTTTCGACGACGGTGGGTGCCTGCTTGGCCGGCTTGATCAAGTCGATGGCGAACCGGGCGGGCGTGAAGCCCTGCCGACCGAAGTCGCGCTCGAGGGCGTACGCGGCGATACCGGCGACCGCCGGTCCGCTGATCAGTGACGCACCCCAGTGACCGCCGGCCGCCGGGGTGGGTTCGAAGACCGCGCCGTCCGCGGAGGTGAAGTAGGCGTTGGTGGTCATGGCCGGATCCTTCGCATCGGTGTCGCGGCCTCGTTGCCGGGACTGCTCCCAGCCTGTCCCGATCCAGCGAACTGACATGTCGTCCGTCCGGGCCATGCGCCGGGTGATCGCGCGTCCACCGATCGGGGGACAGGGGCGATTCTCAGCCGCGCAGTGCCGTGATGCGGGCGCCGAGACTGGACCGTAGATACAGCACCCCGAGCAGGATCGTCACGTAGGAGGCCGCCATGGTCGTCCAGGCGTAGGCCAGCAGCAGCGGTTGGCCGAGCAGGGTGTCGCCGTCGAAGGCGCCGGGTGCCACCGAGAACCCGAGACCCATGATCAGGCCGCCGACGGTGCAGCGGACGGCCCGCGGCGCCAGGGGCCCGATGAGCTTGGTGCCCCTGAGCGAGCGACCCGCCACGATGGCACCGGCCAGCAGGGCGATGAACAGCGCGCCCCGGGTGAGGATGTCCTCGGTGTGTCCCCGGGAGAGGTCCCCGAGCATGTCGGTGTAGGCCCACGGTCCGGCGATCTGCACCGCCGCCACGAACAGCACCGCGATGATCAGCATCGCGGTGCGCGGGTCCCAGGCGCTGCGCAGGAAGTCCCGGAAGCTCTCGTGCGGATCGACGACGAGTCGCCGCGCCGTCAGTGCCAACACCACAGCCATGCCCCCCAGCGCGAGAACCGGGTAGTCCAGCGAGGTGGTTGCCGGCGCGACCGTCGGGTGATTGGAGGCGAGCCGGCCGAACAGGTGCGGCGCCAGGATGCAGCCGAGGAAGAACCCGCCGACCGTGCACGCGTAGGCGTACTCACCCGAACCGATGCGGGCGATGGTCCCGGTGGTGCAGGCGCCGTTGACGACCGCCCCGAGGCCCAGTAACAGGCCGCCGACCACCGACCAGGAGGCGACGGGAACCAGCGCGGGGGCCGGATTGTGCCCGGTGATCCAGTGCATCAGGATCAGTCCGCCGGCGATCAGGAACCAGATGAAGGCAATCGACTCGAGTCGGTGCCATGACCGCCGGTGTACGAGGTCGTCGAAAGCCACCACCGTGCAGGTGTTTCCGCGCTGAATGGCGACGCCCATCAGGAAGACCAACACGAGGGTGACTGCCAGCGCCGCGGTCAACGCGTCCACCGGCAGTGGTCGTTGCGGTTCATCGTTTGCCCTGCTTTCCTCGCAGTGTCGACGCTGGCGTCGGATCGCGTCGGTTCAGACCGGAATCGCGCCGTCCCCGTGGAAAGATATCGGCATGCGAGAAACCTTCAACAATCAGAAGGTTCAGGCGGTCGTGGCTGACGACCATCCGCTGTTCCGGGACGGGTTGGTGCGCGCGCTGACCAGTAGTGGCCTGGTCGACGTGGTCGCCGAGGCCGACGACGGCCCGACGGCCCTGGCCGCGATCAAGGAACACCGCCCGCAGGTCGCGCTGCTGGATCACCAGATGCCGGGCATGGACGGCGGCCAGGTGGCCGCCGCGGTCCTGCGCGAGGAACTGCCGACCAGGGTTTTGCTGGTGTCGGCGAACAACGACCCGGCGATCGTGTATCACGCGCTCCAGCAGGGTGCGGCGGGGTATCTGCCCAAGGAGTCGTCGCGCTCGGAGATCGTCAATGCCGTGCTGGAATGCGCCCGGGGCCGCGACGTCGTGGCGCCCGATCTCGCATCCGGACTGGCCGCCGAGATCCGTCGCCGCGCCGAGCCCAGCGGACCGACGCTGAGTGTGCGCGAGCGCGAGGTGCTGGGCATGATCGCCAACGGCGCGAGCATCCCGGCGATCGCCAAGCAGTTGTTCCTGGCGCCGTCGACGGTCAAGACCCACGTGCAGCGGTTGTACGAAAAGCTCGGGGTGGGCGACCGGGCGGCCGCGGTCGCCGAGGCGATGCGCCGGGGACTGCTGGACTGATTTCCGTGGTGCGAGTGGCAGGCCGCGTTCTTGACTTCCTGACCAGCGAGCCGTTGCGGATCCGGTCGATCCTGCGACTGGTGCTGATCGTCTTGATCGCGCTGCTGATCTACCAGACCCACGTCGCGCACTGGCTCCAGGATGTCTTCACCGTGGTCCTGGTGGCCTATGCCGTCGGCTCGATCGCTTGGCTGGTCTACCTGCTGCGCGCGCCGGTGCGGTGGTGGTTCAGGTACGCCTCGATGTTCGTCGACGTCGCCGTCGTGACAGCCCTGTGCATCGCCTCCGGCCCGGGCACGATTTCGCTGTACCCGATCTTCTTCCTGTTGCCGATCTCCGTGGCGTTCCTGGACAGCCCCGCGATCACCGGGTTGCTGGGGTTGAGCGCATCATTCGGTTACCTGCTGGCCTGGGCGGTCTATGCCACCCGCGACCAGAAGATGGGCGACAGCATCCCCGCCCTGGTGTACGTGCAGGTCGGCTGTCTGTTGTGGCTGACCGCGGCGATCACGGCGTTGTCCTACACCCTGTCCCGCCGCCGGGCCCGGGTACTCGCACTCCTGGACGTGCGGCGGCGGCTGATCTCGGAGTCGATGCGGGCCGACGAGCGCCACAGCAGAGAGCTGTCCGAGCAGTTGCACGACGGTCCGCTGCAGAACCTGCTGGCCGCCCGACTCGATCTGGATGAACTGCGCGACAACCCCACGCCAGAGGGCTTCGATCGTCTCGATGCGGCGCTGCGCGAGACCGTCGGCGACCTTCGGAACACGGTGAGCAGCCTGCACCCGCAGGTGCTGGCCCAGGTGGGCTTGAGTGCCGCGGTGCGCGATCTCGCAGCGCGCTATGAACAGCGGTGGGGAACCCCGGTCGCCACCGTCATCGATGAGGTCGGCAGACCCGAGGCCGAGGCGCTGATCCACCGCGCGGCCCGCGAGCTTCTGACCAACGCGCACAAGCACTCCCGCGCGACCCGAATCGAGGTGACGCTGCGCCGGGAGTTCGGCGAGACGGTGCTGCAGGTCGCCGACGACGGCATCGGTTTCGACCCGGAGATTCTCGCCCGCCGCGTCAGCGAGGGCCACATCGGACTGGCGTCGCTGGTGGTCGCCGTCGAATCGGTGGGCGGGTCGGTTGATTTCAGCGCGGGGCCTGGTGGTGGCAGCGTGGTGACGGTCACCGTTCCCGACGAATTGCGCGACGACGGTCCCTGAGTTCTGCGCGGTTCCTGCACCACACGCGATCTCGGCGAACACCGACACCCGTCGCTCTGCAAGGATCATTCCCATGGCCACGGTCAACGGCGCGGTATCGCATTGGTTCTCCCGGATTCCCGAGCCCCGTCCCGCCCTACCCGGGGACCGGGAAGCCGACGTCTGCATCGTCGGCGCCGGATACACCGGGCTATGGACGGCCTACTACCTCCGCCAACTCGACCCGAGCCTGAACATCGCCGTGCTCGAGGCCCGCTTCGCCGGGTTCGGCGCCTCCGGACGCAACGGTGGCTGGCTGTCCGGCTTGCCGCCTGGTCACCGCGGCCTGCTGGCCGAGGCGCACGGCCGAGACAGCGTGATCGCCTGGCAGCGGATGCTCAACGAGTCGGTCGACGAGGTGATCGACGTCGCCGCCCGAGAGGGCATTGACGCCGACATCGTCAAGGGCGGAAACCTCGAGGTCGCCCGGACTCCCGCCCAGGCCGTTCGCCTGCGCGCGGAGGTCGAGGAGGATCGCCGCTGGGGTGTGGAAGACGTCGAGATCCTCAGCGCCGCAGCAGCATCCGCGCGGGTGAAGGTGGACAGTCTGACGCTGGGATCGTTCAACCCGCACTGCGCGCGGATTCAACCGGCCAAGCTGGCCCGCGGACTCGCCGACGTCGTCGAGCGTCTGGGGGTCAAGGTCTACGAACAGACGCCCGTCACCGAGATCGCGCCGGGCCGGGCGGAGACGCCGCGCGGTGTGCTGCGCGCACCGGTCATCCTGCGCGCCACCGAGGGCTTCACCGCCCGCATGCGCGGGCTGCGGCGCAGGTGGTTGCCGATGAACAGCGCCATGATCGCCACCGATCCGCTGCCCCAGCAGGTGTGGGACAGCATCGGGTGGGAGGGCTGTGAAACCGTGGGCGATCTGGCACACGGCTTCTTCTACGCGCAGCGCACCGCCGACGGCCGCATCGCACTCGGCGGCCGCGCGATCCCCTACCGCTACGCCTCCCGCATCGACCGCGACGGCGCCGTCGGGCGGGCCACCATCGACTACCTGACCGGCGTGCTGAACACCGTCCTGCCGCAGACCCGCGGCATACCGATCGCGCATGGCTGGTGCGGCGTTCTGGCGGTTCCGCGGGACTGGTCGGCCGGAGTCCGATTCGATCCGGTGAGCGGACTGGGCGAGGCCGGCGGCTACGTGGGCCACGGCGTTACCGCCACCAACCTCGCCGGACGCACTCTTGCCGACCTCGTGCTCAAACGGTCCACCGATCTCACCGCACTGCCGTGGGTGGATCACCGGTCGCGCGACTGGGAACCCGAGCCGCTGCGCTGGATCGGTGTGCGCGGCCTCTACACCGCCTACAAGCTGGCTGATCGCCACGAGGCCGGTCAACGGTCGCGCACCTCCCCGATCGCAGCGCTTGCCGATCGGATCACCGGGCGCCCTTAGGAATTCACGGCCGTGCCCGCCGAGCGCACCCTCACCTTCCCGGGTCCGGTGAGTCCGGGCCACACCCTGGCCCCGCAGCGGCGCGGCCCCGGTGACCCGTGTTTCCAGATCGTCGACGGCTGCATCTGGCGGACCAGTCTGCAGCGCAGCGGTCCGGTCACCGCCCGGATCAGCCGCACCGCTGCCGACACGGTTCACTGTCACGCCTGGGGCGAGGGTGCCGAGGAGTTCGTGGGCAACCTGCCCGCGCTGCTGGGCGCCGACGACGACGCCGATGACTTCAACCCGACTCACCCGACGGTGGCGTTGGCGCGGCGCCGGGTTCCGCATCTGCGGATCGGCCGCACCGGGCGGGTGCTCGAAGCGCTGATTCCGGCCATCCTCGAGCAGCGGGTGCAGGGAGTCGAGGCGTTCAGGTCCTGGCGGCTGCTGGTCGCCAGGTACGGCGCAGCCGCCCCCGGCCCTGCCCCGGTGGGGATGCGGGTACCCCCGCCGCCGGCAGTCTGGCGGGCCATCCCGTCCTGGGAGTTCCACCGCGCCAACGTCGATGCCGGCCGCGCCCGCACCATCGTCGGCTGTGCCCAGCGCGCCGATGCACTGGAACGGCAGACCGATCGCGACGCCCTGATGTCCATGCCCGGCGTCGGCGTCTGGACAGCCGCGGAAACAGCCCAGCGGGCCCTCGGTGACACCGACGCACTATCGGTCGGCGATTACCACCTGGCGGCCATGATCGGCTGGACGCTGCTGGGCCATCCGATCGATGACCCGGCCATGGAGGCGCTGCTGGAACCCATGCGCCCGCATCGCTACCGGGCGGTGCGGTTGTTGGAGGTCAGCCGGCTGGCCCAGTTGCCGAGGCGCGGCCCACGGCTCCCGCGGCAGCGCATCAGCGGCCTGTGAGGCGACGAAAACGCCGGCGGCGCCCCAGTCCACGAAAGATCGTCGACCGAGAGGGACGCCGCCGGCGCTGCTCGCCTGGGGTTACTTGTCCTCGATGAACTGGGCCGCTTCCAGCGCCGCATCGCGCACCGGCCGGGTGGCCAGTTCCTCGCGCCGCGGAAACAGGATCGGATAGAGCACACCGGCCAGGGCTGCGCCTACCAGAGGTGCGAGCCAGAACACCCACAGTTGGCCGGGAGCACCGGCGCCGTTGAAGAACGCGACACCGGTGGAGCGGGCCGGGTTGACCGAGGTGTTCGAGATCGGGATCGAGATCAGGTGGATCAGGGTCAGGGACAGGCCGATCGACAGCCCGGCGAAGCCCTTGGGCGCCCGATCATCGGTGGAGCCCAGAATCACCATCAGGAAGATGAAGGTGAGCAGCACCTCGGCGATGACCACCGCTGTCAGCGAGTACCCGTGCGGCGAGTTGATTCCGTAGCCGTTGGCAGCCATGTGGCCACTGGCGTTGAACTTCGCGCGGCCCTTGGCGATGGTCAGGATCGCCAGGCCGCCGGCCAGACCACCGAGAATCTGCACCAGCCAGTAGCCGGGCACCGCGGCCCATTCCACCCGCTTGGCGATCGCCGCACCGAGGGTCACCGCCGGGTTGAAATGCCCGCCGGAGATGGTGCCGAAGGCATACACGCCGGTCAGCACGGTCAGGCCGAAGGCCAGGGCCACCCCGAGGTAGCCGATGCCCACGGAGTTGTCACCGGCCGGGTTCGCCGCGAAGACCGCGGCACCGCACCCGCCGAAGACCAGCCAGAACGTGCCGATGAACTCCGCGGTGAGGCGGTGCGTCATCGTGGGGGTTGTCATAGATTCCGACTCCTTAAGCGATCAGGTCGACGCCCGTGTCGACGATTGCGAAACAGGGTCCCACCTCGGATACGTGCTGTGCGTGGGATTTTGCCGGATTTAGTCCGGACTGTTACCCGCCACGGCCCGGCTGCTGGGTTAGGTCGACCTAAGTTGGCATCTTCGGCGCTGCTTGCATATCGTTTTGTCATCTGTTGACACCACTGAAGGGCCGCCGTTCACCGACGCACGGAGGAACCCCGACGGGCCACGGCGCGCCGTCGTGAATCGCCGTGCGAGTGAGGGTGAGGTGCATCTATATGCCCAGTAGTGTCGGGCTCTACAACCCCGTCTACGAGCACGACGCGTGCGGCGTGGCCATGGTCGTCGACATCCACGGCCGACGCAGCCGCGACATCGTCGACAAGGCCATCACCGCCCTGGTGAATCTCGAGCACCGCGGTGCGGCCGGCGCAGAGCAGAACAGCGGCGACGGCGCGGGCATCATGATCCAGGTTCCCGACCGGTTCCTGCGTGCCGTCGTGGAGTTCGAACTGCCCGACGAGGGCTCGTACGCCACCGGTATCGCCTTCCTGCCGCAGTCCGCCCGCGACGCGGTGCTGGCCTGCGAAGCCCTGGAGAAGATCGTCGAAGCCGAAGGTCTGACCGTGCTGGGCTGGCGCGACGTTCCCACCGACGACTCGTCGCTGGGTGCCCTGGCCCGCGACGCGATGCCGACCTTCCGGCAACTGTTCGTCGGCGGCGCCTCCGGTGTGGAGTTGGAGCGCAAGGCCTATGTGGTGCGCAAGCGCGCCGAGCACGAACTGGGCACCAAGGGCCCAGGCCAGGATGGTCCGGGCCGCGAAACCGTCTATTTCCCAAGTCTTTCCGGCAGAACCCTGATCTACAAGGGCATGCTGACCACCCCGCAGCTGAAGGCCTTCTACCTGGACCTGCAGGACGAGCGGATGGAGAGCGCGCTGGGCGTGGTGCACTCCCGGTTCTCCACCAACACCTTCCCGTCCTGGCCGCTGGCCCACCCGTTCCGGCGCATCGCCCACAACGGCGAGATCAACACCGTCACCGGCAACGAGAACTGGATGCGTGCCCGTGAGGCGCTGATCAAGACCGACATCTTCGGGACCGATGTGGAGAAGGTCTTCCCGGTCTGCACCCCCGGAGCCTCCGACAGCGCCCGCTTCGACGAGGTGCTTGAACTGCTGCACCTCGGCGGCTACAGCCTGCCGCACGCGGTGCTGATGATGATCCCGGAAGCCTGGGAGCGCAACGAGAACATGGATCCCGCGCGCCGGGCGTTTTACGCCTACCACGCCGCGCTGATGGAGCCGTGGGACGGCCCGGCCTCGGTGGTCTTCTCCGACGGCACCGTGGTGGGTGCGGTCCTCGATCGCAACGGCCTTCGCCCGTCGCGCATCTGGGTCACCGACGACGGTCTGGTGGTCATGGCGTCCGAAGCCGGCGTCCTCGACCTCGACCCCGCCCGGGTGGTCAAGCGGATGCGCCTGCAGCCGGGCCGGATGTTCCTGGTGGACACCGATCAGGGCCGGATCATCTCCGACGAGGAGATCAAGACCGAACTCGCCGCCGCGCATCCCTACGCCGAGTGGCTGGAGTCCGAGCAGTTCCACCTCGACGACCTGCCGCAGGGCCCCTACATCCGCATGCCGCACCACCGGGTGGTGGCGCGCCAGCAGGCCTTCGGCTACACCTACGAGGAGCTCAACCTGCTGGTGGCGCCGATGGCCCGGACCGGTCAGGAGGCGCTGGGCTCGATGGGCAGCGACACTCCCATCGCGGTGCTCTCGGCCCGTCCGCGGATGCTCTTCGACTACTTCCAGCAGTTGTTCGCCCAGGTGACCAACCCGCCGCTGGACGGCATCCGCGAGGAAGTGGTCACCAGCCTGTCGGCCACCCTCGGGCCGGAGAGCGATCTGCTGCACCCGACGCGCGAGTCGTGTCACCAGATCCTGTTGCCGCAGCCGATCCTGCGTAACCACGAGCTGGCCAAACTGGTCAATCTCGACCCCGACGGCGAGGTCCACGGCCACCGGCACGGGATGCGCGCCGCGGTCATCAGCTGCCTCTACCCGGTGGCCAAGGGCGGCGCCGGTCTGCGCCGCGCGCTCGATGACATCCGGGCCGAGGCGTCCAAGGCGATCGCCGGCGGCGCCCGGATCCTGATCCTGAGCGACCGCGAGTCCAACGCCACCATGGCGCCCATCCCGTCGCTGCTGACGGTGTCGGCCGTGCACCACCACCTGGTCCGGGAACGCACCCGCACCCAGGTCGGGCTGGTTGTCGAGTCCGGTGATGCGCGCGAGGTGCACCACATGGCGATGCTGATCGGATTCGGCGCCGGCGCGGTCAACCCCTACATGGCCTTCGAATCCATCAGCGACATGATCGACCGCGGTGTACTGGGCGGCTCCGCCGCCGGGGGCGCGCTCGGCCAGATCGACCGTGAGAAGGCGCTGCAGAACTACATCAAGGCCGCCGGCAAGGGTGTGCTGAAGGTGATGTCGAAGATGGGCATCTCCACGGTCGCCTCCTACACCGGCGCGCAACTGTTCCAGGCCATCGGCATCTCCCAGGGTGTGCTCGACGAGTACTTCACCGGACTGCACTGCCCAGTGGGCGGTGTCGACCTCGACGACATCGCCGCCGACGTTGCCGCCCGCCACCAACTGGCCTATCTGGACCGCCCCGATGAGCGTGCCCACCGCGAACTCGAGGTCGGCGGTGAGTACCAGTGGCGGCGCGAGGGCGAGTACCACCTGTTCAACCCCGACACGGTGTTCAAGCTGCAGCACTCCACCCGCACCGGGCAGTACTCGATCTTCAAGGAGTACACCGGCCTGATCGACGACCAGAACGAGCGGATCGCGTCGTTGCGCGGCCTGCTGAAGTTCAAAGAGGGTGCGCGGCCGCCGGTTCCGATCGACGAGGTCGAATCGGCCGCCGAGATCGTCAAGCGGTTCTCCACCGGCGCGATGAGCTTCGGCTCCATCTCCGCCGAGGCGCACGAGACCCTGGCCATCGCGATGAATCGCCTCGGCGCACGCTCGAATTCCGGCGAAGGCGGCGAAGCGGTCAGCCGGTTCGAGCCCGAGGCAAACGGCGACTGGCGGCGCAGTGCCATCAAGCAGGTGGCATCGGGACGGTTCGGCGTCACCAGTCACTACCTGACCAACTGCACCGACATCCAGATCAAGATGGCCCAGGGCGCCAAACCCGGTGAGGGCGGCCAGCTTCCGGGTCACAAGGTCTATCCGTGGGTGGCCGAGGTCCGCCACTCCACTCCGGGCGTCGGCCTGATCTCTCCGCCGCCGCACCACGACATCTACTCGATCGAGGACCTGGCGCAGCTGATCTACGACCTCAAGAACGCCAACCCGACAGCCCGCATCCACGTGAAGTTGGTGAGCGAGAACGGTGTCGGCACCGTCGCCGCCGGCGTCTCCAAAGCGCACGCCGACGTGGTCCTGATCTCCGGGCACGACGGCGGCACCGGCGCCTCGCCGTTGACCTCGCTCAAGCACGCGGGCGCACCGTGGGAACTCGGCCTGGCCGAGACCCAGCAGACCCTGCTGCTCAACGGTCTGCGTGATCGGATCGTGGTGCAGGTCGACGGCCAGCTCAAGACCGGCCGCGACGTGGTGGTCGCCGCCCTGCTCGGCGCTGAGGAGTTCGGCTTCGCCACCGCCCCGCTGGTGGTCTCGGGCTGCATCATGATGCGCGTCTGCCACCTCGACACCTGCCCGGTCGGCGTAGCCACCCAGAATCCCGTCCTGCGCGAACGGTTCACCGGAAAGCCGGAATTCGTCGAGAACTTCTTCATGTTCATCGCCGAAGAGGTGCGCGAGTTGATGGCGCAGCTGGGTTTCCGCACCGTCAACGAGATGGTCGGCCGCGTCGACGCCCTGGACACCAGCCGGGCCGCAGCCCACTGGAAGGCCCACAAGCTGGATCTGAGTCCGGTTCTGCACGAAGCCGACTCGGCGTTCATGAACCAGGACCTGTACTGCAGTTCGCGTCAGGATCACGGCCTGGACAAGGCGCTGGATCAGCAGCTCATCGCTCAGTGCCGGGAGGCGCTGGATTCCAAGACCCCGGTGCGGTTCTCGATGAAGATCTCCAACACCAACCGCACGGTGGGCACCATGCTCGGTCATGAGGTGACCAAGGCCTACGGCGGAGACGGCCTGCCGGACGGCACGATCGACATCGCCTTCGACGGTTCGGCCGGCAACAGCTTCGGCGCCTTCGTGCCACGCGGCATCACCCTGCGGGTGTACGGCGACGCCAACGACTACGTCGGCAAGGGCCTGTCGGGTGGACGGATTGTGCTGCGGCCCTCCGACAATGCGCCCGACGGCTATGTGGCCGAGGACAACATCATCGGCGGCAACGTCATCCTGTTCGGCGCCACCAGCGGCGAGGCGTTCATCCGTGGCACGGTGGGCGAGCGGTTCGCCGTTCGCAACTCCGGTGCCCATGCGGTGGTCGAGGGCGTGGGCGACCACGGCTGCGAGTACATGACCGGTGGCCGGGTGGTGATCCTGGGACCGACCGGCCGCAACTTCGCGGCGGGCATGTCCGGCGGCATCGCCTACGTGTACGACCCGCAAGGTCGGTTGCCGCAGAACCTCAACACCGAGATGGTGGAGATCGAGGAGCTCGACGACACCGACGTCGAGTGGCTGGGCGACTTGCTGACAGCACACCGCGACGCGACGGATTCGGCTGTGGCCGAACGTGTTCTGGCCGATTGGCCGCGACAGGTAGGGGATTTCGTGAAGGTGATGCCGCGCGACTACAAGAACGTCCTGAAAGCCATCGCCGAAGCGGAGCGGGTCGGCGCGGACGTGGACGAGGCGATCATGGCGGCGTCCCGTGGCTGATCCGAGCGGATTTCTCAAGCACACCCGCCGGGAGACCCCGAAGCGGCGGCCGGTGCCGCTGCGACTGCGCGACTGGAACGAGGTCTACGAGGACTTCGACCACGAGGCGTTGCAGGACCAGGCTTCGCGCTGCATGGACTGCGGAATCCCGTTCTGCCACAACGGCTGCCCGCTGGGCAACCTGATCCCGGAGTGGAACGACCTGGTCTACCGGGACCGCTGGCAGGATGCCATCGAACGGCTGCACGCCACCAACAACTTCCCGGAGTTCACCGGTCGGCTGTGCCCTGCGCCCTGTGAGGCGTCCTGTGTGCTGGGCATCAACGCCGATCCGGTGACCATCAAGCAGGTCGAGGTCGAGATCATCGACAACGCCTGGGATGAGGGCTGGGTACATCCCAACCGGCCGCACCTGGTGACCGGCAAGTCGGTGGCGGTCGTCGGCTCCGGCCCGGCCGGGCTGGCAGCCGCCCAACAGCTCACCCGCGCCGGACATGACGTCACCGTCTTCGAGCGGGCCGACCGCATCGGCGGGCTGCTGCGCTACGGCATCCCCGAGTTCAAGATGGAGAAGCGCCACATCGACCGCCGTCTGGAGCAGATGGAGGCCGAGGGCACCAAATTCCGGGCCGGGGTCGACGTCGGCGTCGACATCACCGTCGAGCAACTCCGCGAGGATTTCGACGCCGTCGTGCTGGCCGGCGGTGCCACCGACTGGCGCGACCTGCCGATCCCCGGCCGCGACCTCGACGGCGTCCATCAGGCGATGGAGTACCTGCCGTGGGCCAACAAGGCGCAACAGGGCGATCCGGTCCTCGACGCCGACGGACAGCCGCCCATCACCGCCAAGGACAAGCGGGTCATCATCATCGGCGGCGGTGACACCGGTGCGGACTGCCTGGGCACCTCGCTGCGGCAGGGCGCGCGCAGCGTCCACCAGTTCGAGATCATGCCGCGGCCGCCGGAGGAGCGCGCGGACTCCACACCCTGGCCGACCTACCCGTTGATGTTCCGGGTCTCCTCGGCGCACGAGGAGGGTGGCGAGCGGGTGTTCTCGGTCAACACCGAGAAGTTCGTCGGCAGCAATGAGAAGGTCACCGGCCTGCGCGCGCACGAAGTCGAGATGCGCGCCGGCAAGTTCGAGAAGGTCGAAGGATCCGATTTCGAACTGGCCGCCGACCTGGTGCTGCTGGCGATGGGCTTCGTCGGCCCGGAGAAGCCCGGCCTGCTGAGCGAGCTCGGCGTGGATCTGACCGATCGCGGGAACGTCGCCCGCAACGGCGACTTCGAGACGTCGGTGCCCGGTGTGTTCGTCGCCGGCGATATGGGCCGAGGGCAGTCCCTGATCGTGTGGGCGATCGCCGAGGGCCGCGCCGCGGCGGCCGGGGTGGATCGCTACCTGATGGGCCACACAGCTTTGCCAGCGCCGATCGCGCCGTCGGCAGCGCCGCAACGTTAGTCACATTGGCAACATCAGTAACACGTGAGCTGGGCTTCGGCGCGCCTTCGGGCTCCTTGGGTGTGACCGAGCTCTAATTGCTGGAGTGGGGTGCTGAGGTTGAGGTGTCCCCCGGTTGCCGATGAAGTCGACCACACAGGAGAGAGACCCCGTGTACCTCACCCCGATCCCCAACCCGCTGGCGCTGACCCGCGCCGCGCGCGCGGCCTGGTCATTGATGCGACACCCCGTCAAGAGCCGGGAGTTCCCGGCCAAGCACGAACGGCTGGTCACCGCCGACGAACTGATGCGGTACGGGCTGTTCTCCTGAATCAGGCGGGACGCCAGAGGCCTGAGTCGCGGATCGTCTCGCCGAGCGGTTCGAGCACCCCCGGGTCATAGGGCAGCGGCAGATACACGATCGCCAGGTCCAGGCCCTCGGCCCCGAGTGCGATCGCGTCCTCGATCACTCCGCGAGCGCCGCGTTCCGGGTGCAGTCGGATGTGCGCCGAGAGCATGATGTCCTTCGGGTTGCGGCCGACGTCGGCGCAATGGGCCTTGAGAACGTCGCGTTTGCGCGCGAATTCCTGCGGGGTACCGCCGACGAAGTTCCAGTGATCGGCGTACTTGGCGGTGATGCGGAGCGTCCGCTTCTCGCCGTTGCCGCCGATGCAGATCGGTGGGTGCGGCCGCTGCGGGCCCTTCGGCTCGTTGCGCGCCGCGGTGAGTTGATAGAACCGGCCGTCGAAGTCGGTGAAGTCCTGGCTGAGCAGACCGATCAGGATCTGACAGGCTTCCTCGAAGCGGTCGAATCGCTCTGTGAGCGTGCCCAATTCGATGCCGTAGGCCCCGGACTCCTCCTCGTTCCATCCGGCGCCGATCCCCAGTTCCAGCCGGCCGCCGGAGATGATGTCCAGCGCCGCAGCCATATTGGCCAGCACGGCCGGGTGACGGTAGTGGATGCCGGTCACCAGGGTGCCCAGTCGCAGCCGCGTGGTGGCCTGCGCGAGCGCGGTCAGCGTGGTCCAGCCCTCCAGGCACGGACCCGCCGGGTCGGAGAAAATCGGGTAGAAGTGGTCGAAGGTCCAGCCCGACTCGAATACCTCGATGTCGTCGGCCGCCCGCCACACCGCGAGCATGTCGGCCCAGGTGGTGTTCTGCGGGGAGGTCTTGAACGCGAAGCGCATCTGCGCGAGCCTAGTGCCAGCCGGCTGCGCCAGCCGATGGTGCGAGTCCTGGCAAATGTCGCGCTGTCGGATTCCGGCCGCTCCCCGCTCGGTCGGTTGCAGGCGTCGCATCAAGCGCCCGTGTCCGGCGGCGAGCCGCGGCTGCCGAGTCCGAGGTGCGGCGAACAGCTCCGGCGAGATTGCTGGGACGGCCCGGCGGCCTGTCCACAGCGCTCGCTCCTAGCGAATTGACGCAGTTCAGCACACTCGACATACTGTGTCCATGGAGGGGCCCACCGGGGGAGCCTGGCTTAGCGACAGAGACCTCGTCGATTCCGTTCTGCGCGACCTGGCCGAGGCCGCCGACCGCTGGGAGGCCCTCGTCGCCCAGGCTGAAACCGTCACATACAGCGTCGACTTGGGCGATATCCGTGCGGTGGCCAACTCCGACGGCAAACTCGTCGATCTCGTTCTGCAGCCCGGCGTCACCACGGATTACAGCCATGGTGAGCTGGCCGAGCGGCTCAATATCGCCTTCGGCGCGCTGCGAGCCGAGGTGGAAGAGGACTACCGGGCCCGCTACGGCGGTGAGCTGGAATGACCACCTGCTGCAATCCCGCACCCCGGACAGGGGGCCCAGCCACCGGAGGACGCCGCCCATGCCGCTGAATCTCTCGAACAGGGACCAGAACTCGGGCCACGTGTTCTACAACCGCCGGCTCCGGGCGGCGATCACCCGGTTCTCGGTCCGGATGAAGCACGACGACCGCAAGCAGCAAGCCGCGCTGGCGCTCTCGCTGGTCTTCGTACTCCTGGGCTGCGGTTGGATGGCGTTACTCAATGTCATGAAGCCCGCCGGCCTGGTCGGGCAGTCCGCCATCGTCGGCAACCGCGACACCGGTGCGCTGTACGCGAAGATCGACGGGCGGCTCCTCCCGGCGCCGAACCTGACGTCTGCGCGGCTGGCGACCGGTACCGCGACGACACCGGCCTGGGTCAAGCCCGCCGAAATCGCGAAGTTCCCGACCGGCCCGATGATCGGTATCGCCGGCATTCCGGACGACCTGGCGGTCTCGGGCAACCCGGTCTCGGCGTGGGCGATCTGCGATACCTCTGCGAGCCGGGGAACCGGCGAGGCGCCGACGGTCACCGCGATCGCCGGCGAGCTGTCCGGCGGCCGCGCCGAACCGATGTCCCCTTCGCAGGCGTTGCTGGCCACCCATCGCGACGCGACCTACCTCATTTGGAACGGGCAACGCAGCCGCATCGATCCTGCGGATCGTTCCGTCACGTTCAATCTCGGTCTCGATCCCGGCGCCACCCGACCGGTCGAGTTGTCCACCGCGCTGTTCGATGCGATACCGGCCACCGAACCGCTTGTCGTGCCACCCATTCCGGAAGCCGGCACGCCATCTCTCGTGTTGCCCGGATCGGTGGTGGGACGGGTGCTCGAGACCAGGGACGCCGGCGGTCGTGTGAGCGGCTTCTACGTCCTGCTGCCCAACGGGGTCCAGCGGGTCACGGAATTCGTCGCCGATCTGCTGCGAACCGCCAACAGTCAGGGCGCCACCGCACCGGAACTGATCTCGCCGGACAAGCTCGTCGACATCCCCGAGGTCGACGTTCTCGACGTCGGCTTCTACCCGACCGGCACGCTCCAGTTCATCGATTCCGACGCCAATCCGGTGAACTGCGTGAGTTGGACGAAGCTGTCCACGGATCCGCAGGCAACGGTCACGATGATCAACGGCCGGGGGCTGCCGACGCGGGCGGAACTGGACTCCCGCGTTGTCACGCTCGTCCGCGACGACCGTGATCCCGACTCGGTGGAAGCTCAGCAGACCCTCATGGTTCCCGGTGCGGCGAACTTCGTCGCGACGACCGGCGGCGCACCCGACGCCGACACCAGGGAGAGCCTCTACTGGGTGTCGCCCCAGGGGGTCCGCTACGGCATTGAATGGGAACAGAACACGCTGCAGGCGTTGGGAATCGACCCGCAGCGAGCGGTGCAGGCGCCGTGGCCGATCATCCGAACCTTCGCAGCCGGACCGGTCATCAGTAAGTCCAACGCACTGCTGGCCCGCGACACGCTCAGCCCGGCCGGGGCCGCCGCGCAACTCTCCCCGTCGCAACCGAACGCAGAAGGCTAGCCATGTCCAAGAGAGGCTTCGTCCGCGGTACCCGAACCCCGGCGCCGACGGTGGCACCGGTGCGGGTCATGGTCGATCCGCCACTGGCCCTCCCCGAGCGCGAGCCGCGCAACATCCTGGTGATGATCGCGGCACCCGCCCTGCTGGTGGGCATCATCGGAACCCTGGTGGTCATGTACACCTCCGGCGTCCGCTCCCTGCAATCCGGCTTGTTCCCCGTGATCGGGCTTGTCGGGTTCGGCGCGCTGATGTTCAGCGGCAGGTTCGGCCGCGGCCGGCGTATCAGCTGGGGAGAGCAGGAGAAGCAGCGGCGCACCTACCTGAGGCAGCTCGACGAGGACCGCGACGAGGTGCAGCGGGCGGCACAGCAGCAGCGCAGAAGCCAGCTGTTCGTCCACGGCGACCCGCACGACCTCGACACGATCATCGGCGGTCCCCGGATGTGGGAGCGGCGCTGCGGCGATCCGGACTTCCTCGATGTCCGGCTGGGTATCGGTGTGCAATCTGCAACGGAATCGTCGGTGTCCCTGCAGTGGCCGGACATCCCGGTGGGCGAGGAACTCGAGCCGGTGACCGGCCGCGCACTGCGCGACTTCATCCTGGAGCAGAGCAAGATCCGCGACATCGGCAAGGTGCTGAGCATGCGGTCGCGGCCAGGCTTCAGCTTCGTCGGCGACAGCGTCGACGAACTGCACGCGCTCGCGAGGTCGGTGCTGTGTTCACTCGCGGTCTACCACAGTCCCGGCGATCTCAAGCTGATCGTGGTCACCCGCCACCCCGAGAAGTGGTCATGGCTGGTGTGGCTACCGCACAACCACCACGACGAGATGTTCGACGCCTGCGGTCTGCGCCGCCTGGTGTTCACCTCGCCGGGTGAACTCGAAGAGGCTCTCGACGGCGAACTGCACCGCAAAGGCCGGGGACCATGGGCGCCCCCGGCCGGATCGAGCCCCACCACCACACTCTCACCGGTGGAGTCGAGTGGTAACACGGCTCTCGGGCCGCACTGGATCATCATCGACGACAACGTCGGCACACCCGAGCAGTGGGAGGCCGTGACAGGCCAGAAGGGCATGGCCGGCATCACAGTGCTGCGGTTGGCAAGCCGTGCCGGTCAGGGAGTTGGCTTCGCCACTGCCGCCGAACGCTTCGAACTGCGCGAAGGGCGGCTCCGCCACCGCGATGCCTTCTATGCGGTCGCCGACATGCTCGCCGAGAGCACGGCCGATCGCTACGCGCGGGCGTTGGCACGCTGGTCGCCGATGAAGGCCGGCGAACTCTCCGAAACCGACAGTCAAGGCGCGGAACTGTTGCGCTCGCTGGGGATCAGCGATCCCCGACATCTCGACGTCGACCGGCTGTGGGCGGACAGCCGCGGTCGCGGCGACTCCCGATGGGCGATGATCCCGGTGGGGGTCAAACCCGGCGGGGAACTGCAATACGTGATCCTGCGGGCAAAGGATTTCGGCGGCTACGGATTCCATTCCGTAGTGGTCGGGACCTCCGGATCCGGAAAGTCGGAGTACTTCCTGGCGCTGTGCAACGGCATCGCTTTGACCCATTCCCCGGAGAGCTTCATCGTCATCTTCGTCGACATGAAGTTCGAGTCGGCGGCCCAGGACCTCGAAGGGCTGCCGCATGTCGCGGGTTCGCTGTCCAACCTCGGTAAGGACGACCGCCACCTCGCCGAGCGGATGCGCAAAGCCATCGACGGCGAGATGGCCCGCCGCTATGCACTTTTCAAGAACGCGGGTGCGCGCGACGCCAACGAATACGAGGAGATGAGGATCGCCGGGCGCGACCTCGAACCGGTGCCGATCCTGCTCGTCATCATCGACGAATACCTGGAGCTCTTTCACCACCACCCGGAATGGATCGACCTCGTCATCCATATCGGGCAGGAGGGACGCGGCTGCAATGTCTTCTTCACCCTCGGCGGCCAACGCCTCGATCTTTCCTCGCTGAGTAAAGCCAAGAGCAACATCGCCTTCCGGGTGGCACTGCGCGCCGAGACGGCAGAGGACTCGCGTGACGTCATCGGCAGCGACGCCGCTCTGCACCTGCCGTCGAAGGAGAACGGCTACGGGCTGCTGAAGGTCGGACCCCGGGAATTGGAGCCGTTCCGGTGCTTCTATGTCTCGGCGCCGTTCGTCGTGCCGAAGAAGACCGTCGATCTCGACAAGCCCGTCTCGGTCGGCTTCACCCAACCGCGCTCGCTGACCTGGGAGTATCAGCCGCTCAGTGAGGCCGACAGCGCGGCCCTTTCGGTGGCGGAGGAACCCGAACAACCAGACGAATTCCTTTATCACGCTGATGGATTCAAGAGAAAGAAGCTGCTCGACGTCATCCGCGAATCACTGGCGTCGCACCCGGCCCGCCCCCCGCATCGGATCTGGCTGCCTCCGCTGGAAGCCAGTGAGACCGCCGACTCACTGGTGCAATTGTGGCGGGGCAAACCGTGGTGGGCCGACTACGGCGACAATCCCGGCTTGGTCTTCCCGGTCGGCGTCGAGGACTTCCCGGAAGAACATGCCCAACGGGTGCACGTCATCGACGCCGAAACCGACAACGTCATGGTTGTGGCGACGGCCCAACGGGGCAAGTCGACCACGTTGATGGCGCTGATCACCTCAGCGGCGCTGATGTACCGGCCGGAACGGGTGACCTTCTTCTGCGTGGGCGCATCGTTGTACCCCGTCGAGGACTATCCGCATGTCGCCGGTGTCGTGAGTGTCACCGATATGGAGGGTGTTTCGCGAACGCTCTCCACCATCGAGGGTCTCATGCGCGCCCGGGAGGCATCGTTCAAGCGCTACCAGATGGACATCTCGGAGTTCCGCGAGCGCCGCTTCGGTGCCATGGCAGGCGCCGCGACGGATCCTTCCGACAAATTCGGCGACGTCTTCCTGGTGGTCGACAACTTCGGGGACCTCTACGAGAAGGACAGCGGTCTGGGGGAGCGGGCAATATCCATTGCGCGGCAGGGGCTTTCCTACGGTGTTCATGTGATCAGCAGCGCCAGTGGATGGCTGGTGGGGCAGAAGCAGGCACTGCTGAACGTGGCGAATGCGCGCATCCAGTTGCGTCTGAGCAATCCCGACGAGACCCAGATGGGCACCGGCATGGAGCACCGCAGGGCCGCTCGGCAAACGTTGGACCGACCCGGTTTCGGTGTGACGCGAACCGGGCACGAACTGCTGATCGGGACTCCGGAGATCCTGGGGCCGGGTGGTGACCGGGTCGCGACCCGCGCGGTCGGCTCGGCGATCGCCGCGCAGACCGGTGCCGGCAAGGTGGAGACGCTCGCGCGACTTCCGAAACGGATCGCCCTGCGCGACGTCATCGCGGCCTACGGCGCCGACGCCGCGGCGCCGGATCCGTGGAACGTGCCGTTCGGCATCGGCGAGAGCGCCCTGCAGCCAGTGGCGATGGCGACCCGTCAGGTGCCCAACCTGCTGGTGGTCGGCAGGCAGGGATGCGGCAAGACCTCGGCTCTGGCCGCCATCGGTCAGGCGATCACGGCGCGACTGTCTCCGGAACAGGCGCAGATCACGATCATCGACCCGAAGACCAGCCTCATCGGCCGAATCCCCGACCGCAATCTGCGGGCCTACGCCTACACCCCGGACGACATCGACCGGGTGCTCGAAGAGATCGCCGCGATGATGCGCGACAGGCTTCCGCCGTCCGGACTGACCCAGGAGGAATTGCTGGCACGGCCGCCCTGGAGTGGGCCGCACCATTTCGTCCTGATCGACGATGAGCACGAACTGCGGCCCAGCGGACTGATGGGAAAGCAGGCCGCGACGGCACCGCTGTGGAATCTCGTCGAACGCGGCCGCGAAGTCGGTCTGCACGTTGTCGCTGCGCGATTGCCGGGAAACTGGGCGGGCGTGTCCGCCATGAGCCCCTTCCTGCAGAAGCTCACCGGATCGCGGGCGCCGACACTGTTCATGGACAACGACCCACAGACGGTGAAGGTCTTCGGCCGCATCAGTGCCCAGCAACTGCCTCCCGGGCGCGGACTGTTCGTCACCACCGACGGCGCCACCGAAGGGGTTCTGGTCGCGACCCCGGAATGAGGCGTCGCGGTGCCTAGCTAGCCCTTCACCTCGACCGAGATCGACGGCCACCCACTCGCTCCGTCCGGCGGCGGCGGAGCCTGCTCCTGGGTCTGAACCGTCCCGGTGTTGTCGGTCGCGCGGGCGGTCACGGTGTGCGAGCCGGGGGTGGCCTGCCACGGGAAGGTCCACAACCGCCAGGTGTCGTTGGAGTAAGCCGCGCCCAAGGTCGCCGGCTGCCAGGGCCCGTCGTCGATACGCACCTCGACGGCCTTGATGCCGCGGTTCTGGGCCCAGGCCACCCCGCCGACGGTGACCGGCCCGGGCGCCACCCGCGCGCCGCTTCGCGGAACGTCGATCCGTGACTCGGTCTTGATGGGGGCCTTGGCCGACCACCCCAGCTTGGTCCAGTACGCCTCGGCGCGGTCGAAGCGGGTGATTTCCAGATCCACCACCCACTTGGTGGCCGAGACGAAGCCGTACAGACCGGGCACCACCAACCGGGCGGGATAGCCGTGTTCGACCGGCAGGGGAACCCCGTTCATTCCCACGGCCAGCAGTGCCTCCCGGTTGTCGGTGAGCGCCTCCACCGGGGTGCCCGCCGTGAAGCCGTCGTGCGATGTCGAGAGCACCATGTCGGCGTCCGGTTGAATACCGACGGCCTTCAACAGGTCCCGGACGCGATAGCCCGTCCACATGGCGTTGGAGATCAGATTCCCGCCGACCGGATTGGACACACAGGTGAGTGTGACCGGTCGCTCGACGACCTCGAAGGCGGCGAGATCGGCCAGCGTGTAGGTGATTTCGCGGTCGACCATGCCGTGGATCCGCAACTTCCAGTCCTCACGCGCGATCTGGGGGACGCTCAGCGAGGTGTCGATCCGGTAGAAGTCCGCATTGCTGGTGATGAAACTCGGCAGGTCGACGCCGGCGGGTTGCACACCGGGTGGGATCGGTGGCGCCGGCGAGTTGATCTTCGGCAGGGCGAAGGCGTCACGGTCGGCCGCCACCGAGCGCCGTTGCCGGCTGAGCAGGTTTCCGCCGACCCCGCTGAGGGCGCCGAAGCCGATCAGCCCCAGGGTCTGCAGTGAGCGGCGCCGCTGCGGGTTCGGCTGTTCCGGATCGGCCTGTGCGGCAGCAGAACTCGACGGTTCTCTGGTCAGGAGACGTAGCGCCGCGATACCGCAGCCGGTTCCGAGCATGGTGGGGATGAGGTCGACGACGCGGCCGCCGGGCTGGTCCAGGACGGCCAGTGAGCCGGCCACACCGGCGACCGCCAGTGCCAGGGTGCCCAGCGGAATCCGCGCTCGCTCCCAGATCGCCGCCGCCGCGATCAGCGCGCTGATGACCACCACCACCATGACGGTCAGGAAGGTCTTGTCGTTGGTCCCGAAGGTCTGGATGGCCCATTCCTTGATCGGACCGGGGGTCAGGTTGATCACCGAGGTGCCCACGGCGGTGCGGGCGTCGGCGGCCGGGGAGAAGAAGGCGGCGGCCAACTGGGTCACCCCCAGGGCCATGGCGGCGGCGGCCAGACCGGCCGTCATGCGGGCAACGAGCGGGGTTCTCGACATGTCCGTCAAGGTACCGGCCGTCGGCCACCCCACTACCCTTCTCCGCAGCCGACCACGAGGAAGCCCGATGACCCCCAGGACGACCGATACCGACGAACTGCCGCGCCGGCGGCTGCCGATGTGGGTGGCACTGGCGTTATCGGTGGCCACCGTCGGCCCGACGCTGGCGATGGCCAGCAACGCTCAGGGCCTGATCGGCACTGTCGGCAAGGCCATTCCGCTGGTGTTCGTGATCGGGCTGTTCGGGGTGGCGCTGGTCGCCTACAGCTTCGTGCGACTGACCCGTCACCTCAATCACGCCGGATCGGCCTACGCACTGGTGGGCGTGACGGTCGGTCCGCGCGCCGGTTTCTTCTCGGGGTTCGCCATGCTGGGCGCCTACCTGGGCTTCTCGATCGGGACCCTGGCGCTGACGGGCGCGTTCACCAACTCGCTTCTGGCCGAGGCGCAGAAAGGGGCGGCCCATCCGGTGCAGGTGCCCTGGCTGGTGCCGGTCCTCATCGCCGCCGCCGCCTCATTTCTTCTGAGCGGGCGGGAGGCGCGATTGCTGGCCACGGTCCTGCTCGCCATTGAAGGCCTCGGCATCGCCGCGATGGTGGTGCTCGCCGCGGTGATCTTCGCCCGTGGCGGCGCCCAGCCCACCGGAATGGACTTCAGCACCTTCTCGCTGTCGGGGGCGTCGGTGTCAGCGGTCATGGGCGGGGTGGTGGCGGCCTTCCTGTGCTGGGCCGGGTTCGAGGCATGCGCCTCGATGGGTGAGGAGACCGCCGATCCCGGACACAACATCCCGCGGGCGCTGATCGGCACGCTGGCGCTGACCGGTGCCCTCTTCGTGGTGATGATGTTCGCTCAGACAATCGGTTTCGGCACCGACAAGGCCGGCCTGGCCGCGTTCGAGCGATCCGCAAACACCCTCGGAGACCTCGGCAATACCTATATCGGCGAGTGGTTCAGTCTGCTGGTGATCCTCACGGCGACGGTCAGCGCATTCGGCTGCCACATGGCGACCGCCGCCACGTCGGGACGGATGTTGTTCGCGTTCGGGCGCGACGGCTTCGGCCCGAAAGCACTGGCGCACATCGATCCTGGGACCGGAGGTCCACGCCGGGCGACCGGGCTGATCGTCGTACTGGCGGCGGCGGTCAACATCGTGTGCTGGCTGACCGGATGGCCGGTGGCCGATACCGGAAACCCGGCGCTCGACACGTACTTCCTGTTCGCGGTCGCCGGTTCGGTGTGCCTGATGGTGTGCTATCTGCTGGTGGAGATCGCCGCGATATGGTTCGTCGGCGCACCTCGATTCGCGGTGGTGCACGGTGGCATCGGACGGACATCCGGTCTGCTGCTCCCGGCCGCCGGGGTGATGGTGATCGTCGCGGTGCTGTGGTTCAGCGTCAAGGACTCCACCACCTGGTCGGCGCCGCCGATACTCGGATTGCTCTGGTGCGCAATCGGTCTGGCGATCGCCGCCGCGGCATCCTCGATCGCCAAGCGGGTCGGGGCTTCGCTGGCCGCTGAGGTCGGGATTGCGGCCCCCGCGGATCCGGCACCGTTCAGTTGAGGTAGTCGAAGCTCGTCAACATGCCGGCCTCGGCGTGATAGGTGTTGTGGCAGTGCATCGGCCAGTAGCCGGGGTTGTCGGCGAGGATCGCGACCTTGACCGACTGGCCGGGCAGCACGATGACGGTGTCCTTGCGCGCACCCTGGCTGCCGTCGGGATTGAGCATTGCGAAGGTGTGGCCATGCAGGTGCATCGGATGCCACATCCGGGTCTTGTTGGCGAACGTCAATGTCGCCTGCTGGTCCTGCCAGACGGTCAGCGGCTTGTTGTCCGGGTAGGGGCCGTTGATGCCCCACTGGTAGCCGGTCTCGGCGGCGGTCAGGTCGGCCACCAGCTCGGTGTCGGGACTGGTGAACGTCAGTTGCGCCTCCTCGGGCGCCGCGAACAGGTCGATGGTCCCGACTTTCCCGTTCAACTCCGGCGGCCGGAAATCGGCGACCGGCGCGGTCCCGACCCCGGTCGCCAGCAGGGCGCGGCCCAGCGCGTTCTTGCCCTCCGCGGACGCGACAAGGGGGAACACCCCGTCGCCGGCGGTCACGATCACGTCGTAGCGCTCACCCATGCCGATCAGCAGCGCG
This sequence comes from uncultured Actinomycetes bacterium, assembly GCA_903884065.1. Lineage (GTDB taxonomy): Bacteria > Actinomycetota > Actinomycetes > Mycobacteriales > Mycobacteriaceae > Mycobacterium. The sequence goes on along the minus strand of CAISDL010000128.1, from coordinate 80,033 downwards.
TCAACGTCGGTCGGGACCACTGGGAATCCGTCGGTGTGGGTGACCTTCATCCGATGGCCGCCGAGGGCAACGCGGAACGCTGTGTCCGACCCGGAGTTGATGAACCGAATCCGGATGCGCTGTCCCGGCTTGGCCCGGAAAGTTGTCGGGGCCTCAGGGATGCGGCCGTTGACGACGTAGTACGGGTAGGTGACGTCGCCGGGGTCGCCACCGAGCAGCGAGTCGCCGCCCCCTTCACCCATCTGCCCCATGCCGCCTGTCGCCGGCTGCCCCATGCCGTCCTGCCCTATGCCGCCCTGGCCCATGCCGCCCTGGCCCATCGACCCCATGGCGCCCATGCCGCCCATCTTCAATTCGTCGAGAATCTGCTGGGGTGAGCGGCCGACTCCGTCGGTCCAGTCGTCGAGCATGACGATCCACTCGGCGTCGTAGTCGGCACGCGCCTTGGGGTCGTCGATGATCAGCGGCAGGTACAACCCGGTGTCCAACTCGACCCCGACGTGCGGATGCACCCAGTACGTTCCGGCGTCGGGCACCGAGAATGAGTAGGTGAACGTCCCGCCGGCGGGGATGTCAGGTGAGGCCGGCATGGCGCCGTCCATGTCGTTGCGCAGGGCGATGCCGTGCCAGTGCGCGGAGGTCGGCTTGTCCAGCTGGTTGACCAGCGTCACCTTGAGTTCGTCGCCGACGTTGGCTCGGATCAGCGGCCCGGGAACGGTGTCCGCGTAACCGAGGGTCTTGACGACCTTTCCGCCGAGGTCGACGGTCACCGGGCGCGGGGTCATCGTCGCGGTGACGATGCGGCCGGTGTGCGGGCGTGCCGCCTCGGCGGCTTTGATGGGTTCGGTCAGTGCTGCGGGGACGCTGGTCGGCTGGGTCGTGAGGCCCGCCCCCGGCGCCGTCTTGGTGCTGCACGCCGCCAACGCGGCACCCGCGCCCGCGGCGAGGCTCGCGGCCAGGAAGGTGCGCCGGTTCAGTGGCGAACGCTGGGGATCGGTGCCGGTCACTGGTGCCCTCGCTGTCCTCGTGAGTGGAAATTCCGGTAGGTGGGAAACATTACCTTCGGCCTAGGTGCGGGCCAATGAATGCGATGGGCCGAGTAGGTCCGCGGTCAACTCGGCGCAGTAGCGGTCCAGGGGCAGGCCGAAGATGTCGTCGCTCATCGGTTCCTCGAGCAGATGTCCCAGCCGTTCGGCGGTGATGACCAAGGCCATCAGAACGATGCCCAGCAAGACCCCTGTCACGTTGTCATGGCCGCCGGTGTCCAGGCGGACGCAGACGATGATCGCGAAGAACCACGCCAGGCCGCGGGTGAACAAGGCATAGAAGCGCGGAATGGGTTGGTGGCGCACGCGTTCCAAGCCCGTCGAGGTGGCGACCTGCGCGGAATTGATGGTGACCAGAACCCGACGGGCCTGACGATCGATCAACCCCGTCCGGCTCAGCTCGCCGATGTCGACGGCCTGGCGGCTCAGCAATTCGGTGGCCGTGGCGTCGACGGGGTCTTCCGGTGTCAGATCGCTCAGCGCGGGTGCGGCGGTCCTGCCGCGAAGTTCCGCCGCCAGTTGCCACGCATGGCGCACCTCGCGGCGACGCATGCGATCGGTGATGGCCGCCATCTCGGCAGAGCCGTCCTCGTAGGCGATCAGTGCGTATTTCAGCGATCTGCCGTTGACGACGACCCCGGTCCACAGGGTGCGGGCCTCCCACCAACGGTTATAGGCGTTGCGGTTGCGGAAACCGATGAAGATCGACACCACGATCCCCAGCAGCGGAACCACCCCGGAAATCGCTTGCAGCGCAGCGATGTTGACCGCGAACGCCATCACCGCCGCGACGATGAGCAATGCCAGCAGGTCATAGCGGAATCGCCAGAACACCTGACCTGCGACAACCCCCGGCCGATTCATGGGCGGGGCGAGTCCAGTTCAGCCCCGCCGGTCTCCGCGAGCGGATTCTCCCGCCCGAGCAAGTCCGCGGTCAGTACCTCGCAGAAGCGATCCATGGGCAGGCCGAAGACGTTGTCGCTCATGGGTTCTTCGAGGAAGGCTCCGAGTCGTTCGGCGACGATGAACAGTGTCATGATCAGGATCCCCACCACGATCCCGAACAGGCCGTCATGGGCACCGCTGTCCACCCGGGTGCAGACCATGAACGCGAAAAACCATGCCAGGGCACGGATGAAGACGTCGTAGTAGCGGGGTATCGGCTGCCGCCGAATACGTTCCAGGCCGCCTGCGGTGCCGGCCTGCGCGGTGTTGAGATTCACCAGTACGGTCCGGCCCTGCATGTCGACCATTCCGGCTCGCGTCATCTCACCGATATCTGCGGCCTGCCGGGCGAGTAGGTCACCGCTGGACACCCCGGCGGGGTCCTCGGGTGTCAAGGCGGCCACCGCGGCCGACGCCGGGACGCCACGCAACTCGGCGGCCAGTTCCCAGGCGTGGCGAACCTGCCGGCGCCGGATCCGGTCGGCGATCGCGAGTGACTCCGGCGTCTGTTCGGCGACCGCGGTCAGGGCATTGCTCAACGCCCTGCCATTGGCGATCACGCCGCCCCACAGCGTGCGGGCCTCCCACCACCTGGCGTAGGCGTTGCTGTTTCGGAAGCCGATGAAGATCGACACCACCGTCCCCAGCAGTGGAACCACCGCGCCGGCGCTCTGCAGTGGCAGGACGTCGACCAGCACCGTCATCACCGCCGCCACTGCGAGCACGGCGAGCAGGTCGTAGCGAATCCGCCAGACCACCGCGCCGACGACCCGCAACAGTCCCGGACCGCGTGGGCCGCGCCTCATGGACAGTCCCGGATCATGCGGAGGATTCTGACACGGCCGACCGGGGTCTCCGGGGTTCACGCCGAGGCGGCCAGCATCGTCGTCGAGGTGGCGAAGAGATCGGTGGCTTCGGCCGAAACCCAGGCCCGGGCGTCACCGAGCAGGCCGGCGCCGCGCGCGAAGGCGATGCCCTCGAGCACCTGATCGGCCGCGTCGTCCTCGACCAGCATTTCGATCCGGAAGACCGGCGTGAAGTGCTGCGGCATTTTCACACCCCGGTAGGAGCCGACCGTAGAGGCCGTGCGGCTGAAGGACTGTGTCTCGCTGACGGTGACGGAGACGATGCCGTCGGCCGGCAGGGCGGCGTTGAGAGCGTCGGCGGACACGTCCTGCGCGATGACGGTGATGATCTTCATGGGTGTGGTTCCTCTTCAGGTCAGGGAAAAGCTGATACGACGACTATCGGCTCTCGACCCGGTCGGAAACGTCGGCCAGACGGCCGGAGTCACGGATGACCGAGCCTTCCCCTGATCGGTGGACACCGGCTCGTCCCCGGTTCGGGCTGTCCGGACGACATTCCCATCGCCCATGAACGAGGACGCTGCTGGTATGTCATCAACCGTTGTGTCGGCGATGCCGCCGACGAGTGCCGATACCTCCGGTGTCCGGCACACCGCGGGAGGCCGGTCCGCCCGACTTCTGGTGGCCACCCTCAGCGTGGTGGTGCTGACCGTCGCGGTCCTGCAGACCGCTGTCGTCCCGGTGCTGGGCGCCATCGCCACCCAACTCCACGAGCCGGCAGTCTCGGTGAGCTGGGTGGTGACCGCCAACCTGCTCGCCGCGGCGGCCGCGACGCCGCTGATCGGCCGGCTCGCGGATCTGCGCAACAAGAAGAAGGTGCTGCTGATCGTGCTCGGCCTGGTCCTGGGCGGGTCATTGGTGGCGGCCACCACGGCGTCGTTGCCGCTACTGGTCGTCGGACGGATTCTGCAGGGCGGGGCTTTCGCCCTGTACCCGGTGGCCGTATCCGTCCTGCGCGACGAACTGCCCGCCGAGCGGCTGGTGCGGTCCATCGCGGCACTATCGGCGATGCTCGGTTTCGGTGGCGGCCTGGGCCTGGTGGTGACCGGGCTGTTGATGACCGATGGCGCTGCCTACCAACGGGTTTTCTGGTTGTGCACGCTGTTCACCGCGGCGGTGATGGTGGCCGCCTGGCTGGTGGTTCCGAACCGGCCCCGGCATGTGCGCGCCGAGATCGACTGGCTCGGCGGGGCGGGCCTGGCCGTCGGACTGGCCGCCGTGCTTCTCGCCATCACCCAGGGAACCCGGTGGGGCTGGGCGTCGCCGGCGACTCTCGGCGCCGCAACGGTCGGAGCCGTGGTGCTCAACCGGTGGTGGTCGTGGAGTCGACGCTGTGCGAATCCACTTGTCTCCGTGGAGATGTTGAGCCGGAGGCCGGTCCTGCTCGGCAACCTCGCGACCCTTCTGGTCGGGATGGGCCTGTACTTCTCGTTCCTGGGGACCACCGGATTCGTGGAATCGCCCAGGGGTGGCGGTTACGGATTCGGGGCGAGCGTGCTCGACGCGAGCGTTGAGTTCCTGCTGCCCGGTGCGTTGGCGGCGGCGGTGACCGCCCTGGTCGCCGGCCGCTACATCGAGCGTCTCGGGCCGCGGGTCGTGATCGCGGCCGGCGCATCGGCCGGTGCCCTCGGTTTCACCTCGCTGCTGTTATGGCATTCGGCCCCTTGGCAAGTCGTGCTCGCCGGATTGCTCACCAACGCCTATATCAGTCTGGCTTACGGCGCATTGCCGGTGCTGGTGCTGCAGGACGTCGCCGACGATGAGACGGGGATCGCGACCAGTCTGAATGCCATCTTCCGCAAGGTCGGGTCGGCCATCGCGGCGGCGTTGTTCGCCGCGATGCTGACCCCAGGGGCCGACGGCAGTACTCCGGAGAGCGCATTCACCGCGATCTTCGCGCTGGGTGCGGTGACCGCCGTTGTGGCCATCCTGCTCTCGGTGCGCCGCCGTTAGGGACGGCGTCATCGAGAACGCACGAGCTAGGCCGACGAGCGTGAGCGGCCGACGGCGAACGCCCCGGCGCCGGCGAACGCGATGAGCAGGAAAGCGGCGAGGTACAGCACTGCCAGTTCGCCGCCGTTCTGAATGGGAAACACGCCGGTCGACTGATGTTCGGTCAGGTACGCGAAAGCCATCGTCCCCGCGCCGATCAGCGCCACGATGCGGGTGAACAGACCGAGTGCGAGCAGCAGACCGACCGATATTTCGATGACGCCGGCCCACCAGTACGGCCAGGTGCCGAACGGCACGGCACCGTTCTTGGTGGCCGGCCAGCCGAACAGCTTCGCGGTGCCGTGCATCGTGAACAGCAGACCGATGATGATGCGGAAGACGCCGAGCGCGGTCGACGAGTGCCGGTCCAGGTGGGTATCGAGGATGTGCGTCATGAAGCGACCATAGGCCCGTTTGGCTATGGGTGTGCCTGGTTAGCGCCAGGTCGGATTCTCTGCGGGCTCAGCGCGATAACGGGCTGCAGAACACCAAGCCGTAGCCCTTGTTGTCGTAGACCACCGCGCGCCGTTCGTGGGCGTCGTCGTACGGGCCGCTCACGATGCCGCCGCCGCTGGCTTCGATGGCCGTGGCGGCGGCATCCACGTCGGCGGTCTTGATCGCGGCGCCCCCGATTCCTCCTTGCCGGATACCCCTTGTCACCAGCCTCAATGACGCCTTTTGAGGTCTAAAGGCCCTGCGACGGATTTGCTAGCGCCACATCGCTGCTGATTCACTCGTAGTAGCCGGCCCCGGGGGAGGGGGTGGCGAAACACCCAAGGAGAAGCACAATGAACCCGAAATACATCGGCGCCCTCGTCGCCGCAGCAGCCATCGCAGTGGCAGCCCCGATCGCCGCCGCAGAGCCGGGTGACAACACCGACAGCTCGACAACGTCGACCTCGACCACAACGTCAACGTCGGTGTCGCCGACCGCGACGGACTCGGCGACCGAGAGCACCGACGCCACCTCGGCGGAAACCACCACGGAGAGCGCAAGCCCCACCGCTGACGCCACCACGACGGAGTCGGCAACCGAGACTCCTGCCGTAACCGCCAGCGAGACGCCCGCGTCGTCGACGGAGGCGAGCGCCACCGATTCGGCGACCCCCACCACCTCGGTGGCGCCGACCACCTCGGCCACTCCCGCCGCCTAGCTCGTCTCAGTCCCGTCAGGGGAAGAGGCTGGCGTTTTCCCGCGCCGCCTCCAGGTAGATCTGGGGCAGCGTGAGGTTGCGTCGCGCCAGGGCCTCCGGCCGCACCGCAACGTCGAAATGTGACGAGGTGACCGGTGCAGGCGGGCCCGGCGTGGCGCGGTCATCGAGCCAGTCGAGGGCGAGCTTGACGGCCTCGCGGCCGTACTCGTCGGGCGCCGGCGAAAAACTCAGCGCTCCGCCGTTGGGGACGAAGTCGACCTGCGTACCGATCGGCAGTGGGCGGGCGTTGTCCTGTGTCCAGCGGCTGAGCTCGGCTGCGGTGACCGTCGAATCGGCGTCACCGGGAAGGTCCTGCGGACCGAGCACGAGCAACGCGTCGCCCTCCGCGCGGGTGACGGCGTTACGCCACTCACCTGCTGTCGAGACCAACGCCGGTTCCCCGATCATGATCGGACCCCAACCGTCGAAGGCCTTCAACTGGGCGAGCACCGCCCGGTCGGTGGGGCCGTCCACCCCGACGACGGGCAGTCTGACGGTGCGACCGGGGAACATCTGGATGAGCGCATCGCGGATGGCTTCCCATGGCATCTGCTCGGCAATTCCCGACACGTTCGAAGCGCCCGTGTAGCCGTATGCGGCTGGCGACTGATCGATCGAGACATACAGGATGCGCGGTCTGGTACTGCCGACATAGTGCTGTGCGACAAGGGAATTGGCCTCATCGTCGACGGCGATGAGCACATCGGGCTTGAATCGGTCGATGGCTCGGCGGGCCTCGGCGACACCGCGCCCGGGGGCCGACGCCAGACCCAGGTAATTCCACTCGACGTTCACCGGCCGGCGGTTGGCCTTCAGGGCCGCACGCATCCCCTGGTCGACCTGGTCGACCCACCCAGCCCCCGCGGACCCGGAATGCAACACCATGATCCTCGGCTTGGCGGTGTTGAAGAAGCCGAGCAGCAGGACGAAGGTCAACAGAAAGCCGCCGATGAGAAGGTTGCGCCACAATCTCATAGCAGCCCAAGCCATTTCCACCACGGGATTGAGGCGAAGACCACCAGGACCCGGGCGGCGTTCATCAGCATGTTGTAGCGCGTGAAGCCGCGTTCGTCGGCCTGTGTGAGCAGTCCGTCTGAGCGGATCTGAATGAGGCCGTTGGTGCCCTGGTGGCGGAAGAACGAGATATCGCTGAACACCGCCGCGCAGAACACGCAGATCCAGGGATGGATGCCTTGCGCCGCCGCCACCGGCAGCAGTACCACTGCCGCGGTCAACATGCCTGCCGTTACCGGAAGGGCCAGTCGCACGGTCAGAGTGACGACCAGTGCCACGAGGATGAACAGCACGATCCTGCCGTTGACGAAGTCGAAGGTGTGGCCCACCGCGCGAGCCAGCGATTCGGCGAGGCCCAGATGGCCCATGATCCGCATGAGACTGTCGATCCCGAGCAGGAAGAAGATCATCGGCCAGTCGATCTGGCGCTGAAAGTCCTTGCGCACCAGCGTGCCGGTCAGCAGCAGGGCCAGCAGCACGCATCCGGCGAGGTACGGGGGCTTGACGTGGTGCCAACTCACCGTCGCGCTGCCGATCAGGAAGAACAGGAAACCGCCCGCGGCAACCCACTCCTGCGGGTTGAGCGGACCCATATCCGCCAGTCGCCGCCGAATGTCCTCGCGGGGCAGCGGCCCCTCGGCGCCGGTGGGAAACAATCGCGGCAGCACCAGTAGGTGAATCACCGTCACGCCGACGGCCGCCACCGCCGCTGCCACCAGCCAGAACAGACCGCCGAATTCGGCCTGAACCTGGGGCGGCAGCAGACCGAGTGCGGCGATGTTGGCGGACTTGCTCGTCGCCATCATCGGCGAGAACAGGGCTGCGCCGCCGAACATCGCCGCCAGCAACGCGGTGATGGCCGGTCCACGCGGCGGCAGGTTCAAGCCCGCGGCCATGTCTTTGTGTACCGGTGTCAGCAGCGACAGCCGGGCATTGGTGGACGGCATCAGCGGCGACAGCAGATAGCCGGAACCCAGCAGTGTGACCTGATGCCACACCGGTTTGTCGGGCAGTCGAACCAGGAGCCCAAGGATCAATCGATAGCTCAGGCCCGACGAACTGATCACCGCCGAGAGCGCGTAGACCCCGAGCAGCAGAAGCAGACTGGGGGAGGAGAACCCGGCGAGCGCGACATCCGGCGGAGCAAGTCCGATGATCAGCGTGGCGACCACGGCGACGAGGGCCGGCACGAATTCGTCGACCAGCCCGAACACCCAGAACACCACGGTGGCGCCGAGCATCGCCGCGAAGATCGACGATTGCGCGCTGAATCCCGCCGCCAGCATCGCCACGTAGATCACCGGTGGCAGAACCAATACGGTTGACCAACCGACGACCTCGGCGATCGCGACCGAACCGTCCCCCGTCGGCCGGCCACGAAACAGCACGATCGCGGTGATGACCGCGAGGACGCCTGTCAACAGTGCGAAAACAGGCCAGTGCGAGACGGCGACGTCGGCGAAGCGGGACTGCGACCGAAGGACGGGTAGGTCGGCAAACCGTGGGCTGACCGCCGGCAGCCGCGTCATCGGGCCAGGCTAGCAGCGCTCCGCGGGGGTTCGGGGTCCGGTTCAGCCGGGGCTGGGCAGTGCGGACGGCACCGCCGGGCTGTTCGCCGAGGGCGGTTTGGCGCTCGGGCCGGGGGTCTTCGCGGTCGGCCTGATGGCGTTTTCGGTCGGGCTGATCGCATTCGAAGTCACGCTGGTCGGCGACGAGTCAGTCGGTGCCGGGGATTCCTTGGCGGCGCAGCCGGCAGTCACGCTCATACCAATGATCGCCAACCCTCCCGCGCACAGCGTGATACGCCGAGTGAGATGAAAGGTATTCATCGTTGGACGCTATACCCGCACGGCTAAGGTTTTCCAGATGAGCGACAACAAGATGCTGGTCCTCAACCGCGACGATCTCGAGAGCCTCGGACTGACCTGGACCGAGATCATCGACGTCCTTGAGGACGCCTTCCGTCAGAAGGCTCAGGGACTGGTCCAGAACCCGCCCAAACCCAAGGTCACCTCGCGCGAGGATGCCTTCATCCACGCCATGCCGGCGTATCTGGGCGGCTCCGACCGGATCGGCCTGAAGTGGGTCGCCGGCTATGAGCAGAACAACGACAAGGGCCTGCCCTACATCTATGGCGTCATGATCATGAACGACGCCGAGACGGGTCGCCCGATCGCGATGCTCGACGGCGGCTGGATCACCGAGATGCGCACACCCGGCGTCTCCGGAGTCACCATGCGCCACGTCCCGGGGGACCCCAAGCACCTGGCGATCGTCGGCTTCGGACTGCAGGGACAGCGCCATCTGGAGGTTGCCCTGGAGGTGCACCCAGGCCTGACGCACATCACGATTTACGACCGAAACGAGAGCAAGGCGCAGGTATTGGCCGGGAAAGCCGGCGACCGGGTGACCCGGTTCGCCACCTCCCCCGCCGACGCGGTGGCCGGCGCGGACCTGGTGATCACCACGATCACCGTCCCACTCGATCCGAAGCTGGACTGCGCCAATACCGACCCGAACGCGCTCCTGCTGCCGGTGGACTACGACGATGCGATGTCTCCCAAGGCATTTGACGACGCCGTGGTCTACTGCGTCGACGATCTGGGCCAGTACGAGTCGGTTGCCGACATCATGTACTTCTTCGGACTGCCAAAGCCCGACACGCATTTGGCTGCGGTGGTCTCCGGCGAGTACGACGTGCCGACCACCGGCCGGCGTGCCTTCCTCAACATGGGAATCGCGATGGACGACGTTGCCCTCAGTTCACTGGTGCTCGACCGTGCCCCGGCGGCCGGAGTCGGGCGCTACATCGAGTTTCCCTGAGCACACGAGTCCGAGGACGGTGGACCGCATGAGTGCCTGCAAGAACACCTGGCTGCAGGCCGGCCTGGTGGCCGCCGGAATGGGCGCAGCCCTCATCGCCGGGCCCGGGATCGCCGCGGCCTACGCCGACGACGGTGCCGACCGCAGCGCGGCCGGTCCGGAGCGGGCGTCATCGTCGGCACCGGCGCGTGTCCCCGGAACGGCCGGGAGGGAAGCCGGATCGGCGCGCACCCGTACCGGTACGCCGGCCGCCGGCCGAGCGGTGCGGCCCGCGTCAGCGCTTCGGCCGGCGGCTGCGGATATCTCTGTTCCCGAACCTGTTTCACGTCCGGACCGGGTATTCCGGCCTTCGCCGACCCGCGCCGCGGAGACTGCGGCACCGGTCACCGTGGTCGCCTCGGTGCCGACGGCCAATGCGACGGCGGCCGATGCGACCAAGGCCGCCGCTGTCGCCAAGGCTCCCGGTCCCATCCGCTCGGCGATCGCCGCCGCGCAGGCTTACATCTACGGCTACCCGCTGATGGAATACCAGCGGGTGCGGCAGACGGTGGGCACGGTCAACACCTTGTACTCGCTCACCAGTTTCGCCAATCCCGACATCGATCCGATCTGGACTGCGATCGGCGGCGGGAAGCGCCCGAACACCGATACCTTCTATTCGCTGGCCGAACTCGACCTCAGCAACGGCCCGGTGGTGTTGTCCATCCCCGACATGGGCAACCGCTACTTCAGTTTCCAGTTGACCGATCCGTACACCAATGTCTCGGGCTATGTCGGCTCGCGCACAACCGGATTCGGGCCTGGTAAGTATGCAATCACCTGGTCGGGCGGCCCGCAGGTCGACGTGCCCGGAGCGCAGACCGTTGTGGTGCCCTACGCCAGCATGCTGGCATTGGGACGCACACTGGCCGGCGGCGAGGCCGACCAGCAGTCCGCGATCGCGTTGATGAAGCAGTACTCGCTGACTCCCACCGGTGGCACGGTCAGCCCGGTGATCGCGATCCCGAAGCCGGGCCTGTCCTATCTCGACGCCATCAGTGCCGCCATGGAATTGAATCCGCCCCCTGCGATCGACGCACCCATCCTGGCGACCATGGCGCAGATCGGTGTGGGTCCGGGGTTGCGGGTAGCCGACGCCGGCCTGAGCTTCTTCTCCCGTGCCGCGGCCGACATCGCGGTCCGGGCCACCGCGGCACTGCTGCCGTTGCTGACCACCATCAACCAGTACGCGGCTGCGTTGGGAAATCGTGGTTGGGCCACACCGAGTGCGGAGATCGGAAACTACGGCACCGACTATCTGCTGCGCGCCGGCGTCGCCGAGGTCGGACTGGTGGCCAACACCCCCGAAGAGGCGGTGTACTCAGCGGGCCTGCTCAGCGGCAACCTGCTCCCACTGGCCGGCTGGGGAAGGCCCTATGTCCTGCACTTCGCCCCGGGCGAGGAGCCGCCGGTCGGCGCATTCTGGTCGGTCACCGTCTACGACTCGGCCGGCCAACTGGTCCCCAACGCCGATCACCGCTACAGCGTCAGCAGCAGCCGACCCGATGAACTGGTACGCCGCCCCGACGGCTCCATTGACATCGTCCTATCGCCCGGCGATCCCGGCGATCCCGGCGCCAACTGGCTGAAGACACCGCTCGGCGGTTTCAACGCGTATCTGCGGATGTACGTCCCGGATCAGTCGGTGATCGACGGCGCCTGGAAACCGCCGGCCATCGTGCGCGCCGGTCGGTGAGATGTCGGCCCAGACCGTACTCACCATCGAACCCCTGGACTACAACGCTTTCGGGAACACGATGATCCATCAATTCGGCGGATCCGTGACTTCCGGAAAGAACGTCATCCAGGTGCGGTATCCGGCATCCCTGGCGGCACATTCCATCGAGCGCGGAGTGACCGCGCTCGACGAGCTTCTGCATTCCACACCCGGCGAGATCGTGGTCTTCGCACACTCGCAGGGCGCCCAGGTGGTTTCGCGATGGCTCCGCCGTCACGCCGGCACCGACGACCCACCCGATCCGAACAGAATCTCATTCCTGCTCATCGGCAACCTCTTGCGGAAGTTCGGCGGAAACGGCATCGGGACAAAGGAAGTCGATGGACTGAGAGCACTGCCGACTCCGAACGACACCCGCTACCGAGTTACCGACGTCAAATTGCAGTACGACGGCTGGGCCGACAAACCAACGAAACCGCGACTGTGGGCCAACCTCAACGCCCTCAAGGGAAGGTTCGCAATCCACAGTCTCGGCTACCGGAAAGCGAACCTGAACGATCCCGAGCGAAAGCAGTATCGGGAGAACACCACGCTGTATGTGATGTTGCCGCATGCCCCGGCGGTCAGGTGCCCGCAAAGGTGGATTGAGCGTGCGTATTCACGGCCAGAGAGATGAGACGCTAACCGCCCTCGCCCAGATCCGGCTCCGACAGCGACAGCCGGAACAGGATGGCCAGTAGCCCGAAGATGATCAGCGCCGAGCACGCATCGAACCACTGGAACGGGTAGAAGGAACCGTCGATCGACATGACCAGCATCGTCTCGACGATTCCGAAAACAGTGAAGAATCCGGCCAGTGCCGATCGGGACTTGCTTTGGTGCAATTCATTTCGGCGCACCTCAACCGCCAGCGTCAGCAGCAGCACCGGAAGGATTTGAGCCAGGGTGGCTGCGGTCGCGGAGTCGAGAAGCCTGACCCCATGGCCCGCCTGACCGCCCACACTCAGCCCTCTGACGAACCGCCGCCCACCTCTGCCGCCATGGGCGGCGGCAGTGGCACAGCGGAACTCGGCGCGGCCGAGGCCTTGGGAGCCGACGCCGTGGCGGTGGGGGAGGCGGCCGGGGAGGCCGTCGGAGAAGCTGAAGCGCCGCTCGACGGCGTCCCCGAGGTGTTGGTCTTGGACGTCGGAGTCGATGTGGAGCCGGACGCGGAGGTCGCCGGTGAAGCGGGGGCGTGGAAATCGGTCCAGGTCTCGGTGCGGAATGTGTCGCCGTTCAGGGTGACGCTCAAAGCCGTCGGCGTCAGGGTGTACTTGACGCCGTCGTTGTTGACGACGTAGCTGTTCGCGGAGGTCTGTTCGGCGGCGGCGATCAGTTTGGCGCCGTCACTGACGCGGACTCCGCGGTATTGGTATGCGCCGGCCGCCGTCTTGCAGATGGCCACTCGCGCTGTTTTCGTGCTACCGAAAAGCACCGCGGTGTCGGGCGCTGTACAGCGCGCCGTGGAGTCGAGGTAGCCGCCGGTGTCCGACGGCGGGACCGCGGTCGGGGCGGCCATCGCCAGTGGCACGCCGATAGCCACGGCGGCCGACGTGGCGGCGGCGGCCAGGGCAAGGCCGGATTTGCGCAACATGAAGGATCTCATTTGCTCCACCAGACCACAGCCGGGTGTCCTCCGGCCAGCGATGATGCCGAGCCACAACGCAATCGTTAGGCGTCCGAGATGCTCTCGGACAGCCACTCGCCGCGTCGCATCACCGCTGAAACCGCGAGATCGCCGTCGAGAGCCACCAGGTCGGCCGAAGCGCCGGTGCGCAGATCGGGGCAGGGAAGTCCCAGCGCGCGAGCGGGATTGATCGAGGACTGGCGAACCGCCAACCGCAGAGCCTCGTCTCGGGGCAGCTCGCTGTGGGTCACAGCAAAACGGAAGAGCCGGTCCATCGTCGCGGTGCTACCGGCAATCGTGTCGGTGCCGGCCAGGTGCGCCACCCCATCGGAGACGTCGACGTCGAGCGGGCCGATGCGGTACGCGCCGTCGGACATACCGGCTGCCGCCATCGCGTCGGTCACCAAGGACACCCGGTCCGGCCCGGTGCTGCGGGTGATGTGCCGGTACAGCGAGCCGGCCACATGCACACCGTCGGTGATGACCTCCACGGTGACCCGCGGATCCTCCAGCAGGGCGATCACGGGGCCAGGCTCCCGGTGATGAATCGGCCGCATCGCGTTGAACAGATGCGTTGCCACCGTCGCTCCGGCATCGACGGCGGCCCGCGTCTGTGCGTAGGTGGCCTCGGTGTGACCCACGGCCGCCACCACCCCCGCGGCGGTGATCTGACGGATCGCGTCCAATCCGCCGGCTCGCTCCGGAGCCAGGGTCACCATCCGCACGGTGCCACCCCCGGCGTCGAGCACGCGCCGAATCTCGGCGGGGTCCGGATCACGCAGCAGGTCAGGGTCGTGGGCGCCGCACCTCGACCGGGCCAGCCACGGACCCTCGAGGTGGATGCCCGCGATCAGACCGGCGTTCACCTGTGGCGCGAGTTCGCTGACCTGGCGCAGTAGATCCTCGGGGGACTCGGTGACCAGTGAGGCCACCAGGGTGGTGGTGCCGTGGCGGCGGTGCAGCGCGACCGCGGTTGCGGTCTGCGCGGCGACGGAGAAGCTTCCCCCTCCGCCGCCGTGCACGTGGGTGTCCACGAAGCCCGGTACCACCGTCGCACCCCCGAGGTCGCGGTCCGCGGGGCGGCCGGGGTCGCCCGCCCCCGCAGCGGTGACGACTCCGTCGGCGACCTCAATCCAGCCGGGCCGCAACAACTCCGAGCCCGTGAGCACCGTTCCGGCGGTCAGCAGCACCTAGATGCCTTGCCAGTCGGGCTTGGCCTGATAGGTCTCGCGGTAGTAGTCGGCCAGTTGCAACCGGCGGGCCGCGCCTTCATCGAGCAGCACCGTCACGTGGGGGTGGTGCTGGAGGATGCTGGCCGGCCACATCGCCGTGACCGCACCCTCGACCATGTGGTGCACCGCTTCGGCTTTGGCGCGGCCGGTGGCCACCAGCAGCACGTGCCGGGCCTCCATGATGGTGCCCAGGCCCTGGGTGATGCAGTGCGTGGGGACGGCGTCCAGATCGCCGTCGAAGAAGCGGGCGTTGTCCATCCGGGTCTGGCGGGTCAAGGTTTTGATCCGGGTCCTCGATGCCAGCGAGGAACCCGGTTCGTTGAAGCCGATGTGCCCGTCGGTCCCGATGCCCAGGATCTGCAGGTCGACCCCGCCGGCGTCCCGGATGGCCTGGTCGTAGGCCGCGCACGAGGCCGGGATATCCGCGGCCAGGCCGTCCGGTCCGTGGACCGCCCCGGGGGCGAAGTCCACCCGCGAGACGAACACGGTGTCGATGACGTTGCGGTAGCACTCGGGATGGTCGGCGGGCAGACCCACGTACTCGTCGAGGGTGAAGCCGCGAGCCTGCTTGAACGAGATCCGTCCCCGCTCATACCGGGCGGCAAGTTCGTCGTAGATCGACAGCGGCGAGGAACCGGTCGCCAGGCCCAGCACCGCATCGGGCTTGCGGTCGAGCAACCTCTCGAAGGCGTCGGCGGCGACCCCGCCGATCTCCGTGGAATCGCGAAGAGTGAGGACTTCCATCGATCCCGCCTTATCTGCTTGCAGTGAAAAGGTGTGCGCAGCATTCGATTTGCGCACCGGTGCTGACAGCCTCGGTGACCGCTATGTTCGCCGCCTCGCGTTCGTCCATCACCACCACCGGGACGACCGGGCTCATTCCCGCCGCGATGATGGCTGGGACGTCGTAGGTGATCACCGGCTGCCCGGCTTCGACGGTGTCGCCCTGGGCGACGTGCGCGGTGAACCCTTCGCCGTTCAGTTGGACGGTGTCCAGGCCCAGGTGTACCAGTACTCCGACGTTGTCCGGCGTCATGATCACGTAGGCGTGCGGAAGCAGTTTGAGGATCTTGCCGCTGACCGGAGCGACGGCGTAGATCACCTCGTGGGTCGGTTCCACGGCTGCGCCGTAGCCCACCATGCCCTGCGAGAAGACCGGATCGGGGACGTCGGACAGCGTCAGGGCGCGGCCCTCGACGGGCGAGAAGACCGGGGTCTGGCTCACAGCAGGCTCCTTTTGGTGGGTGTCTTAGAGCGCAAGGATAGAGATCAACGCAGGCCGGGGAGGCTAAAACCGTCTCTCACGTCGGTTGATTGTGGTCTAAGCTGCCCCTCGAGCCGCAACAACGGAAGGGCTGGGCCGAACATGGGTGGCACCACCAAAGCCTCAGGGGCACAAGGGAAATCGGGTTTGAATATCCCCGGTTTCGCGCAGTTGCAGCGATTGGGCAAGAGCCTCATGCTGCCGATCGCGGTACTGCCGGCCGCCGGCATCCTGCTGCGGTTGGGTCAGGACGACCTGCTGGGCCGGATCAAGGCCCCGGTGATCGGCCCGTTCTTCCAGGCCATGAGCGCGGCCGGTGGCGCACTGTTCGACAACCTGGCCATGCTGTTCGCTGTCGGTGTGGCGATCGGGTTCGCCCGAAAGGCCGACGGTTCCACCGCCCTGGCCGCGGTCGTCGGCTACCTGGTGATGCAGGCCGTATTCAAGACCATGTCGCCGTTCGTCCTGGATGGCGTGCTGGACAAAGCGGGCAAGCAGGCCCAGATCAACTACAGCGTGCTCGGCGGCATCGTGGTCGGGCTGATCACCGCGTGGCTGTTCGACCGCTACCACACCATCAAGTTGCCGCCGTATCTCGGCTTCTTCGGCGGCCGGCGGTTCGTGCCCATCGCGGTCTCGGTCACCGTGCTGGTGGTGGCGTTCGCGATGAGCTACCTTTACCCAATTTTCGATGCCGGACTGACCGGTTTGGGCAAGTTCATCGGCGGCGCCGGGGCGTTCGGTGCATTCGTGTACGGCTTCGCCAACCGGATGCTCATTCCCATTGGGCTGCACCACATTCTCAACTCCTACGTGTGGTTCATCTACGGCAGCTTCCAGAAGCCGGATGGCACCCTCGTCACAGGTGAACTGAGCCGCTTCGCCGCCGGGGATCCGACCGGCGGGCACCTGACCGCAGGTTTCTACCCGATCCTGATGTTCGGGTTGCCGGGAGCGGCGCTGGCGATGATCCAGGTGGCCAACGCACGGCAGAAGAAGGTGGCCTTCGGCATTCTGTCCGCCGCCGGGCTGACGGCGTTCCTCACCGGCGTCACCGAACCGTTGGAGTTCGCCTTCATGTTCGTGGCGTTCCCGCTCTACATCATTCACGCGATCCTCACCGGGTTGTCGCTGGCGATCGCCTACCTGCTCGACATCCACCTGGGCTTCTCGTTCTCCGCCGGTTTGATGGACCTTCTGCTCTACGGCACCGCACCGGCGGCCAAGAACGTCCCGTTGCTCATCGTCATGGGCCTGGTGTTCTTCGTCCTCTACTACCTGCTGTTCCGGTTTGCGATCGTGAAGTGGAACATGCGCACCCCGGGCCGCGAACCGGAGGGCGAGTTCGAGGCCGAGGAGCGGGCGAACCTCAGCGAGGGCGCTGTCGCGGCCACCGCCATCCCGACCGCGGGGGCGGCCGTGGCGACCGTGGCCCGTCCGCTCGCCGACAGCAAGGCCGAGCAGTTGATCGCAGCGTTCGGCGGCCGGGAGAACCTGGTCAATGTCGACGCGTGCATCACGCGGCTGCGGATGGATGTCGCCGACCCGTCCAAGGTGGACCACGGCCGGCTCAAGAGCCTCGGGGCCGCGGGCGTGATCGAGGTCGGCAGCAGTGTGCAGGCCGTCTTCGGAACCCAGGCCGAGGCGTTGAAGAACGACATCCTCGACGTTCTCTGAGCCATCGAGGAGGCGTGTCCGCTCGGCGCCGCCGGGCAGGTTGCAGGCGGTCGTGAGCGAACGGCAGACGCGGCCGGCGTCAACCTCCGCCCGCGCCGGCTGAGACGGCATTAGGCTTTTGAAGCTGAGAGGTGCCGATGAACCTGAGGCAAGCCGCTTTTCGCGCTGCTGCGGCGACCATGATCGTGGTCGCCGGTACGGTGTCGGGCGTTTCCGGTGCACCGGCGGTCCGGGCCGCGACGCCGACCCGCATCGCCGTCATCGGCGACTCCTACACCGCCGGTTCCAACGAGGGTGGCAACGGACCCCGGTCCTGGACAGAGCAGGCCTGGAAAATGCTGGCCCGGCGCGGGGTCGACATCGAAGCCGACGTGGCGGCCGAGGGTGGTGCCGGCTACGGACAACCCGGCAACCGCGGCAGCGTCTTCCAGGACCTGACGGCGCGGGCGGTGCGCCGCAATGACGTCCTGGTGGTGTTCTTCGGATCCCGCAACGACCAACCGGTGAACCCGGCCGCATTCCCGGACATGGCAGCCGGCACGCTCCACCTGGCGCGGTTCGCCGCGCCCGACGCGAGATTTCTGGTCATCGGGCCGCCCTGGCCCACCGCAACCCCGCCGCCGGCGGTACTGACCATCCGCAACAGCCTGCGGGTGCAGGCCGCCGGCATCGGTGCGACGTTCATCGATCCGATCGCCGCGAACTGGTTCGTCGGTCGGCCCGATCTGATCGGCCACGACGGGGTGCATCCCACCGACGCCGGCCACGTCTACCTCGCCGAGAAGATCGCCCCGCTGATCTACAACCAGTTGACCACCCGGATCTGAGTTCTCGTGCCGTCGACGGGCACGGCTTACCGCGGCTCGGAGTCGCCCGGATGGTCGGGTGCCTGCGGGTCGGTCTCCGGGTTGGGAATGGCCGGCTGTCTGTTCAGCCAGTCCTTGAGCCGGAACAGCTGGCTGGACACCAGGCCGACGGCGAGCAACAACAGAGCGCCGACGATCAGCCAGGTCGTCATGGCCGTGGCTCCTTCCCGATAGGCGGCCAACTATCCTCACGACAGTGTCCCAGGCGTCCGGAGCTGACGTACGCGAGTTGCGTGCGCGACTGGACGGACTGACCCTGCGCGACGCCGCCCGCCTCGGCCGCCGGCTGCGATCGCTGCGACCACCGGTCAGCGCCGAGAAATTCGACGAACTGTCCCGGCAGGTGTCGAACGCGGAGCTTCTGGTGGCCGCTCGGGCCGCCGCCGTTCCGGCCATCAGTTATCCGGATCTGCCGGTCAGCCGCGTGCGTGAAGAACTGGGCGCGGCCATCTCCGCCCACCAGGTCATCGTGGTGGCTGGGGAGACCGGATCCGGCAAGACCACCCAGCTGCCCAAGATCTGCCTGGACATCGGCCGCGGTGTGCGCGGAATGATCGGGCACACCCAGCCACGCCGCCTGGCTGCCCGCACCGTCGCCGAGCGCATCGCCGAGGAACTCGGCACGCCCCTGGGCGAGGAGCGGCGCGCAGGAGCGCAGCGACCGGCGGATTACACCGTCGGTTACAGCGTGCGGTTCACCGACCAGGTCAGCGACCGCACCCTGGTCAAGCTCATGACCGACGGGATCCTGCTCGCCGAGATCCAGCGCGACCGGCAACTGCTGCGCTACGACACCCTCATCCTCGACGAGGCGCACGAGCGCAGCCTCAACATCGACTTCCTGCTCGGCTACCTGCGTCAGCTGCTGCCCCGCCGGCCGGACCTCAAACTGATCGTCACCTCCGCCACCATCGAGCCCGAACGGTTCTCCGCACACTTCGCAGACGCCCCCATCGTCGAGGTGACCGGCCGCACCTACCCGGTCGAGATCCGATACCGACCCTTGGAGCTGCCCGCACCAAACGTGGCCGGCGACGACCAGGAGGGTGACCCGGACGACCCCGATCACGAGGTCGTCAGGATCGAGCCCCGCGATCAGACCGAAGCCATTCTCGATGCGCTGCAGGAGCTTTCAGCCGAACCACCCGGAGACGTGCTGGTCTTCCTCTCCGGGGAGCGGGAGATTCGGGACACCGCAGAGGCGATCCGGGCCGCCTATCGCGGAAACCCGCGCGACGTCGAGGTGCTGCCGCTGTACGCCCGGCTGCCGACGGCCGAGCAGCATAGGGTTTTCGCACCCAGTAACAGCCGGCTGACCCGGCGGGTGGTGCTGGCGACCAACGTCGCCGAGACGTCGTTGACCGTGCCGGGTATCCGGTACGTGGTCGACCCGGGTACGGCGCGGATCTCCCGCTACAGCCGACGAACCAAGGTGCAGCGGCTGCCCATCGAACCGATCTCCCAGGCGTCGGCCGCCCAGCGGGCCGGCCGTTCGGGGCGCACCGCGCCCGGGGTCTGCATCCGGCTGTACTCCGAGTCGGACTTCGAGGGCAGGCCCCGGTACACCGATCCGGAGATCCTGCGGACCAATCTGGCCGCGGTGATCCTGCAGATGGCCGCTCTGAAACTCGGGGACGTCGCCGACTTCCCGTTCCTCGACCCGCCTGACCGGCGCAGCGTCAACGACGGTATCGCCGTCCTCCAGGAGTTGGGTGCCTTCGATGCCGAGGGCTCCATCACCGAACTCGGCCGCAGACTGGCTCAGCTTCCGGTGGACCCCAGGCTGGGCCGGATGATCCTGCAGGCCGACACCGAAGGCTGCCTCACGGAAGTGCTCGTGCTCGCCGCGGCGCTGTCCATTCCCGATCCCCGGGAACGGCCCGCTGACCGGGAGGAGGCCGCGCGGGCCAAACACGCCCGGTTCGCCGACGAGAGCAGTGACTTCATGTCCTACCTCAACCTGTGGAATTACCTGCGCGGGCAACGTAAAGCTTTGTCGAGCAGTGCGTTTCGCAGGATGTGCCGCGAGGAGTTCCTGCACTACCTGCGGATCAGGGAGTGGCAGGACCTGGTCGGTCAACTGCGCGGCATCGCGGCGGGTATCGGCCTGCGCGGTGGTCAGCAGGACGCCGCCGCAGAGCCCGCCGATGCCGCGCGGGTGCATGCGGCACTGGTGGCGGGATTGCTGTCGCACGTCGGGCTGCGCGAGGGCGATTCGCGTGAGTACACCGGGGCGCGCAACGCGAAGTTCGTGCTGGCCCCGGGCTCGGTGCTGACCCGGCGACCACCGCGCTGGGTGGTGGTCGCCGATCTGGTCGAGACCAGCCGGCTCTACGGGCGTACCGCGGCGCGCATCGAACCGGAAGTCGTCGAACGAGTGGCCGGACACCTGCTCCAGCGCACCTACAGCGAGCCGCACTGGGATGCCCAGCGCGGGGCCGTCCAGGCCTACGAGCGGGTGACGCTCTTCGGCCTGCCGCTGGTCGCGCGCCGCCGGATCGGCTACGCGGCCGTCGATCCGCAGGCGGCCCGCGAGCTGTTCATCCGCCACGCTCTGGTCGAGGAGGACTGGCAGACCCGCCACCACTTCTTCGCCGACAACGCCCGGCTGCGTGCGGAGGTGGCCGAGTTGGAAGAACGCGCCCGCCGGCGCGACCTGCTGGTCGGAGACGACGAGATCTTCGCCTTCTACGACGCTCGCATCCCGCCGGATGTCCTGTCGGCCAGGCACTTCGACGGGTGGTGGCGCAAACAGCGACACCGTGCGCCGGAGTTGCTGACCATGAACCGCGGCGACCTGCTGCGGGTCGCCGATGCCGACGCCGACCGTCCGGACCACTGGCAGGCCGGCGATCTGGCGCTACCGCTGTCCTACCGTTTTGAACCCGGTGCGACCGACGACGGGGTCACCGTGCACGTGCCGGTGGCCGTGCTCGCCCGGTTGGGCGGGGAGGAGTTCGGCTGGCAGGTTCCCGCATTGCGGGAGGAACTGGTGACCGCGTTGATCCGCTCGCTGCCGAAGGAGTTGCGCCGCAACTTCGTTCCCGCGCCCGACACCGCCCGCGCCGTGCTGGCGCACCTGGAACCCGGCGACGAGTCGCTGCTGGAGACGTTGCAACGGGAATTGCATCGGGCCAGTGGGATTCTCGTTCCGATCCACGCTTTCGATCTGGACAAGTTGCCCGCCCATCTGCGCGTCACCTTCGCCGTCGAAGCTCCCGACGGGGCGGAGTTGGCCCGGGGCAAGGACCTCGGCGCACTGCAGACGAAGTTGGCCGGACAGACCCGGCGCGCCGTCGTCGAAGCGGTCGGGACCCTGGAGCGCACCGGCCTTCGCAGTTGGCCCGATGACCTCGACGCCATGCCGCGCAGCATCGAGAGCGCCGGAATTCGCGGCTACCCCGGTCTGGTCGCGACGGCAGCAGCGGTCGATCTTCGGGTGTTCGCCAACGCGGCCGAACGGGATGCCGCGATGCGCGCGGGCGTGCGAAGACTGTTGCGGCTCAACGTTCCCTCTCCGGCGAAAGCCCTCGAGAAACAACTCGATCCGCGGCGCCGGCTGGTACTCGGCAACAATCCGGACGGGTCGCTGGCGGCGCTGCTCGAGGATTGCGCGGACGCCGCGGTCGACGTGCTGGTACCCGAGGTCTGGAACCGCGCCGACTTCGAGGCCGCGCGTCAACGGGTGGCCGGCGCACTTGCGCAGACCACCGCCGAGATACTCGGCCGGGTCGAGAAGGCACTTGCGGCACTGCAGGAGGTGAACCTGGCACTGCCGGGCAACCCACCACCCGCCCAGGCCGACGCAGTCGCCGACATCCGCAGGCACGTGGCGGCGCTGGTCGGCCCCGGGTTCGTCGCGGCCACCGGTGCGGTCTACCTCAACGACCTGACGCGCTATCTCACCGCCGTCTCCCGACGGCTGGACCGGCTTGCGCAGGCGCCGGGTGCCGACCGTGAGCGGATGGCCCGCGTCCACGCCGTCCAGGACGCCCACGACGAGCTGGTGCGGGCTCTCTCGCCCGCGCGGGCGGCGGGCGAGGACGTCCGCGACATCGACCGGTTGATCCAGGAATTCCGGGTCAGCCTCTGGGCGCAACAACTGGGCACCGCTCGCCCGGTCAGCGAGCAGCGCATCTACCGTGCGATCGACGCCGTACTCGAGGGGTGATCATGGCGACGACATCAAGGACCGCGACGTCCAGGACCAAGCGGACCAGACCACTCGATCTTGTGCTCGCCGGCGGCGGAGTCAAAGGTATCGGACTGGTCGGCGCCGTCGTCAGGCTGATGGAGGCGGGCTACCGCGCCAACCGGATCGCCGGCACCTCGGCCGGTTCCATCGTCGGTTCGATCGTCGCCGCGGCAGCAAAGTCCAATACCCTTGGGCCGCATGATATCCGCGATCTGGTGCTGAGTCTGGACTACGGGAAGTTCCTCGACCCGGGTCCGATCGAGCGGGTTCCGCTGCTGGGACCGGCCTGGGCGATCCTGCAGGGCAATGGTGTCTACAAGGGTGATTACGTGCATGACTTCGTCGCCGCGCAGCTGAAGGGTCTGGGCGTGGAGACCTTCGGGGATCTGCGCCTCGACGACCGCCAGGTCCCCGACGACCGCCGGTACCGGCTGGTGGTCACGGCCACCGACGTGACCCGCGGACAACTGGTCCGGCTGCCGTGGGACTACCGGAGCGTGTACGGCCTCGACCCCGACGAGCAGTCCGTCGCCGATGCGGTGCGGGCCTCGATGTCGATTCCCTTCCTGTTCCGTCCGGTGCGGCTGACGAGCGCGGCCGGATTGGAGTCGACGCTGCTCGACGGCGGACTGCTGTCCAACTACCCCATCGACTCCCTGGACCGCCTCGACGGGAAACCTCCCCGTTGGCCGACCCTGGGAGTGACGGTGCTGCCGAATCTGCCGGCCGGCAACGACAAAGTGGTGCCGGGCCTGGCGCCGCTGCGGGTCTTCGGCGGCCCACATCTACTGGAGGACGTGATCACCACGGTGCTCGTCGGCCGCGACCAGGCCTACTTGAGTCAGCCGTGGGTGAGCGCCCGCACCATCCGGGTCGACTCCGGTGATGTCGGTGTTCTGGATTTCGACATCACCGACCCGGAGATCGACGCGCTCTACCTCAAGGGATACGACGCGGCGACGACGTTTCTGACCGGATGGGACGAAGCCGCCTACCGCCAGCACTTCCGCTGAGCGAGTGCGTAACCAGGCCGGCCGTCAGGCCGCGGTGTTGACCGTCTGCTCGCGCAGGTAGTCCAAAATGTCCTCGGGTAACGCCAAGGCCATGGCGATCAGTTCAGCGATTGCGGTCCTGGGACGAATCGCATGCCGGCTGCAGTACAAATCGAACTTCGCGCTGTCGGTGACGTGTTGCGCAGTGATTCTGTTCGCCATGATCAACGGTCTCCTTACCGGCTCAGGGGTGTGTCTACTGAGGCAGGTTATGGGCGGGTCCCGACAGGAAAGCGGCGCTCGGCGGCTCAGCGGATAACGTCAGGGGAACGAAGAAGACTCGAGTTGGAAACGGCACGAAAAGTGCTGGGCCGCAGCCTGGTCCCTGTTGTCTCGCTGCTCCTCCGCCTCGTCCCTCGGCGGCATCGTCGACTCGACTGTCCCTGTTGTCTCGCTCCTCCTCCGCCTCGTCCCTCGGCGGCATCGTCGACTCGACTAGGCGCCCTTCTCGACCCGCTTCTTCAGTCCGTTGAGTGCCTGGTCGACGATCGTCGAGGCGGCCTTCTTCTTCATGAAGCCCATCATCGGGATCTTCGGGTCGATCTCCAGCTCGTAGGTCACCTTCGTGCCGTCCCCGTCGGGCGTGAGCCGGTAGGTGCCGTCCAACTTCTTCATCATGCTCGACTTCGGCTTGCCGGCGTCGTCGGAGTTCAGCGTCCAACTGACCGCCGCGTTGCCGGTCCACACGTAGGAGATCTCGTAGGTGTCCTTGCCCACGGGAGTGGAGATGCTGAACGCCGCGTCCTTGGCAGCTCCGTCGTCGTGGGTGGTGACGATCTCCACGCTCGTGAAACCTTCGCTCCAGTTGGGATAGTCCTCGAGATCGGCGATCACGGCCATCACCTCTTCGGGAGAGGCGTTGATCCTGACCGAGTCCGACACCTTGTCCGCCATGCTTCCTCCATCATTATCCTGCGAGACGCTAGCGGCCCGGGTGCCGCCGCGGTCGAGCCTTTACCCCTGGCCGGTAGCCACTTTCACCGCCCCGCTGTGTGCCACAGCGGTATCGAGGACAATATCGGCCACCCGCGCCCGGTGCTGTTCGGCAGTGCCCAGCAGAGCGGCGTCGGTGGCGGCGCGTTTGAAGTACAGATGCGCCTGGTGTTCCCAGGTGAATCCGATACCGCCGTGCACTTGGATGGCGTCGGCCGCAATGCGTTGCAGTGCAGCGGAACTGAGTGCCTGGGCGATGGCAGCGGCCAGCGCGGGGTCGTCGGAGCCGTAGGAGAGCGCCCACACGGCGTGGTAGGCCGCCGATCTGGCGTGCTCGAGGTCGACGAGCATGTCGGCGAGCTTGTGCTTGATCGCCTGGAAGGAGCCGATCTGGCGGCCGAACTGCAGCCGCGACTTCGCATAGTCCACCGACAGGTCCAGGAGATGCTGTGCGGCCCCGACCTGTTCGACGGCCAGCAGGGCCGCGCCGACCTGCAGGGCGTGGGTGATCACCCGCTCGGCGTCGGCCGGACCGGCCAGCAGACGTGCGGGTGCCCGGGTCAGCACGATCGTGGCCTGCGGTCGGGTGAGGTCCATGGTGAACAGCGGACTGCGCTGAACGCCTGGTCCGGCGGCATCCACCGCATACAGGCTCACTCCGCCGGAACCCGCTGCGGCAATGAGTAGTTCGTCGGCGGCGTCGGCGTCGACAACCTGGTCGACGGTCCCGGTGAGGGTGTCGCCGTCGACGGTCACGGTGAGTGCGGACGGATCGAAGCCTCCCGCGCGGTCGGCGACGGCGAACGCGGCCGTGCGCTCGCCTTCTACCAATGCGGCCAGCAACTCGTCGCGGGCCGGGCCACCCTGGCATGCCACCAGAGCCGGGACCGCCAGGTACACGGTCCCGAACAGCGGACCGCAGGCGAGCGTCGCCCCGAACTCCTCGACGGCGACGGCCTGGTCGACCAGGGATCCGCCGACGCCGCCGTCGGCTTCGGGCACCGACATCCCCAGCACCCCGAGTTCGGATCCAAGCCGCCGCCACACCGTCGGGTCGAACCGTGGTTCGGACTCCATCAGTCGGCGCACGGTCGCCTCGTCGAAGTTCTCGGCGCTGAATTTGCGCACCGCCGTGCGCAGTGCCTGCTGTTCGGCGGTGAAGGCGAACTCAGCGCCCGCATCCTCAGCCACAGCCTTGGGCTGATCCGCACGCTCCTCAGCCACGGGGAACCTCCTTCCAGGGCATTCCGGCGTCGGCCCGCAGGTCGCCGGGCAGGCCCAGTACCCGCTCGCCGAGGATGTTGCGCATGACCTCCGAGGTGCCGCCCTCGATGGTGTTGGCCCGGCTGCGCAGATACCGCTGCTGGATCGGCCCGCGCCAGTCGCCGGTGCCGGCGTTGGCGCCCCACATCGCGTAGCTGTGGTACAGAATCCCTTCGGTCCCAAGCAGATCCATGCAGAACTGGTAGATCTGCTGGTTCAGCTCGGCCCCGACCATCTTTCCGATCGAGCCTTCCGGCCCCGGGCCGCCGGCCGTCGCCGAGGCGCGGGACCGCTCGGAGGTCAGTCGCTGGGCCTCAGCCCGCAGCCACAGCTGCACCAGCCGGTCCCGCAGCACCGGGGTGTGCAGGTCCGGGCGCGAGGCCCACAGTCCGACGGCGTCGGAGATCGGGCCGGCCCCGCGGCGGCTGCCACTGGCGCCCAGCGCGCTGCGCTCGTTCATCAGCGTCGTCATGGCCACCCGCCAGCCGTCGCCGACGGACCCGAGTCGATGGACGTCAGGAATGCGGGCTTCGGTGATGTAGACCTCGTTGAACTCGGCTTGGCCGGTCATCTGGCGCAGCGGCCGGCACTCGACGCCGGTGGCGTGCATGTCCAGAATGAAGTAGGTCAGCCCTTTGTGCTTGGGGGCGTCGGGATCGGTGCGGGCCAGCAGCAGACCCCAGCGTGCCTTGTGCGCGAGGCTGGTCCACACCTTCTGCCCGTTGATCACCCACTCGTCGCCGTCGGGCACCGCGGAGGTGGCCAGCCCCGCCAGGTCCGAACCCGCACCGGGCTCGGAGAACAGCTGGCACCAGATGTCCTCGGTGGTGGCCAGCGGCCGCAGGAAGGATTTCTTGACGTCCTCGCTCTGCGCATGCTCACGCACCGTGGGTGCGGCCATCCCGTAACCCATCGGGTTGAGGCCCAGGGGCACCGGGCCGCCGGCGCCCTGCAGGATCGTGTCGGCGACGGCCTGCAGTCCGCGGGACACCCCGAGACCGCCGAGGCCCTCGGGGAAGTGCACCCAGGACAACCCGGCGTCGTAGCAGGCGCCGAGGAACTCGGTGACCGGAACCTGCTTGGGATCGTGTTCGGCGATAACCCGATGGGCCAGATCGGCAACCCGGTCGGCCAAACCCCCGCGGGGAACGACATCGCTCATCCGGTCACGATAGAACGTCGGGCCCGTCGGCCCACTCGCCCCCCGCTGCGACGTTCGCATGCTAGAGATAGGGGCATGTTCGCTGTTTCGGCCCGCTCGATGGGCTGCCTTCTGACAGCGACCGTACTTGTGGCCGGGTGTTCGACACCGCCGCGGGACGAACAGTCCGCGCAAGCGCACCAACTCAGCGGTTGGGGGCCGTGCCCGTCGGACGACGCGCCCTGCGAGCGCCAATTCGGCTCGGCGCTGAGCCATCTCGGCACCGAGAACGTGGTTCGTGACATGGACGCGATCCGTGCGGCCATGGGTTTCGACAAGACCAGCTACCTGGGCTACTCCTACGGGACTTTCATCGGCGCGCTCTACGCGCAGATGTTCCCCGAACGGACCGACCGTGTCGCACTGGATTCGGTGATGGCTCCCGAACTGGACTATCGCGCCGTCAGGCACGGGCAGGCCAACGGGATGCAAGCCAGTGTGACGGCCTTCGCCGAAGACTGCCTGCGCCGCAGCGACTGCCCCTTGCGCGGACCCGCGCAGAACGCTGTCCAGACGATCCACGGGAACATCGACCGACTCGACACCGCGCCCTACCGTGCTCCCGACGGTCGTGAGCTGTCCGGTTCGCGGATGCTGGCCCTGGCGTCGCGTCCGTCGAGGAGGCCCCGATGAGCAAAAGCCGTTCACTGGCTTTGGTGACACTCGCCTATGTCGTGGCGATCGCGGTGGCCGCGGCCTGGTTGGCCTGGGGCCCCCGGACCGGCCGGCTCTGGCTGGACACCCTGGTGGCGGACGTGCTGGCCACGCTGGTGGTGTTCGCGTTCAGCCGGGCCTACCGCAACTCGAGCTTCTACGACGCCTACTGGAGCGTGATCCCGCCTCTGCTGCTGGCGTACTGGTGGTGGCAGGGGCCCATCGGAACCACCGGCCCCGGGGCGCTGCGCTGCTGGCTGATGGCGGCGGTGATGGGCTACTGGGCGATTCGGCTCACCGGTAACTGGGTGTACGGATTCCCCGGCCTGCACCACGAGGACTGGCGCTATCCCTTGCTCAGGGACGGCGCCGGCCGCTTCGCCTTCCTGGCCGACCTGTTCGGTATCCACATCTTCCCGACGCTGCAGGTATTCGTCGGGCTGCTGCCGGCGTACGTCGCCGCCACCCGTCCCGGCGATGGGCTGGTGTGGCTGGCCTGGCTGGCCTTCGCTGTCGGGATCGCCGCGGTGACCCTGGAACTAGCCGCCGACATCCAGATGCACCGGTTCGTCGCCGCTCGCAAGGCCGGCTCGGAGACCGCCACCGTGATGGACCGGGGCCTTTGGGCCTGGTCGCGTCACCCCAACTACTTCGGTGAAGTCAGCTTCTGGTTCTCCCTTGCCCTGTTCGGCATCTCCGCTTCCCCGCGGGACGCATGGTGGCTGTGCATCGGCGTCGTGGTGATGGTGGCGATGTTCCTCGGCGCCAGCATCCCGTTGATGGAGAAGCGCAGTCTGGAGCGGCGGCCGCAGTATCAGTCGGTGATCGACCGGGTGCCGCGGTTGGTGCCGCGGCCACCTCGCAGGGCTGCCCGTTGACCCGGCGGCGGGTGGTGATCGCCGGTCTGGGCGACAGCGGGCTGCTGACCGCGATGCGACTGGCCCGCTCCAACGACGTCGTCGGCATCTCAGCCCAGCCGGCCCTGGTCAGCGGCCAGGAACTCGGCGTGCGACTGGCCCGCCCCCAGGAGTGGGCCCGCGACTACCTGGTGCCGTTCGACCGCTACCGAGCATTGGACCGGGTCCGGACCGTACAGGCGACACTGACCGGAGTTGATCTCACCGGACGGGTGGTCTACGCCCGTCGACCCGACGGCAGCGAAGTCGCCGAACCCTATGACTCCCTGGTGATTTCGACCGGCGTCCGCAACGGCTTCTGGCGTCGCGCCGAGATGCAGTCCCCGGCCGAGATCCGTGCGGACGTCGTCGCCGCCCACGAACGGCTCGCCGCGGCGCGGTCGATCATGGTGATCGGTGGCGGCGCGGCGGCGGTGAGCGCGGCGGCCAACCTCGCCGCGCGCTGGCCGGGGACGACGGTCGATCTTTACTTCCCGCATGACCGTCCGCTGCGCGACCACCACCCGCGCACCTGGGAACACCTGCAGCGCAGGCTGATTCGGCTCGGGGTCACGCTGCATCCGCACCACCGCGCGCAGGTGCCCGAGGGTTTCGGGTGTGACGCGATCACCGACGGGGAGGTCCGGTGGAGCAGCGGTCAGCCACCCGCGCGGGCCGATGCGGTGCTGTGGGCGATCGGGCTGGTGCGGCCGAACACCGAATGGCTGCCCGCGGATCTGCTCGATCAGCACGGCTTCGTGGTCGTCACCCGCGAACTCCGCGTCCCCGGCTATCGCGGGGTGTTCGCCATCGGCGACGTCGCCGCGACCGACCCGCTTCGGTCTTCGGCGCGCAACCGCGCCGACGGCATCGTGGCGCACAACATCCTCGCGGAACCGGCCGGTCGGCCGCTGCGGTCCTACCGACCGCCGCGCAGCCGGTGGGGTTCGGTGATCGGCGTCCAGTC
Organism: uncultured Actinomycetes bacterium; assembly: GCA_903884065.1. GTDB lineage: Bacteria > Actinomycetota > Actinomycetes > Mycobacteriales > Mycobacteriaceae > Mycobacterium. The sequence goes on along the minus strand of CAISDL010000128.1, from coordinate 50,571 downwards.
CGACGGTGTGGAGGTGTTCGCTCCCGGGGGGCGCCCATTCCGGATACCGGCATGGCCGGTGCGCCGGATCCTGATGCCGTGGATCGTCCGCCGCGGCATCTACCGGGGAGTGCGGACGAACCAGCCGCTGGGCCATCAGGACTAGATCCGCCGGGCGGGCACACTGGGAGCATGGACCCTGGGATCATGGACCCTGGGAGCACGGACCCTGGGAGCATGGATCCGGTGGTGGCCCTGCGCCAGATCGCCTTCTACAAGGATCGCGCCGGCGACGACGTGCGCCGGGTGATGGCCTATCGCAGGGCCGCCGACATCGTCGCCGCCCTCGACGAGGAGACCCGGGATCGCCTGGGCCGCGCGGAGAACTGGCGCTCATTGCCCGGCATCGGGCCGAAGACGGCAGGCGTGATCGCCCAGGCGTGGGCAGGTCAAGAGCCCGATGCGCTCGTCGAGTTGCGTGGTACAGCAAAGGATTTCGGCGGTGGTGCGATCCGGGAGGCACTACGCGGCGACCTGCACTGCCACTCGAACTGGTCGGACGGCTCGGCGACCATCGAGGAGATGGCGGCCACGGCAGCCGCTCTCGGACACGACTACCTCGCCCTCACCGACCACTCTCCGCGGCTGACGATCGCCAACGGCCTGTCGGCCGAACGGCTCCGCCGGCAGCTGGACGTGATCGACGAATTGCGCGAACGGTTCGCGCCGCTGCGGATCCTCACCGGCATTGAGGTGGACATCCTCGAGGACGGCAGTCTCGACCAGCGGCCCGGCCTCCTCGAAAGGCTGGACATCGTCGTGGCCAGCGTGCACTCGAAGTTGGCGATGGACACCGCCGCGATGACCCGGCGGATGGTCCGGGCGGTGTCGGACGGACGTGTCACTGTTCTGGGGCACTGCACCGGCCGGTTGGTGGCCGGTAGCCGCGGCACGCGTCGTGAATCCGCATTCGACGCCGAGGCGGTGTTCGGCGCATGTCGGGACCACCGCACCGCGGTCGAGATCAACTCCAGGCCCGAGCGGCGGGATCCGCCCACCCGGCTGCTGCGCCTCGCCGAGCAGATGGGGTGTGTGTTCGCGATCAACACCGATGCGCATGCACCGGGCCAGCTGGATTACCTGGGCCACGGCGCCCAGCGCGCCCTGGGAGCCGCCGTCCCGGCCGACCGGGTGATCAACGCATGGCCAGCCGAACGTCTGCTGGCCTGGCACTAGGGAGCACAACCCGCCCGGAGGGCCCGACGGCTACGGCGGTGGTGGTGGTGGCGGCGGTGCCGGCGGAATGAACTCCGGTGCCGGTGGTGGCGGTGGCGGGAGGAACTCCGGTGCCGGTGGTGGCGGGGGCGGGAGGAACTCCGGCGCCGGGGGCGGCGGCGGTGGTGGTGCCTCCGGTGCCGGTGGTGGCGGCGGAGGTGCCATGGGAATGGTGATCGGCGGCAGGCCCGGGATCTCGATGATGTTCACGCCCGGCGGCGGAGGCGGCGGTGCTTCGGGTGCCGGTGGTGGCGGTGGCGGGTTGAACGGCTCGTCGTACGTCGGCTCGCTGTAATCCGGCTCGTCGTAGGTCGGGATGGTGTTGTTGTTGTTGTACGTCGGGTTGTACTGCTGGACCGGTGGCTGGTACACGGGTGGCGGTGGCGGCGGGAGGTATCCCGTGCTGGTGTTGATGGTGATGACCGCTCCCGGCTGGACCTGCCCCGCCGGTGTGGTGCCGACGACCGCGTCTTTGGAAGCGGCGCTGTTGATCGGTGCGGGTAGCTCAGCCACCTGGAACCCGGCGTCCTTGAGGCGCTTCTTGGCGGCATCGAGCTTGAGGCCGGAGACATCGGGGATGGCGACGGGCGGCGCGCCGTTGACATAGCGGGGATCGGTCGGCGGCAGCGTCACCGGGCCAAAGGCGCCGGCCAGCGGACTCATCGCCTGGAACCACGTCTGGGCCGGCGAGGTGCCGCCGTAGAGGTTTCCGGCGCCGCCGCACTTCCGCAACGGGAACGCGCACAGTGCCCCAGGCTTGGGCGAGTCGTCGAAGATGTAGCTGGCCGCGGCAAGCTGATTGGTGTATCCGAAGAATGCCGACGAGCGGTGCGACTCGGTGGTGCCGGTCTTGCCGGCCATCGGCAGGCCCCAGCCCACCGAACCCGCGGCGGCCGCACCGGTGCCCATCGTGGTGTCCTTGGCCAGCGCGTTGGTCAGTGTGTTGGCCAGACCCTCGGGTACGACCTGTTCGCACTTGGGGGTCGGGATCACAACCTCGTTGCCGTTGCTGTCGGTCACCTTCTCGATGGGGCTCGGCGGGCACCACACGCCGCCGGAGGCGAGGGTGGCCGCCACGTTGGACAGTTCCAGCGCGTTGACCTCGAAGGGGCCCAACGTGAATGAGCCGATGTTCTCCCGCTTGACGTAGTCGGCCAGGCTCTCGTCGCCCTTGACGTAGGCCCGGGCAGTTCCGGGCTCGGCGTACGAACGCAGCCCCAGGCGGACCGCCATGTCCACCGTGCGTCCCACACCGACCTGCTGGATCAGCTTGGCGAAGGCGGTGTTGGGTGACAACGCCAGGGCGTCGGTCATGCTCAGCGGGCTGCGGTAGCCGGCGGCGTTCTTCACACACCAGGTCTTCGGCGGGCAGCCCGGGGTATTGCTGTCGCCGAGGCGGCTGCCCTGGAAGAACGGCGGTACGTCGAGCATGGCGTTGATACCCATGCCCATGTCGAGGGCCGCGGCGCTGGTGAAAATCTTGAAGACCGAGCCTGCCCCGTCCCCGACGAGGGAGTACGGCTGCGGTTGGACGGTTTGGCCGTCCTCGAGTTTGAGGCCGTAACCGCGGTTGTCACCGATCGCGAGCACCTTGTGCGCGTTCTTACCGGGCCGGATCACGCTCATCACGCTGGCCACGCTGTCCAGCGTGGGGCTGGCCACCGCATTGATCGCCTGCTTGACGCTGGTCTGAACCTGCGGGTCCAGCGTGGTCTTAATCAGGTAGCCCTTGCGTGCGACGTCTTCCTTGCTGATGCCGGCCCTGGACAGGTACTCCAGGACGTAGTCGCAGAAGAACGCCCGGTCGCCGGCGGCGATACAACCCTGGGGCAGCGCTGCCGGTTGGGGCAGGACGCCCAGCGGCTGATCGCGGGCCGCCCGCAGTTCGTCCGCCAGATTCGGCAGGTTGTCGATCATGGTGTCCAGCACCAGGTTGCGCCGATCGAGGGCGCCCTGCGGGTTGGTGTACGGATTCAGCGCGGTGGTCGACTGCACCATCCCCGCCAGCAGCGCTGATTGCTGCCAATTCAGTTGTGCCGCATCGATTCCGAAGTAGGTGCGGGCCGCGGCCTGCACCCCGTAGGCGCCGTTGCCGAACGGAACCAGGTTCAGGTAGCGGGTGAGGATCTCGGGCTTGGTCAGTGACTTGTCCAGAGCCAGTGCCATGCGGATCTCCCGCAGTTTGCGGGCCGGGGTGGTCTCCACCGCCGCCTGCCGCTCCGCCTCGGTGTCCGCGTTGACCAGGAGGTTGTAGTTCTTGACGTACTGCTGCTCGATGGTCGAGCCGCCACGGGCGTCGGACCCGCCCTTGAGGAAGCCGGCCAGACCGGTCAGCGTGCCCTGCAGGTCGACGCCGTTGTGCTCGGCGAACCGCTTGTCCTCGATGGAGACGATCGCCAGCTTCATGGTGTCGGCGATACGGTCGGTGGGCACATCCCAGCGCCGCTGGACATAGAGAGACGCGATCGGCGCACCGGCAGAGTCGACCATCGTCGAGACCGTCGGGATCTGGCCCTCGACGAGGTCGGCCGACCCCTGGGCGACGAGTTCGGAGGCGTGGTTGCTGGCCACTCCGACGCCACCCGCGATCGGGAACAACAGGCCGGCGACGATGACACCTGCCAGCAGGCAGAACAACGCCAACCGGCGCACGGTGGACCGCGTCGGCGGGTACTGGTCCGACATTCCGCTCACCCTAGGCCCAGCGCTGTCCGTGGTCCAACGCGGATCTCAGTGTGCCGCGACCACGACGATGCCGTCGTCATCGCTGTAGGCAAGATCACCCGGGCGGAAGTCGACACCGCCGAGACTGACCACGACGTCACGTTCGCCCGAACCGGTCTTGGTGCTCTTGCGCGGGTTGGTCCCCAGGGCTTTGATGCCGATGTCGAGTGTCCGCAGAGTGGCCGCATCCCGCACGGCGCCATTGATGATCAGTCCGGCCCAGCGGTTGGAGCGCCCCAGTTCGGCGATGACGTCGCCGACCAGTGCGGTGTGCAGCGATCCGTCCCCGTCGACCACCAGGACACCGCCGTCGCCGGGCCCGGACAGCACCGACTTCAGCAGCGCGTTGTCCTGGAAACAACGCACGGTGGTGATCGGACCCACGAATTCGCTACGTCCGCCGAACTGACGGAACTGCTGGTCACAACTGCGGACGTCGGCGCCGATGTCGTCGACGAGGTCGGCGGTGGGCCGAAAGACGGTAGGCATCCCGGCTCCCGTCAGCCCCGGCGGAAGCGGCTGAGTGCGAGCGCAACCAGGCCGGCCGCGGCCAGCCCCATCGACAGCGGAATCGTGTGGCCGCGACCGAAGGAGTCCTGCGGTGACCGTGCCGGTCCAGCGGTCGGTGCGGCCTGCTTCGGCGCCGGATTCAGCGCGGGTGCCGCGGCGCCGGCCGTCAGTGCGGGTTGTGGGGGAGAGGCTTTCTTGGCGGGAGCCTTCTTCCCGGGAGCCTTCTTGGCGGGGGCCTGCTTCCCGGGGGTTCTCGCGGCCGGGACTTTCTTGGCCGGCGCCTTCTTGGCGGGGGCCTTCTTCGCAGCCGCCTTCTTGGCCGGTGGGGCCGCCTCGGCGCCCCCGTCCCGCCGGTTCTGCGGATCTGCCATCTGCTGCTCCTCGATGTCCTGCGCCGTCGAGTCGGCGCACGTTATCCCTGCCGGCATCCCCGTGACGATGCTCGGCTGCCAATCATGCCAGCAGGCGGTCTCACGACCGGCGGCGCAGCCCCCACACGGCTGCTCCGGTGATCAGCACCGCAGCGCCAACGATCAATGGCCACAACGGAATCCGGTCACGCTTTCCGGCTTCCTGAACAGGCGGGCCGGGCGTGCCCGTGCTGGGAACCGTGACACCGAACGACCACGATCCCGAGACCACGTGCCCGTCGGCTGAGGTGACCCGATAGTTGACGGTGTACTGACCGGACGGACCCAACGGTCGGAGCCCGACGCCGGCCGTCTTGCCCTGGACCGTGGCGTCGCCCTGGGACCACAGGTTGCCGTCCGGCCCCACCACGGTCATCGCGGCGAAGGTGGGCTGCAGTTCCTCGTTGAACGTCGCGGTGACCTGGCTCGGACCGGCGTCGACGGTCGAATCGGCGACCGGATCGGTGGTGGTCAGAACGGTATGGGCGGACACCGCCGGGGCCGTTGCGAGCAGGCCGGACAGCATCAGCGCGACGAGTGCGACACTGATCGGCGACCGCGGCATCAGAGCACCCCGAGGCGGGTCATGATGTCGGCCTCGATGCCGTCGAGTTGGTCGGAGATGGAGGTCTGCGTCGCGCGGCGGCGGGGGCCCGGCATGTTCTCAGCGGCCGGAACGGCGGCTGCCAGTGCGGCCAGTCGGTCGGTGATCGCTGCCACGAAACGCTGGGTTTCGGCGTCCCCGGGACTGCGCTGGGCGACCAGCCGCAGCGACTGCTCAGCGCCGGAGATCCGAGCCGACAGGCGTCCGCCCGATCCGGAGAACTGACCCAGTTGGGTCAACGGAACGCCGAGTCGGTCGGCGCGGCGCTCGTCGATCAACCCGCGGGCGGCAATCGCCGCCCGGTAGGCGGCCGGCACCACGACGGGCGCCAGCAGCCGGGACACGGTCAGGGTGCGCCGAATCCGGCTCGGTGCGAGCAGCTTTCCCTCCCGCGCTGTCCGCAGTTGCGCCTCCGCGACTTTGACCGCCGAGCGGTCGGCGTCCCGCTGGGCCTGCAACTGGGCTTTGACCGCTTTGTTCTCCACACGCTCGGTGGCCTTGATCCGCTTGCCCTCGTTCTTGGCGGACAGCTTCGCCTCGAGCTTGGCCTTGGCCTTCAGTGCGCGGGCCTCCGCGCGCCTGGTCGCGCGGCTCTTCCGTTTCTTGAACAGGCCCATCGCAGCTGCCTTTCACGTGAGGGTGCGGGCGGTCCGGCAGCCGTGCTGCCCGACCGGTGGGCTAACACTATCGTCCGCACCAAGCTGCGATTGGCCGACCTGCGGATATGCCACAATTGGACAGACTTCGCAAACCTCTGCGCCGATGAGGCGCCCGTTGTAGCCGAGGAATATTCGTGAACACGTCGCGACGGCGCGCGCCGGGGATCGCCTGGGCGATCACCGCTGCTGTGCTGTACGCGGCCGTCGGCGTCGGTACCTCGGCCCCGGCCGGCGCGGATGGCCCGAGACCCGGCGGCACGGACGCAGCCGCTCCCGGAACCGACCGCGCCAGCAACGATCCCGGCCCCCGTCGGCACGGGCGCGACAAGAAGCGGCCCGACTCGGCCGGCACCGTCGCCGGCGATTCGACCGACGACGCGGCATCGCGCCCTGACGATCCCTGCCCGTGGTGGCCGGTCCCGCGGCCGGTCCCGCCGCCTGCACCTGTCATTGTGCGCAATAACGTGCACAACAGCGGGTTCATCGGCAGCATGCCCGCCGTCCCGGCGGTTCCGGTGCCGCAGTTCGGCGGCGGGGTCGAACCCCGCGTCGACATCGGCGACACCCCGGCGGCCTTGCCCGCGGTGACGACGACCGCCGTGGCGCCAGCCGCGGGATATCCGGCTGCCCCCGGTCCGGTCTCCCGGGCCGTCACCTCGCCGCCGGTGACCGTCCCGGCAGCCGTTGTTCCGCCGGCACAGATGAGGGCGCCCGCCGCACCGCCACCCCCGCCGCAGCGCTCCGGCGCCGGAGCCCAGCCCACCGCACCCACGCGACTCGGCCTCCCCGACGATCTGCGTGACGCCGATCTGGCGAAGGCCCTGTCGATGGCGCTGCCCGGTCTGGCGGCGATGGCGGGTATGACGGCGATCGGTGGACTACTCGGGTACCGGCAGGCCAGAGCCGGCTACCTGGTGCGGGCCGCCGGAGCGGGCCGGTTCCTGCAGTGAGGCGCAGTGTCCGGCGCTTCGCGGCGCGGGCGGAGGGCCGCTCCGGTGGCCGCTGACCGCGAGGTGACACGGGCGGTCAACGACGTCCTGGCGCTTGCTCCACGACGTGGCGAGGTGTCGGTGACGCGACTGGTCGCCGCTGTCGGCGACCACCGGCGGCGACCCATCGACGTCAGCACGGCCGAGCTCCCGCCGGGGGTGTCGGGGCAGTGGCGCCAGTACGCCGATCGCGATGAGTTCCTGATCCAGGACGGCCTGCCGACCGTCGACCGCACCCTGGCTCACGAACTGGGGCATCTGGTCCTCGGGCATGACGGCATCCCGGTCGCCGAGGCGGCGAGGGAAGCGACGGAATTCGTCAGCGACGATCTGATCAGCTACATGCTCAACCAGCGCACCGGCTGTATGGGTCCCGGTGGCGAGGATGTCGAGCAGCAGGCCGAGGACTTCGCGGCCCTGCTGCTGTACCGACTCGGGCGACTGCGCAGCGACCGCTCATCGATCGTGCAGGTCCGCCTCGGTGAGGCGTTTGGTTGATCGTCTGGGGCATCGCGGGTCTGCTCGGTATGGCGACCGGGCTGCGGATCGGCTGGGCGTTGGTCAATCGGCAATCCGTGGTCAGCGGCGCAATGATCGTGGCCCTGGGCAACCTGGCCGTGGTGGCCGCCCTGAACTGGCGGCCGCTGACATTGCTGGTGGACACCGCACTGGGATGGCCGAACATCTCGGTCGCCTTGAGTGGGGTGGCCCTGGTCATGTCGGCGGCCGGGAGCTGCGTGATGATCACCTCCGTCGCCGCCGGCCGCGACCCCGGGGCCACTCGCCGGCTCGCGTTGATCCAGTACGGGGTCGCGACGGTGATCGCGGTCACCAGCCTGGTCCTGTTCCTCAATGACGGGCGCGAGTCGGAGATGGCGCCGAGGGAGTACCTGGCCCACAACGTCGGCCTGCCCGGCGAGGTGTTCGACTGGCTGGTGCCACTGCTCTACGTCCTGCTGGCCCTGACCGTGGTGGCGTGGGTGGGTATGCGCCTGTCCACCGCCAGTCGCCGCGGGCGGGCACTGCTGCTTTTCACCGCCGGGATGGCCATGATCGTCGCCGCGAGTTCGTACTTCGTGACGGGGGCGCTCGGCCGGAGCCGATTGGCCGGCGTCGGCACCGCACTGACCCTGCTGCTCTGCGCCATGGCCGTCGTTGCGGCCGGAGCGCTGCTGCCGACGTTCGAGGACTGGTTCGGCGCCCGGCGCGAACTGCGTCTCATCGAACCGCTCCGTGCGGAAATGGAACGCCGGCACCCCGACATCGGGATCGGCGTCCGCCCGCGAGGCCCACTGGTGTTCCGGGTGGCCGAGCGCCTGTCGCTGCTCTCCGACGCGCTCTACCTGGAAGGGGCACTGGCCCAGCAACGCAGCGGATCCGGTGGCGACGGGCCCGAGGTGCCGGCGGACGTCAGCCCGGAGGACCAGGCTCGGACGATTGCTGCCTGGATCCGGGCCGGCCGCGACGAGGTCGGGACGGCTTTCCCAGGCCGACGTTGGCTACGTCAGCCCGCAGAATGCCCCGACCGGGACTGGATCCTGGAGATCGCCCGCCAGTACCGGGCACGTGCGAGCGGGCCGGTGAGAACCCGTGACGCCCTCTAGCTGTCCAGCTGCTCGCGGCGGCGCAGCTCGTCGACCTTCGCCACGACGTCCTGCTGGGCCGCCGGGGACAGCCCCACCGTCCGCGCGGCGATCCGGCGGACACCCTCGTCACGCATGTGGGCCAGCCAGGTCAACTCTTTGTCGAGCTTCTCGTAGTACGCGTCGTCGGTGAAGTACTCCGGCTTGATGCGGAAGAAGTTGGCAAGCGCGGTCATCGTCGTCGCCGACGGGTTGGTCCGGTTGCCCGACCGCAACTGCGAGAGGTACGGCGCCGACATGGTGACGCCCTCGGCCTTGAGCGCGCCGATCACTTCCGCGGAGGTGTGAGGTCCGCGACCCGGGGGATAGACGGTGTCGAAAAGGCGGTTCAGTCGCGCGGCGAACGTCGTGCTCATCTTTATGGCCTCCAGTGCGATTTCCGAGCCTGCATAACCCTCGTAATATTTGCTGACCAATGTACAACCTCGCTGTCCTAACAACCAAGTGCAAACTCCGGCGAGCCACATTTCACGGGGAACGACAGGAGTGCGGCAAACGCCTGACGGTAGCGGACAGCAGCAGGTGAGAGCCATGCACAAGCTGCGAATCTGGGACTTTCCCGACGGATCGTCGGCTTGCCGGGATTAGCGGGGCGCACAAATCCGGTGGTCGGTATGGCGGACCGCGGGTATCGGTTGGCAACCCTGACAATCGAGTTGCGTGCGAATTCAGCGATTTGCTGGAAAGGCTCAGGAAAAACTCAGCATTAATTAAGGTTCAGGGCTGTCGCGGAGAGGTTCCCGCGCGGCCCCCGGGTGCGGAGACTCGGTGCGATGGTGTCTCCTCGCCCGCCGAGAGACGGCTATGCCGCCAGCAGCATCGCCAGAATGGCCGTGTCGGGGTGACTGATCGGGTCCACGCCGACACGGCTGACCATGCTGGTGACCGTCCCGTCGGCTTCGGCCTCCACCCACGCGGCACGGTGTTCGAGTCCCAGATGAGGCAGGCCGGGAAGCAGAACACATCCGGAGGCGGCGCCCGAACACTCCGGCAGCGACGGTGTGGTCTCCGATGGCGGGTGCAGCATCAGCAAGGCCGGCGGTTGTCTTCCGGCGAAATGCCCCGGGGCCACGGCGGACTCGCCCACCACGGTGCCTTCGGCCAGAACCAAGCCGATGGTGCCCGGCTGGGGCTGCTCCGGCAATTCCTCGCGGACGCCGAAAATTGTTGTGGTGGAGAGCAATCCGGGGAGCGATGCCACCCGGACAGCCATCGTGAGGAGTTGGGCCCACTCCTTGGTGGAGTTCGGCCAGCGTCCAGAGACCACGAAGCCCCTAAGGGCGCCTCGGGAGTGGAAGGGTGCGATCTCCACTGCTCGTCTGGAACTGTTGTCCATCTCGCCTCCGCGACACCTCGATATATCCCAGTGCGACACGACTGCGGGTCGGTTCGCAACAGCATGGGGGACAACGGCACTGGCACGCAATAGGACGAGAGTGCTAAAAAACCGCACGGGCCGCCCCGCGTGTTGCGTGGCGACCCGTGCGGTCCGGCGGATATCAGCCGAAGATGAGGCCCTTGGTCTTCGAGGTGGCCGCCGCGTAGCGGTTCTGAACGTCCTCCCAATTCACCACATTCCAGAACGCCTTGACGTAGTCGGCCTTGACGTTCTTGTACTGCAGATAGAAGGCGTGTTCCCACATGTCGACCTGCAGAAGCGGGATGATGCCCAGCGGAACGTTGGCCTGCTGGTCGTACAGCTGGAACGTGAGCAGCTTGTCGCCGAGGCTGTCATAACCCAGCACGGCCCAGCCGGAGCCCTGTAGGCCGTTGGCGGCCGCGGTGAACTGGGCGCGGAACTTGTCGAACGAGCCGAAGGCGTCGTCGAGGGCGGCGGCCAAATCGCCGGTCGGCTTGTCGCCGCCGTTGGGGGACAGGTTCTTCCACCAGATCGAGTGGTTCACGTGGCCCCCGAGATGGAACGCGAGGTTCTTCTCGTTCAGGAAGATCGCGGCGTGGTCATCTTTGGCCCGAGCCTCCTCGAGTTTTGCGACGGCCGCGTTCACGCCCGCGACGTAGGCGGCGTGGTGCTTGCTGTGATGCAACTCGTTGATCTCCCCGGAGATATGGGGTTCCAGAGCGCCGTAGTCCCAATCCAGTTCGGGCAGGGTGTATTCAGCCACGTGATTCCTTCCACTCAGTGATCGACGAGGTGATCGACCCACTCGATCGATTTCTGTGCTCGTCGTCGCACACGCGAGTTCAACACTGCTCTATCGACCGCGGTCACCGCAAGGATTCCCGGACTGACGCCGACACCGTCGGTGGCAGTGCCGGTCGGCGGGAACGTCAGAACAGGATGATCAGGGCGAGGATGCCCAACAGAACGAGGGCGATGGCGCCGGCACGCAGGGCGGCGATCAGGTACGACCTGTTGCACGTCGAAACCGACCAGGGAGACATGCGCGCCGCGGGGTGCGACTCGAAGGACGGAGCCGCCATCACCGCGTCCTGACCTGGATGTTCAACTACCAACCCCCTGCGTGCCCAGTGAAATGTGTCACACCGCTGGTCGTGATCATAGCTCGCGTTACCGCGAGGTTTCACAAGACCGCCAGATGGCAACGATCGGGTGTCGGGAAGGCATACGCGACATGTGCGGTCAGTGCCGCGCGGCGTGTCGCACGGCGACTCGCGGATGCGTCGGCCGGACCCGAAACAACCGACAGTTCGCTCTTCGGGTGCCGCGCCGGTCCGGCGGAGATCCGGAGCCGGCGGCGTGTCATCCACAGTCGCGGCCAGACGATCCATCGCGTAGTGCGGACTCGCCCTCCGCCGGCCGGGCGGGGTGTGGATAAACCTGTGGAAACTGTGGATAGCGCCCCCGATTGCTGTCGGCGTTCCGCCACTGCATCGGCACCGAGTGTCACAATAACGAGGCTTATGGTCTGTATCCGGGGCTCCCTGGCGGAACTTTCGCACCGGAGCCTGCTGCGGGCAGCCCCGATTGGCCTGCCGACATCGCTAGGCTGGTCGGCGTGATTCAGGTGTGCTCCCAGTGCGGGACACGGTGGAACGTGCGCGACCGCCGGCGGGTGTGGTGTCCCCGGTGTAACGGCACGTTGCTCGCCCCGACGGGCGCACCGGCCGGACAACCCGCCGCGGGGACCGCTCGTGCGGCAAACCCGCAGGTGTCGACGCCGCGGCGGTCCGGCTTCCGGTGGATCGCCGTCCGGCCCGGGCCGCCGCCGCCGCCGCGCACACCGCGTCGGCCCCTCGGTCCCACGCCGCGCTACCAGACCACCCCACGGTGGGGACTGGTCGACCAGATTGCGCCGCCGCCCGGTGTGGAGGACACGACCGCGCGCAAGCGTGCTTCCGCAGGTTCGGTACAGACCGCCCTGCTGGTCACCGCCGTTGTCTTTGCGCTGGCGGCGGCAGCGCACATCCTGCGTTACCTGCTGATGCTGATCAACCGCACGACGCTCTTGCCGCCGTTCGTCGCCATCGGCTCGCTGATGACCGGGGTGCTCGCGAGTCTCGCTGCCATCGTCGCGGTCATCGCCGCCGCGGTGGTGCTGACGTCGTGGCTCATCGGACGGCGGGCCGCCGCATTCGCCCGGCACGGCCAGGGTGACCCGCGGCCCGAACTGGCATTGTGGGCGGGCTGCCTGATCCCGGTGGTGAACTGGTTCTACGCGCCGCTGTTCCTCGTGGAGTTGGCTCAGGCCGAAGGCTGCCGCGAACGGCAGAGTCGGCCGATCGCCCTGTGGGCGATCGCCTGGATTGTCGCCACCCTGATCAGCGCCTGGGCCACCTGGACCGGGCTGCGGGCGACGCTGCCGCAAGCCGCCGCCGATAACACGGTCACCACGATCGTCGCGTATCTGGCCGGCCTGGCCGTGATCGTTCTGCTGTGGCGGGTGATCGACGGGTTCGTCCGCAGGCCGGTGGACCGCCCGCTCCACCGCTGGGTGATCGTTCCCACCGGGCAGACCGAGGAATACACGGCTCCTGCCGACTCGGAGACGCCGGTCTACGAGGTCGTCGCCGACGGCCAGGACGCCGATGAAGACGTGTCGCCCGCGGAGTCCCGGGACCGGGAACCGGTGGCGTAAACCCATGTCGCCGGGCACCGCTGCACACGGGGAGCTCCCCTTCGTGGTGGCCCACCGCGGCGCGTCGGCGGACCGTCCCGAGCACACCCTGGCCGCCTACGAGCTGGCGCTGCGGGAGGGTGCTGACGGCGTCGAGTGCGACGTCCGCCTGACCCGTGATGGTCACCTGGTGTGCGTGCACGACCGTCGGGTGGACCGCACCTCGACCGGCACCGGCCTCGTCAGCGACATGACATTGGCGGAGCTGCGGCAGTTCGATTGGGGCGCTTGGCATGCCGGCTGGCGGGCCGACAGCGGCATCGCCGACACCGGGCTGCTCACCCTCGAGGATCTGCTGGAACTGGTGCTGGACTGGCAGCGTCCGGTGAAGGTGTTCATCGAGACCAAGCACCCGGTCCGCTACGGCGCGCTGGTGGAGAGCAAGGTGCTGGCCATGCTGCACCGCTACGGGCTCGCGGCGCCGGCATCGGCCGACCTGTCCCGGGCGGTCGTGATGTCGTTCTCGGCCGCCGCGGTCTGGCGGGTTCGCCGCGCGGCTCCACTGCTGCCCACCGTTCTGCTCGGGGAGACATCGCGCTATCTCGGCGGCGGTGCCGCGACGACGGTGGGGGCCACCGCCGTCGGCCCCTCCATCGCAACGTTGCGGGACCACCCCGAGTTGGTGGACCGCGCCGCCGCCCAGGGCCGCGCCATGTACTGCTGGACGGTCGACCATTACGAGGACGTCGAGTTCTGCCGGGACATCGGGGTGGGCTGGATCGCGACCAACCATCCGGGCCGCACCAAGACCTGGCTGAACAACGGCCTGACCGGAGCCGGCCGAGACTGAGCGCCGCCTCACGGCTGCCGGTCGAGAACCTCCGGGGGGATCGCCGAGTCGGTGCGCAATGCCTCGAACAACGCGCCGGCGGCATCGGGGTCCCAGACCACGACGTCGCCTGCCTCGTTGACGGTGAACTCGCCGACGGGCACGGTGATCGTGGTGTCGGCCCCGCGCAGCGCCCAGGCCAGCGCCGCGAGGCTCCAGATGTGCACGTCGGTGTTGACGGTCAGCGCCGAAAGGGCCGCGTGTGGGACCGCGTACCAGCGCCACGGGTTCAGCCAGACCCACGGATCGCCGGCGCGCTCCAGCATCGCCGACATGAATTCGCGCTGCCGGATCATCCGGTCCAGGTCCGAACGAGGTGTGGCGCGGGTCCGCACGTAGCCCAGCGCGTCGGCCCCGCCGAGATTCTGGCACCCGGCCGGCAGGGTGATCCCGGCCAGTGGGTCGTCGATCGGATCCGTCGGACATACCTGCACCCCGCCGAGGGCGTCGACCACGTCACCGAAACCGGCGAACCCCACCTCGGCGTAGTGGTCGAGACGCAGGCCGGTGTCCTGCTCGACGGTCTGCGCCAACAGGGACGGGCCGCCGACGGCGAAGGCCGCGTTGATCTTGTCCATGCCGTGGCCCGGGATGTCGACGTAGGAATCGCGGGGAATCGAGACCATGGTGGCGTGTCCGCCGGACAGCAGTCCCGGTATGTGCACCAGCAGGATGGTGTCGGTGCGCCCGCTGCCCACGTCGCCGCCGGTGGACAGCGCCGCCTGTTGTTCCGGGCTGAGGTCCCCGCGGCTGTCGGATCCCACCAGCAGCCAATTGGTGCCCGCGCCGGCACCCGGCCGGCCGTCGTAATCGCTGAAGACGACGATGCGGCGCAGCGACGTCTCGACCCAGGCCGCCGTGCCCAGCGTGGTCACCACGATGATGACGAGGATCAGTGACGCGATCCCGGAGATCCTGCGCCGCCAGTTGATCTTTGCGCGTGTCCGTTTCTGCCGCAACGGTTTCCGATCAGCGGAGCGCCTCTCAACCCGGGTCGGCGCCGGGGCCTCGCGCCGGGTCGGCCCGGCGGGATTCCGGTGCGGCCGCGGACGGCGTGGCGGCGGCGGCGCGGGTTGCCCGGCCCGAACCCGCGGGGCCGGTTCCGGTGGCGGCGACGCGGGTTGCCGATACGGCGGCGCGGGTGCCGGCCGGTAGGGGCGTGCCGGTGGGGCAGACCATGGCGGTGGCGGGGGCTGCTGCCTGGGTGGCGGTGGCGGCGGCTGCCTGGGTGGCGGTGGCGGCGGTTGCCTGGGTGGCGGTGGAATCCGGGGCGGCATGGGCGGCGGGGTCCGGACCGGACCCTGCGGCGTCCGAGTGCGGTAACCGGGTTCGCGACGGATGACCTGTGAGGGTTCACCGCGCTCCACCGGAGGGCGGGGTACCGGCGGCCCGATCCGCGGTATCCGCTCAGTCGGCGGATCCGCCGGCGGCCGGTCGGAGTTCACCAGGTCAATTTACGTGCCGGCAGCGCGATTTCACCGCAGCCAAGCCAGGTGGCCGGACAGGAGGACGTAACCCACGAACGCCACCGCGTCGATGATCCCGTGGGCGATCACCAGCGGCCACAGCCGTCCGGTCCGGCACCACGCGTACCCGAACACCAGGCCCATCGCCACGTTGCCCAGGCCGGCGCCGATGCCCTGGTAGAGGTGGTAGGTCCCGCGCAGCGCGCTTGATATCCACACCGCCCGGGTCTGGCTCAGCCCCAGTTGCCGCAACCGGGTGATCAGGTAACCCACCACCACCGTCTCCTCGGCGAAGCCGTTGGCGAAGGCGGCCAGGATCAGAACCGGGATTCGCCACCACGAATTGTGTAGCGCCGACGGTTCCACCTCGGCATTGAGTCCGAGGTGGCGGGCCGCCAGATAGAGCAGCAGGCCCGGGACGCCGATGAGCGCCGCCAGTGCCACCCCGCCCGGCACGTCCGAACGCCACCGCAGCCGTCCCAGGCCGATCCCCGCCGGGCCGATTCCGGTGCGCCACAACAGATAGAGGGCCAGGGCGCCCCAGGCCACCAGCTGAGAGACCGACACCAGGTTGAGACCCAGGTTGATCAGGTCGTAACGGGACTGGTCGCGGTTCATCCGGACCCGGTAGCTGCCCAGCCCGGAGAGCAGCGCATCGCCCAACCGGAGAACCGCGACGACGGCCGAGACGCCGAAGGTCATCGCCAGCATGACCCCGACCTCGATGCGCATCGCCCGGGGTTCTGGGGCCTCGGGTTCTGGGGCCTCGCCGTGGCTGGCGCTCACCCCGCCACGGTAGCGGCTTTGCCGAGGCGGCCCGGCCGCCGGAGATAGTGTTGGGGAGTGGCCCGCATCGCCTACCTCGGACCCGAGGGCACCTTCAGCGAGGCGGCGTTGCTGAGGATGGCCGAAGCGGCCATGGTGCCCGGCGGGGACGTGGTGGAGCCACTGCCGACGGAGAGCACCCCGGCCGCTCTCGAGGCCGTTCGCGTCGGCGCCGCCGATTTCGCCTGTGTGCCGATCGAGAACTCGATCGAGGGCACTGTGCTGCCCACGTTGGACAGTCTGGCCGGCGGGACGGCGCTGCAGATCTTCGCCGAACTGACCCTCGACGTCGCGTTCAGCATCGTCACCAGGCCCGGAGTCGAGCCACCCCAGGTACATACCGTGGCGGCGTTCCCGGTCGCCGCCGCCCAGGTGCGGCGTTGGTTGTCCGGGAATCTGCCCGACGCCGACGTCGTCCCGGCCTCCTCCAACGCCGCCGCGGCCGCCGACGTCGCCGAGGGCCGGGCCGACGCCGGGGTCAGCACTGTCCTGGCCGCCCGGCGGTACGGCCTGGTCTCGCTGGCCGACGGTGTCGTCGACGAGCCGAATGCCCGCACCCGATTCGTCCTCGTGGGCCGGCCCGGGCCGCCGCCGCCCCGGACCGGGGCTGACCGCACCTCGGTGGTGCTGCGAATCGCCAACGCGCCGGGCGCACTGGTGTCGGCGATGAGCGAATTCGGCATCCGCGATATCGATCTCACCCGAATCGAATCCCGTCCCACCAGAACAGAACTCGGCACGTACGTCTTCTTTCTGGACTGCGTGGGCCACATCGATGACAGCGCGGTGGCAGAGGCGCTCAAGGCGTTGCACCGCCGCTGCGCCGACGTTCGCTACCTCGGGTCGTGGCCGACCGGTGCGGTGACCGGGTCGGTACCGCCGCAACTCGACGGGGCCGAGCAGTGGCTGGCCGGGCTGCGCCGGGGTGCGGAGTGAGCGGACGGCTGATCCTGGTCAGACACGGGCAGTCCCACGGCAACGTGGAGCGGCGACTCGACACCCGCCCGCCCGGTGCCGATCTCACCGAACTCGGGATAACTCAGGCCCAGGCGTTCGCCCGGGCGCAGCACCGC
Organism: uncultured Actinomycetes bacterium; assembly: GCA_903884065.1. Classification (GTDB taxonomy): domain Bacteria; phylum Actinomycetota; class Actinomycetes; order Mycobacteriales; family Mycobacteriaceae; genus Mycobacterium. The sequence goes on along the minus strand of CAISDL010000128.1, from coordinate 33,488 downwards.
CCACCCGGTCTGCTGCTGCACTCGGTCGCGCGCCGCGCGGCGCAGACGGCGGCGGCGATCGGCGCGGAATCGGGAGTCACGCCGAAGACGGTCGACGGCATTCACGAGGTGCAGGCCGGTGACTTGGAGAACCGCAACGACGACGACGCGATCGCGGAGTTCAACGCGATCTATCAGCGCTGGCACGAGGGTGACCTGGCGGTGGCGATGCCCGGCGGCGAGAGCGGAACCGACGTGCTCGACCGGTACCTGCCGGTGCTGACCGAACTGCGGCTTCGCTACCTCGACGACCACGACTGGACGTCAGACATCGTGGTCGTCAGTCATGGCGCCGCGATCCGACTGGCCGCTGCCGCGCTGGCCGGCGTCGACAACAGTTTCGTTCTCGAGCACCACTTGGCCAACACCGAAGCGGTGGTGCTGGCACCCGTCACCGAAGGTCGCTGGAGTTGTGTGCATTGGGGCGCCCAGGCTCCGCCGTTCTACCCCGAGCCCGACGTTCATCCCGTCGAAGAGGCTTTGCAGGCCGCCGATCCGATGGGGTAGTGGCTTTATACAGCGACGTGGTGGCCGCGATCTTCGTCGCAGTCACATCCGGTGGCGGCACAGTCGACCGACAGCGAATGCAGCAGCACCTCCGGGTGGGTGCAGTCCGGATCGGTGCATTGCGGCTGCCGTCCCCCGTGCCGTCCCCCGTGATGAATCAGCGTTCCGTGACAGTGCTGCCGCCCGGCCAGACACTCGCGGCACCCGTTGACGACGCCGGTTTCAACCATGATGTGTTCTTAGCAGCGGGATCGGACGCCGCGGCGCCGCCGCGCCGAGCGGAGGCCGGCGTATCGTCCCAGGCACCGAGGGTAAGGACGCCGGATGGCTGATCGCGAGCTGGATCACAACACCCGGCTGGCGGCTGACCGGACCAGACTGGCCTACGAGCGCACGCTGATGGCGTGGGTCCGTACCAGCACCTCGCTGATCGCCTTCGGCTTCACCATCTACCAGCTCTTCGCCTACCTGGAGCGACAGCCCGGTGTCGGCAAGGCAGTGCTCAGGCCGGGCGTGGTGGGCATCGTCATGATCGTCATCGCGATCGTCGTGCTGCTGCTGGCCTGGATCCAGCATCAGCAGGGCCTGCGCGCCCTCCGGGCCGAGTACGGGTCCATGCCCCTCTCGATTGCCGGCATCATGGCCGCCGTCATCGCCGCATTGGGTGTTCTCGCGCTGCTCGCGGTCGTACTGCGTACGTAGCGGGACGACGCCCGCCCGAGGCGTGACCGCGCAAGTTCCGCCGACGTATAATTGAGTAGTAAGCCCACTTGGGCTAATGAACAGAGGGACACATTATGTCGTCAACATTGACTCGGAAGCTCGCTCTCGCGGCTGGCGCACTCGCCATTGCCGGGATGGGTTCGCTGACCGCTTGTAGCACCGCCACCAAGGACAAGCCGGCCGAGACCACCGCACCGTCGCAGAGTTCCAACGCGCCGTCTCCCACTGAGAAGGCCGTCGGCGGCGGAGCCAACTCGTTCTCGCCGACCGTCAAGGCGCGCCCGGCGCCGACCGCCCTGCCGGGCAACGTCGTCACCGGCGGCTGATCGACCCGTTGACTCGGCGGAGTAGATGAGAAGGTCCCGCCGATGATGAGTTCCGGACGTCCACTGACCGCGGTGTTGATCACCGCGGTCAGTGTGGCATCCGCTGTTTTTGCCGCCGGCTGCCATGGCGCCCCGGTATCGGATGCGCAGATCGGCGGTCCGTATGCGGACCTCCTCGCCAGTTCGACCGACCTCGGTCCCGCCGGCGACGAGCATGTTCAGTTGACTGCCGCGCTGCACGAGGCGCGGCGCCCTGAGCGTTTGATCGCCTGGTCCGGTGAGCATGGCCTTTCCGTGCGCTGGCGCGAGGGCGATGCCTGGGCCGTGGTCGAGGGATCGGCGGCGGCGGTGTCGGCGGCTCTCCGCATCGATGTACACGACTACCGCGGGCAACGCGGCCAGCTGTTCTATGCCGCACCCCAGCAGCCGGCGGTGCCGAAGGCCGTGCAGGTCGACGTCGTCGAACTCGGCCGCGTTCTCAGCTACACCCCGCATCGCGAATCGCGTCCGCCGATGGTGCCCACGGAGGTGCCCGATCAGGGCCTGAGTCCCAGCGCCGTCCTGCGGACCTACAACATCGCGCCGTTGCGCGAGGCGGGCCACACCGGCCTGGGATCCACCGTGGTGGTGTTCGCCTTCGACGGCTTCGACCAAGCCGACCTGGACTCCTACTCGGCGATGTTCAATCTGCCCGCTTTCACCCCCGAAGTGGTCGGGGGCCAGCCGTCGGCCCCTCGCGGGGAGGCCACCATGGATCTCGAGGTGATTCACGCCATCGCCCCCGACGCCAAGACGGTGCTGGTCAATGCCCGGCCGACGGTGGAGGGGCCGGGTGCCTATCAGAAGATCGCGGCGATGATGGAGGACGCCGATCAGCGGTATCCCGGTGCCATCTGGAGCTTCTCGATCGGGTGGGGCTGCGACAAACTCATCACCGCCGCCGACCTGGTTCCGGTGCGCGCGGCGCTGGCCAAGGCGCAGGCGAACGGGACCACCGCATTCGACGCCAGTGGCGACCTCGCGGGCCTGGAATGCAAGGGCGGCGACGAATGGTCCTCGCCTCCGCACGCGGACAACGTCGGTCTGGACGCGGTGGCATCGATGCCCGAGATGACCAACGTCGGCGGGACGACCTTGTCGACCGACGCCAGCGGGGGCTGGCTGGCCGAGCAGGCCTGGTTCGACGCCCCCCTTTCGCAGGGCACCGCCGGCGGGGTGTCCTCGCTCTACGACCGTCCGCCCTGGCAGGGTCTGATGGCGTTCAATCCAGGAACCAAGAAGCGGCTGACGCCCGACATCTCGGCCGTCGCCGACCCCTTCACCGGCCTGAAGATCGTGTTCGGAGATCAAGTGATCGTGGGCGGCGGAACCTCGCAGGCCGCGCCGCTGTGGGCGGGTATCGCCGCGGTGATGAACCAGTACCTGGGCGAGCATGGCGGTCGGCCCCTGGGGGATCTCAACCCGCTGCTGTACAAGATCGCTGAGGGGTCCCGGCTACCCGCCTTCCGCGACATCGTGCTCGGCGGCAACGCCGTTGCCACCGCGGGGCCGGGCTACGACCTGGTGACCGGCCTCGGTACGCCCGATGTCAACAACCTGGCCCAGAGTATCCTCGTCCTGCAGAAGTTGCTGCCGTGACGACAGCGGTGCCCACCGTGGAGTGCAAGCGGTGTGAAGTGGAGGTCCCGGCCGGAAATTTCTGCGGCCTCTGCGGCTGTCATCCGGAGGCCGAGCCCGGTGACAACTCGGTCTGGCTGCGGCCCAAGACATTCGGTGCCGCACCCGGCGAGAGCGTGTTGCGCCCGGCGCTCGCGAGTTCGCTGTTCCCGCAGCTGCCCAACCGGTCGCGCACCCCGTTCCGGGTAACGCTGTTGATCGCCGCGGCCGGGCTGCTGCTGGCCGCCGTTCTGAGACTGCCCGCCCTGGGGATCGCCATCTCCGCACTCGGCCTGCCACTGCTGTTCGGCTTGTACCTGCGCGCATCAGCCGCCGACCGCGATGTCCCGCGGGTGTCGTTGATCCTCGCCGCCGCGCTGGGGGCGATACTGGGCGCCGGCTGGGTGCTGGTCAGCGGCCAGGTGGTCGCCCGCACCTACGGCGTGCCGATGTCGATCGGACTGGCACTGCACCACCTGCTCCGGGAGGGCTTCCTCGTCCCGGCTATCGGCATGGTGCTGATGATCCTGCCGACGGTGATGATCCGGCTGCTGCGTCCGGGAAGCCGGGATTCTTTGGACGGCTTCGTGATCGGGGCGCTCGCCGGATTGTGCTTCAGTGCCGCCGCGACGCTGGTTCGGCTGGCCCCGCAGGTTCATGCCGGTCTGATCGCACATGCCCGACCGGTCCTGGGTTTGGTGGTCGAGGTCGTGCTGTGCGGCGTCACGGTCCCGATCACCGCGGCGGCGGCCGGTGGGATGGTCGGCGTCGCGCTATGGTTCCGTCCACCGCGGGGTCGGGAGCACGGCGGCCGCGTGAGACTGGTACTCGTGCTGCTCGCCGCGGCGGCACTGATCTTGCATGCGGGTGTGGCCGTCATCGACATCGTCGGCCTACCGCAACTCGCGATGCTCGTCATCCACCTCACCGCGACCCTGGTGGTGTTGTTGGCATTGCGCCTCGTGCTCCAACTGGCGTTGCTGCACGAGGCGCACGACCCCATCGCCGAGGACCAACCGCTGCTGTGCCCGCACTGCGAAATGGTGGTGCCGGACATGGCGTTCTGCCCCGCGTGCGGAGCGGCGACCCGGGCGTCCTCACGTGAATCCCGTCTGGAACGCCGCGGCCGGTTCCGTGCCGAGCCGCTGGATCAGGAGGGTGAGGTGGGTCCGGCCTCGGTGGACGGGATTCCGGAGAACGTCTACCCCGGATACGCCATGCCCGCGGGACGCTATCTGGCCCCCGGCCTGCGCAGGCCTCGGTACGGATGGCTGTTGAGTCGTTGGGGCGTCGTGATCACCGCGGCGTCGGTGGTGCTCGGCGCGGCGGCGCTGGTCCTGACTCCCAAGATCGCCCACTATATGTGTCCGCCGGACTGTGGTAAGCCGCCGACCGGCATCCCGGTGATGGCGCTGCCCCGCTTCGAGGCCCCGGACGGATCCTTCTCGGTGTCCTACCCCGCGCCGGGGTCGGCCTACAACGTCGTCACGACGAAATCCGGTGTCACCGCGACGTATACCGGCGGCGACGGCGGCGTCCTGCAGTTGTTCTCCGAACCGGCCAAGGGTCGCTCAGCGCGCGACGTTGCGCGGGCGCTGGTCAAACGAACCTATCCGGACGCCAAGGTCGCCTACGAGGTTCCCAACGCGATGGTGGGATACCAACCGGGCTACGGGGAGGTCGTCGACGACTGGCCGCAGGGTTCGACGTCCGGTTACAGCCGGGTCCGGATTCTGGTGATGACGGCGGTGAAGAACGACGTCGCGCTCGTGGCGTTCGCGACGGGTCCCTATCACGCCTTCGGCCCGGACTACGGTCCCGGGCCGCCGTCGGGAGCCAATCTTGAACTCGCCCAGGACATGGGCAAGTACGTCAATAGTTTCCACTGGAAGGGTGACCCCACCCGGTAGCCCTGCGCCACCGGTGAACGTCGCTCAGCCCCAGCCCAATTCGTGCAGACGCTCGTCGTCGATTCCGAAATGGTGGGCAAGTTCATGGATCACCGTGATGGCGACCTCCTCCACGACGTCCTCGTCGGTGTCGCAGATCTCCAGCAGACTCTCGCGGAAGATGGTGATCGTGTCCGGCAGTGCACCGCCGTAACTGGAGTCGCGCTCGGTGAGCGCGATGCCCTCGTACAGTCCGAGCAGTTCGGGATCCTCGGGATGGCGGTCGGAGACCAGCACCACGACGTTGTCGATCGCGGCGGCCAGATCCGGGGGAATCAGATCCAGAGCGTCGGAGACCAGCTCCTCGAAGCGCTCCTCGCCCATGCCGACGGGCACTAGCCCGGCGGACCGTTGCCCGGAAGTGGCGGCGGCAGAGGCAGATTCAACCGCTCCTCGGGGATCGGCGGCGGGGGAACCGGAGGCTGGCCGTTGACCAGCAGCGGTCCCTTGGCGGTGTTGATCAGTGTGGCCCACCCGCCATTGCCCAGCGTGGCGCCGATGTTGCAGGAGATCTGGCGGCTGCCCGCGGTCCAACTCGGAAGCGACACCGTGTTGTAGATCAGTGTCAGGGTGGTGTCCCGCAGCTTCCCCGGCGCCAGATAGGCGTCGGTCAGCGAATTGCAGACTTCCTTGATGAACGCGTCCTGGTCGGCGTCCACCGGAAGGCCCTCCGGGAATCGCTCGGCGAGGTTGACCGCGCCGGTGACTTCCATGGCGTGCGGCGCGGAGCAGTCGACGGGGGCGTCGTTGGGCTGGTTGGTCGCCGGATCGATGCCCAGGCAGGTGCCGGTGGGCCAGACCTTGGACTGGTCGACCTCGGCGACCCGGCCCTGGTGGACCAGCTGTTGATTGCCCGGGCCCTGTAGCTGAAGACCGCACAGCAGGCGGCGCTCGCCGGCGTGTTTCCAGGCCTTGTCGCCCGCCCACAGCATGCTGATGCTGAATCGGCTGTTGGGGTCGTACTTGGTCCCGAGATAGCGCTCCACGGCCGGCTGGCACTGTTCGAGGGTGATCTGCTGGATGCGCGCCGGAGACGGCGGATCGGCATCCGGGCCGAACTCCGAACCCGGATAGGCACTCATGTCCACCGACTCGGCCACCTCGAAGCGGTGGTCGTCCTTGCAGTCGACGATCGCAGCCGTGTCCATGGCGTTGTCGGGCCAGTTGAGGCAGTCGCCGGCCTTGGCGTTGGCGAAGGCCGGGTTGGCCGAACCCAGCGGGTCCACCGGGACGACACTGCTCAGTGCCGTGGTGTTGCGGATCGGCAGGGCGGTGACCGTCCCGGCGATCAGCAGGCCGCCCAGGGCGGTCAACAACAGCGCTCGGCGGGCCGACTTCGCGTGCAAAGCGCCGGACCAGCGCCGCGGCGCGGGCTCGTCGTCGTATTCCTCGACCGGCGGGGTCTCAGATAGCTGCAACATCCCCTCCATTGTGGCAGGCCCGCTCGGCGCCCTGGCAAGTGCTGCTCAATGACCGTTATGGGGTTGTGCTGTGCCGACCCCCGGCGGGGACGAATAGGGTGCAGGTCGTGATCGACCTCAAACTGGTCCGCGACGACCCCGACGCGGTGCGCCGTTCGCAGCTCAGCCGTGGCGAGGACCCCGCGTGTGTGGATCTGCTCCTCGAGGCCGACGCCGCCCGCCGGGCGGCCATCTCCACCGCCGACACCTTGCGCGCGGAGCAGAAGGCGGCCAGTAAGAGCGTCGGATCGGCCACCCCCGAGGACCGGCCGGCACTACTGGAGCGGGCCAAGCAGCTCGCCGCTGAGGTCAAGAACGCCGAGGCGCGCCAGACCGAGGCCGAGGCCGCCCTGACCGCGGCGCATATGGCGATCCAGAACGTGGTGATCGAGGGGGTGCCGGCCGGCGGCGAGGACGACTACGCGGTGCTCGAGGTCGTCGGCGAGCCCCGGACGATCGACGGTCCCAAGGACCATCTCGAACTCGGTGAGTCGCTCGGGCTGATCGACATGGAACGCGGGGCCAAGGTGTCCGGCTCGCGGTTCTACTTCCTCACCGGTCGCGGGGCGCTGATGCAGCTGGGACTGCTGCAACTCGCTGTGCGGTTGGCGACCGACAACGGCTTCACGCTGATGATCCCGCCGGTGCTGGTACGGCCGGAGGTGATGGCCGGCACCGGCTTTCTCGGCGCCCACGCCGACGAGATCTACCACCTCGAGGCCGACGACCTCTATCTCGTCGGCACCTCCGAGGTACCGCTGGCCGGATACCACGCCGACGAGATCCTCGACCTGTCCGCCGGCCCGAAGCGGTACGCCGGATGGTCGTCGTGCTTCCGTCGGGAAGCCGGCAGCTACGGCAAGGACACCCGCGGCATCATCCGGGTGCACCAGTTCGACAAGGTCGAGGCGTTCGTCTACTGCCGCCCCGAGGACGCCGAGGCCGAGCACCAGCGGCTGCTGGGCTGGCAGCGTCAGATGCTCGAACTCATCGGTGTGCCTTACCGCGTGATCGATGTGGCGGCGGGAGATCTTGGTTCCTCGGCGGCCCGCAAATTCGACTGCGAGGCATGGGTGCCCACCCAGCAGGCCTACCGGGAACTGACCTCGACGTCGAACTGCGCGACGTTCCAGGCGCGCCGGCTGGCGACCCGCTATCGCGACGAGAACGGCAAGCCGCAGATCGCGGCCACGCTCAATGGAACGCTGGCCACCACCCGGTGGCTGGTGGCGATCCTGGAGAACCATCAGCAGCCGGACGGCAGCGTGCGGGTTCCTGACGCGCTGGTTCCGTTCGTGGGGACGGAGGTGCTGACTCCGTGATCGAACTCGAACTCGACGATCTGAAGACCTGGTTCGGTTTCGGGGTGGCCGGCAATTTCGCCGGACATCTCGAACAAGCCGGTGAGGCAGTCGATTTCACCAATGTCGAGAGCCACGGTGATGCCCCCAAGGGCATCTTCCCGTGGTACGTCCCCGGCCACGACGGCCAACTCGGGCAGTTCCCGCTCTCCCACGACGCGCTGAACGTCCCGAAGGTCACCGAAGCAGACGGCCCCCTGAACCTGCAGATCGAGCCGGAGGTGGGGCTGGCCTGCGAGGTCGTGTGGAGCGGCGACACCGTCGTAACCCTGCGGCCGTTCGCGCTCGGGGCGTTCAACGACTGCTCGATCCGGCGGCCCAATGCCCGCAAGATCAGCGAGAAGAAGAACTGGGGCCCGGCCTCCAAAGGCGTTGCCCACGAGTTCTTCGAGGCCCACGACCTCACCCCGGACGGTCCGACCGCGACCTTCCGGCTGCTGTGTCATCTGCGCACCGCCGACGGTGTGCACCACGAGTACGGCGTCGACAGTCCGCTGCTGGGCTACTCGTACTACGGCGAGGTGCTGCTGGACTGGATCGTCGAGAGGCTGGCCAACCAGAAGGGTTCGCCGGAGACGCCATTGGAGGATGTCGGCGCGCTGATGGCGGCCAGTGGCCACCCCGGCCATGTCCTGATCGGTATCGGCGCCACCCGCTACACCAGCTACGGGGAGAGCACCTATCTCAAGCCTGGCGATGAGGGAATCGTGCGGGTGTACGACACTGCCGGAGAAGACATTTCGGAGCTGCGCCAACTGGTCTGGGAGCCCTGAGCCTCGAGCGCTACCGGGGCAGCACCTCGGCCAGCATCGCCAGAAACTCCTCCGGGTCCTCCGGTGTGAACGCCGGACTCGGCCAGGTGCCCGGCACGTCGAGGGTCACCAGCACCGACTTCAGCGGCCGGCGGACATCCAATGGGAGCCAGCGGCGCAGATCCGAACTGCCCCAGATGCGGAACCGCTGCATCAGCACGCCGAGCGATTCGGCCTGATAGCCCTTGATGGCCCGCAGCGGGATGACTTTCGCCGTGCCGGAGGGGAAATGGTAACGCCGCAGCGTCAACGCAAGGCGGTCCAGTTGGACCAGCCCGTCGTCGTAGTACTGCCGCGGCGGTCGTGTCACCGAATCGGGCTCACAGCTTGGAGCAACGCAAGGGGTGGCCCTTGGTGGTCAGGCACTTACCCGTCTTGAGGTCCCACGCCCAACCGTGCAGATTGCAGGTCAGCGTCGTGCCCTCCACCACACCGAATTTCGACAGGTCGGCCTTCAGGTGCGGACAACGTCGCTGCACCTCCCAGCCGTCGAGTGTCACGGTCGAGGTGTCGTCGTGGGCCTCGGCGAACCAGCCGTCGGCGTAGGCGATCCGCTCGTCGGTGAGGCACTTGAAGAACGTGTACAGGTACTCGTTGTAGCCGCCGACCCGCCAGGCCTTGAATCGGGTGGACAGAAAGATGGTGTTGACCCAGTCCGGCTCGTCATCGCGCAGCACCGTGCGCACCAGTTCCGGCGCGATTTCAAAGCCGTACCGGAACTTCTCATCCGGGATCGGCTCGCGCACTGCACGTTTCGGGAAGTCCAGCACGACGGTCTCCGGACCCATCTTCAGTTCGACCGGGTAGCCGATACCGTCGCAGATCTGGTCGCTCTGCAGCATGATCGGCTCGAAGCGGGCCCGCAGTGGCTCCAGCAGGGGCTCGCCCTGCGCGGGTGCCCAGCCCGCCTTCTCGGCGGCCAATGCCGGCGCCACCCGTTCGGCATAGGCCGCGATGTAGTCCGCCTTGCCGGTGGTGAAGATGCTCTCCAACTCGTCGTCGGCGATGGGATGCGTCAACGAGATCAGCTGGGAACCACGGAAATCCGCCTTCGAACCGGGGATCATCAGCAGACCGCCGTTGTGCCCGTGCTTCCGCATCTGGTCCAGGAACACCATCTGGTCGGGGAAGATGTTTCCCGGATCAGCATGGTCGTCGTTGAGGAAACGCAGTTCGGGATCGAGGAAGCACGGCGGCCCTGCCGACGGGATCACCCAGGTGGCGCCGACGTCGGAGATGTACTGGCGGCAGCGGTCCATGCCGCGCTGGCGCTTCTGGGTGGCGAAGGCCTCCTTCGCACGCTCGGGCATGTCGTAGACCATCGGGTACCAGATCGCGCCGGAGTACTGCGGCATGTGCACGTCGACACCGCCGAACTCCGCCAGCACGTCCAGTGCGAGTGGCCGGGAGTCGTTCATGTTGAACACCGTCGTCGTGCCGTCGGAGACGACGATCCCCGAGTCGCCGATGGGGCCGTCCGCCGGTGCGCGCAGGGCGATGATCATGATGTCCAGATCGCCCTTGGGTCCGCTGAGGAGGTGCTTGACGGAATCCTCGGTCTCGAAGAAACGGTGGAAGCCGAGCGTCTCGAGTTCACGCTTGAGGTCGGGCACCGGGAAGTCGGGCAGCAGCACCACGGCGTCCTTGTTGACATGCTCGGTCAACAGCTTCGGATCGAAGTGGTCCTTGTGCAGATGCGAGATGTACAGGTAGTCGCACTCGCCGAGGGCGCCCCAGTCCAGGCCGCTGTTGTCGGGAAAGACGAACCACGAGCCGAAGTAAGCGGGGTTGACCCACGGGTCGCACAGGATGCTCCCCGCGGCGGTGTCGATCCGAAACCCGGCGTGGCCGATACTGGTGACCTGCATGAATCCCCTTCCCGAGAGTGACGCAGACGCCCATGAGCTTAACCGGCCGCGGGTAGGGTGGCGGTTGTGGAGGCGGCATACGAAACTGTCATCGCGGGTGTCCGACTGCTGTGGCGCACGCAGGGCCTGCGCATCTCGATCACCGGGATGGAGAACCTCCCCGCCACCGGCGGTGCGGTGGTCGCCATCAACCACACCGGCTATCTCGACTTCACCTTCTCCGGCCTGCCGTTCTACCGGATGCGCCCTCGCCGACTCGTGCGGTACATGGCCAAGCAGGAGGTCTTCGACCACAAGGTGACCGGGCCCGTGATGCGCAGCCTGCGCCATATTCCGGTCGACCGGGCCAGCGGGGCCGCCTCCTTCGACGCGGCGGTGCGGGCGCTGCAGGCCGGCGAGTTGGTCGGGGTGTACCCGGAGGCGACGATCAGTCGCAGCTTCGAACTCAAGGAGTTCAAGACCGGTGCGGCCCGGATGGCGATCGCCGCCGACGTGCCGATCATCCCGCACATCGTCTGGGGCGCCCAGCGCATCTGGACCAAGGATCACCCGAAGAAGATGTGGCGCCCCAAGGTGCCGATCGCGGTCGCGGTCGGGGAGCCGATCCAGCCCTCGCTGCCGCCCGTCGAACTGACCGCGCTGCTGCGCTCCCGGATGCAGCACCTGCTCGAGCAGGTGCAGGACGACTACGGCCCCTATCCGCCCGGCGAGTTCTGGGTTCCGCACCGGCTCGGGGGCGGGGCGCCCACGCTGGCTCAGGCCGCCGAATTGGAGGCCGCGGAGATGGCGGAGCGGGCAGCCCGGCGTGAGCAGCGCGGCGGTGGAGCGGGCTAGATGGAACCCGTCTATCGGGGCATCGAGATCGCGGCGGCGACCGCCGCACGTGCGCTCGGCACCCGGATCACCTATCAGGGTATGGAGAACATCCCCGCCGATGGCGGCGCCGTCGTCGCGATGAACCACATCAGCTACATCGACTACCTGCCGGCCGGCCTGGCCAGCCGGCAGCGGCGCCGCCGAATCCGGTACATGCTCAAGGCCGAAGCGCTCGAGCACGGTGCCGTCGACTTCATCATCAGGCATACCGACTGCATCCCGGTGGACCGCACGGCCGGCGGCGGCGCCTACGACGAAGCGGTACGCCGGCTACGGGCCGGACAACTGGTCGGGGTGTTCCCGGAAGCCACCATCAGCCGCAGCTTCGAACTCAAGGAGTTCAAGACCGGAGCAGTGCGCATGGCGCTGGAGGCGCAGGTGCCGATCGTCCCGATGATCCTCTGGGGTCCGCAGCGCATGTGGACCAAAGACCACCCGAAGAACCTGGGCCGCACGAAGATCCCGTGGGTCATCCGTGCCGGTCGCCCGGTGCGGCCGGACGGGACCGTGGCAGAGCTCGACGCGGCGTTGCGCGCCGCCATGACGACGATCCTGCACGAGGTGCAGGAGCAGTACCCGCATCCGGCTGGCGCCTGGTGGGTGCCGCACCGGCTCGGCGGTGACGCCCCGACACCGGCGGAGGCCAGACGCCTCGACGACGCCGAACTGGCCGAGCGCGCCCGCCGCGCGGCGGAGCGCCCCTGATGCTGCCCGCCCTGATCGCCACCGACGTCGACGGCACCCTGCTCGACCCCGACGAACGCATCACCCCCCGCACCCGGGAGGTCATCACGGCCGCGGTGGCCGCCGGGGTGCAGTTCGTGCTGGCCACCGGGCGGCCGCCGCGGTGGATCCCGCCGGTGGTCGACGGTCTCGGCTTCGCCCCGATGGCGGTGTGTGCCAACGGTGCGGTGATCTACGACTCGGCGACCGACCGGGTGATCTCGGCCCGGACGCTGCCGGTTGATGTGCTGACCGAACTCGCCGAGATCGCCGTCCGGGTGGTGCCGGGCGCCGGACTGGCCGTCGAGCGCGTCGGAAGCAGCGCCCACGACAGCGCCACGCCGCAGTTCGTCAGCGCGCCGGGCTACGAGCACGCCTGGCTCAACCCCGACAACACCGAGGTCTCCTACGAGGACCTGCTGAGTGCACCGGCGGTCAAGCTGCTGGTGCGCAGGCCGGGCACGCCCAGTTCGGAGTTGGCGGCGGCGCTGGCACGGCATGTCGGAGTGCTCGGCGACATCACCTACTCCACCAACGACGGGCTCATTGAGATCAGCTCGATCGGAATCAGCAAGGCCGTCGGCGTGGAAGAGGTGGCGCGGCCGCTGGAGATCAGCGCCGAGGACATCGTGGCGTTCGGGGACATGCCCAACGATGTGCCGATGTTGCGCTGGGCCGGCCACGGGGTGGCGATGGGCAACGCACACCCCGAAGCGATCGCCGCTGCCAATGAGGTCACCGCTGCCAACAGCGACGACGGGCTGGCGCGGGTCCTCGAGCGCTGGTGGCTCTAGCCCCTCTTGCATATACCCTTGGGGGTATGTAATGTTGCCCGTATGGATACCCCCCGTGGTATATCACCCGAGAGAAGGCGGACGCATGTTGGCTGACGAACGCAACGTCGCCGAGATCCTGAACCGGCTTCGCCGCGCACAGGGTCAGCTGGTCGGCGTCATCGCCATGGTCGAGCAGGGCCGCGAATGCAAGGACGTCGTCATCCAGCTGGCCGCGGTGTCGAAGGCGCTCGACCGCGCCGGCTTCAAGCTCGTCGCCTCCGGACTGCGGGAGTGCGCCAACAGCGATCAACTGGGTGGAGCGGGCTGCCTCACCGAAGCGGAACTCGAAAAACTCTTCCTCGCACTGGCTTAGACGAAAAAGGAGACACAACAATGTTGTTCAATCAGTACTACCTGGACTGCCTGTCGCACGCGTCGTACCTGATCGGCGACGAGACCAGCGGCCGCGCCGTGGTCGTCGACCCGCAGCGCGACGTCAGCGAGTACATCGCCGACGCCACCGCGGCGGGCATGACCATCGAGCTGGTCATCGAGACCCACTTCCACGCCGACTTCCTCTCGGGTCACCTGGAGCTCGCCGAAGCAACCGGCGCGAAGATCGTCTACTCCTCGGTCGCCAAGCCGGAGTACGACTACATGCCGGTCGAGGACGGTGACAGGTACTCGCTGGGTGACGTCAACTTCGAGTTCCGCCACACGCCCGGTCACACGCCTGAGTCGATGAGCATCGTGGTCTACGAGCATGCCGGCGACACGACTCCGTACGGCGTCATGACCGGTGACACGTTGTTCATCGGCGACGTCGGCCGGCCCGATCTGCTGGGGTCGATCGGCTTCACCAAGGAGGATCTGGCCGACAAGCTGTACGACTCGCTGCACGACAAGCTGATGCCGTTGCCGGACGCCACTCGGGTCTACCCGGCCCACGGTGCGGGTTCGGCATGCGGGAAGAACCTGTCGACCGAGTTGTGGTCGACGATGGGTGAGCAGCGCAAGACCAACTACGCATTGCGCGCGTCGAGCAAGGCCAAGTTTGTGGAGTTGGTGACCGGCGGCCAGCCGCCGGCCCCGGGTTATTTCGTCTACAACGCGATTCTCAACCGCAAGGGTCGCGAGTTGCTCGACGAGTCCGAAATGCCCGAGGCCATGAGCTACGACGAGGTCCGTGCAGCGATCAATGGCGGTGCCGTGCTGGTCGACGGCCGGGATCCGGAGGAGTTCGCGCTCGGGCACCTCAAGGGTGCGGTCAACATCGGCTTGGAGGGTCGCTACGCCGAATTCGCCGGCTCGGTGATCACGCCCGAGGACGACATCGTGCTGATGACCGATCCGGACCGCGAATTGGAGGGCAAGAATCGCCTCGGCCGGATCGGGTTCGACCGGGTGGTCGGCTACCTCAAGGATCCGTTCGCGGTGATGTTCGAGAACCAGCGCGATGTCGAGGTCGCCTCACGGCTGACGACGAATGCGCTCGGCGAACGCATCGCCGACGTTCCGGAGTTGCAACTCGTGGACGTCCGCAATCCGGGCGAGGCCGAGGCGGGCATGATCGCCAACGCCGTGAACATCTCCGTGGGCCAGCTGCCGGAGCGGCTCGCCGAGCTCGACCCGCGCAAGCCCACGGTGGTCTACTGCGCCGGCGGTTACCGCTCATCGATGGCGGCCAGCCTGCTGCGCAAGCACGGATTCGACGATGTCAGCGATCTCCTGGGCGGTTACAACGCCTGGGACGAGGCCACCCAGAACGCCTGACCCGCAGAGGAATTCCAACAATCATGAACACCAGCACGAAACATCAGGTCCTCGTCGTCGGCGGCGGCACCGCGGGTATCACCGTGGCCGCACGGCTGCTGCGAAAGGGCTACACCGATGTGGCCGTCATCGAGCCGTCGGACAAGCACTACTACCAACCGCTGTGGACGCTGGTCGGCGGCGGGCAGGCGAAGGCGTCGGCGACCGAACGCGCCGAGGCATCCGTCATGCCGAGGGGCGCGACCTGGATCCGCAAGGCGGCCAGTGCTTTCGACCCGGACAACAACACCGTGACGTGTTCCGACGGCTCGGTCTACGGCTATGACGTGTTGGTGGTCGCACCCGGCCTGCAGTTGGACTTCGACGCCACCGAGGGCCTGCCCGAGACGCTGGGCCGCGATGGGGTGTCGTCGAACTACCGGTTCGATCTGGCCCCGCGGACCTGGGACTTCATCCGTGGAATGCGTTCGGGTACAGCGGTCTTCACCATGCCGACCGGACCCGTCAAGTGTGCCGGCGCCGGACAGAAGATCGCCTACCTGGCGGCGGACCACTGGCGTCGTGAAGGGGTGCTGAAGAACATCGACATCCACCTGGTGGCACCTGGCCCGCGGATCTTCGGTATCCCCGCGATCGCCGACAGCCTGGAGAAGGTGATCGCCGACTACGGCATCACCCTGCACACCGAGTCCGAGGTCCGCACCGTCGATTCCGGATCGCGCAAAGTCGTGGTGACCGGTGTGGGGCCCAGTGGCTCGGACATGATGCTGCCCTACGACATGCTGCATGTGGTGCCGCGGCAGTCCGCTCCGGACTGGATCAAGTCCAGTCCGTTGTCCACCGGCGACGCCGGCGGTTTCGTGGAGATCGACAAGCACACCATGCAACACGTGCGCTACCCGAATGTGTTCAGCCTCGGGGACGCCGGGTCGTCGCCCAACGCGAAAACCGGTGCGGCGGTGCGCAAGCAGGCGCCGGTGGTGGTGGAGAACATCGACGCCCACCTCAGTCGCCGCCCGCTCACCGGCTCCTACAACGGGTACTCGTCGTGCCCGATCGTCACGTCGTCGCACGCCATGCTGCTCGCCGAGTTCGACTACGACCTGAAGGTCACGCCGTCCTTCCCGCTTCTCGACCCCGCGAAGCCGCATCGCCCATACTGGTATCTCAAGAAGTACGGACTGCCGTTCCTCTATTGGAACCTGATGCTCAAGGGTCTGGCGTAGCCGCTCGGCGCCTTACGCGTCGAGGTCCTGCTCGACCAGTGCGGCGATGCTCTCGACTACCGCCGGGTCGTCGGAGTCGATGGTGACCGATGCGCCGTTGCCGGCGCCCAGGGTCATGATCATCAGCGCCGATCCGGCGTCCACCGGGTCGCCGCCGTCCAGTGACAGGGTGACCGGCACCCCGGCGTTGACCACGGCCTCCGAGATGATCGCGGCCGGCCGGGCGTGTAGGCCGACCGCCGAACCGACGATGACGGTCTTGCTGGGCATGAGGGCTCCTTCTAGGTGATCGTCGAGATCGACGTATTGCTGATTCCTACCCGATCTTTCACACCGAGACGGCCGTTTCGGACGATGACGTGGCGGACGCGTCGGCAACCGGCCTGACCCCGGTGAACTGCTTTGCCGCGATCACCGCCAGCGCGGCGACGACGGTCCCCGCGGCCAGGGCCACCAGGAACCACAGCAGTTTGCCGATGGCGAAGAACACGAAGATGCCGCCATGCGGTGCCTTCAGCGTCACATCCATCGCCATGATCAGCGCCCCGGTGACCGCGCCGCCGGCCATCATCGACGGAATCACCCGGAAGGGATCGGCAGCGGCGAACGGGATGGCGCCCTCGGAGATGAACGACGCGCCCAGCAGCCAGGCGGCCCGCCCGTTCTCCCGTTCGGGTTCGCTGAACAGTCCGGGCCGCAGCGTGGTGGCCAGCGCCATGGCCAGCGGCGGAACCATCCCGGCCGCCATCACCGCGGCCATGATCCGCAGTGACGCCGGTTCGGCGATGTTGAGTCCGGCGGTGGCGAATGCATAGGCCGCCTTGTTGACCGGGCCGCCCAGGTCGAAGCACATCATCAGGCCGAGAATCACGCCCAGCAGGACCACCGACCCGCCGGACAGACCGCCCAGCCATTTCGTCAGCCCGGCGGTGATGTCGGCCAGCGGACGGCCCAGCAGCAGGAACATCAGCAGGCCGACGATCAGCGAGGCCAACAGCGGGATGACGACCACCGGCATCAGGCCGCGGAACCACTTCGGGACGTTCCAACTGCTGATCCACAGGGCCGCGAAGCCGGCGATCAGACCGCCGACGATGCCGCCGATGAATCCCGCGCCGACGAACCCGGCGACTGCTCCAGCCGTGAATCCGGGAGCGATGCCGGGCCGGTCGGCGATCGCAAACGCGATGTAGCCCGCCAGTGCCGGAACCAGGAACCCGAATGCCAGGCCGCCCAGAGTGAACAACACCGCGCCCAGGTACTGGCTCAGCCCGCCCGCGGGCAGGTTGGTCAGCGAGTTGCTGGTCGCGATGATGTGGGCCAGCGAATCGGTCTCGCCCTCGGGCGTGTTGGCGATGTCGTAGCCCGCCAGCAGGAAGCCGAGTGCGATCAGCAGGCCGCCGGCCGCGACGAACGGGATCATGTAGCTGACGCCGGTGAGCAGGATCTGCCGCAGTCGGGTGCCCCAGCCGACGTTGCCCGACCCGCCGCCGGCGATTGCCGCTGCGGAGGCCGAGGCCCCATCCCCCTGGACCCGGGCGGCCCTCGGATCGTCCGCCGCGGCAACAGCTTCGGCGATCATCACATCCGGCTCGTTGATGGCGCGCTTGACGCCGGAGGCGATCACCGGTTTGCCGGCGAAGCGCTGTCGGTCCTTGACGCCGACGTCGGTGGCGAAGATGACGGCGTCGGCCCCGGCGATCGTCTCGGCGCTCAGCGGGGTGCTGCCGGAGGAGCCCTGGGTCTCCACGGTCAACGCGACCCCGGCCCGTTCGGCGGCCATTTTGAGGGCGTCGGCGGCCATGTAGGTGTGCGCGATCCCGGTGGGGCAGGCGGTGATGGCGATCACCGACTTCACCTGTGCCCTCGCCGGGGCCGCGGCGGCAGAACCGGCGGCAGGCGCCGCAAGGTGGCCGGTCTGGGTCGGATGGACCACACTCTCGACCAGGGCGACCACTGCCTCGGCGCTGGGCGCCTCTCGCAGGGACTGCACGAAGTCCGGGCGTACGAGGGCACGGGCCAGGCTGGTGAGCAGCTTCATGTGCTCGGTGCCGCCGCCTTCGGGCGCGGCGATCAGGAACACCAGATCTGCCGGGCCGTCACCGGCGCCGAAGTCGACCGGCGGCCGCAGCCGCGCGAACCCGATGGAGGCCTCGCGGACCGCCGCCGACCGGCAGTGCGGGATGGCGATTCCGCCGGGCAGACCGGTGGCCGACTGCGCCTCGCGGGCCAGCGCGGCCGCGCTCAGCGCCGCCGCGTCGTCGGCCCGGCCGGACTCGGCGAGCAGCGCGGCCAACCGGCCGATCACCGACTCCTTGTCCGAGCCGCCGTCGGCGTCGAGGAGCACCAGATCGGTACCGATGATGGAGGGTTCGGTCATAGCGCACCTTCTGGTTGGGAACCGGTCGGGACCGACGTGATGGCCACGTCGTCGAGATTGATCTGAGCCGGCGACGGCAGCGTCGATCCGGGGAGTGCCGCGGCACCGCTGCCGTAGGCGACCGCCATCTGTAGCCGCCCCGGTGCGTCGGCACCGAGAACGTCCGCCCGCACGTAGCCGGCCAGCGACGAGTCGCCGGCTCCGACGGTGCTGCGGGGGGTGATCGGCGGGGGGGTGGCCAGCCACGCGCCGTCGGCGTCGACCAGCACCGCCCCGGCCGCGCCCAGGGTGGCCAGCACCGCCCCGACGCCGCGCTCGACGAGGCGCCGGGCCGCGGCCACCACCGGCCCGGCGTCACCGCGGGAGACCGCGTCCTCCAGCGACGCCGGCGTCACTCCGGCCAGGCCCGCCAACTCCTCGGAGTTCGGCTTGATCAGGTCCGGCGCGGCGTGCTCCAGGCGGTCTGCCAGAGCCTGCAGCGGAGCATCGGAGGTGTCCACGGCCACCTTGCAGCCGTGCGCCTTGAGTGCGGCGACCATGTCGGAGTACCAGCTGTCGGGTAGCCCGGGAGGCAGTGAGCCCGAGAGGACCACCCAGTGATCCGCCTTCGCGCGCTGCATCACGGCCCAGGCGAGATCCTCGGCTTCGCCCTGCTGCAGGGCCGCGCCCGGCTCGTTGATCTTCGTTGTGGTGCCGTCGTTTTCGGTAATGGTCAGATTGGTGCGGACACCACCGGCGACAGGCACGGCGTGAAAGGCCACACCCTGTGCCTGCAGTCCGGCCAGGATCGGGTCGTGTTCGGCGGCCGGCAGTACCGCGACGGTGTCCAGTCCCGCCAGGGTCAGGGCCCGGGCCACGTTGACGCCCTTGCCGCCCGGTTCCGAGGACACCGACGTCACCCGGTGCACGGCGCCGCGCACCAGTTCGCCCGGCAGGGTGACCGTGCGGTCGATGCTCGGGTTGGGCGTGACGGTGACGATCATCGGGATCCCGGTCATGCGGCCCCCCGCGCGACAACCACTTCCAGGCCTTGGGCGCCCAGGTCGGCGCGTTCCCGCGCGCTGATCTCCGGATCCGTCACCAGAACATCGAGGGACTGGATCGGTGCGAAGCTGACGAATTCCTCCTGGCCGATCTTCGATGAATCAGCCACCACCACAACGAAATTGGCGCAACCGACCATGGCGCGCTTCACTGCGGCTTCGTCGGGATCCGGGGTGGACAGGCCGTGCCGGGCGGTGACTCCGTTGGCGCCGATGAAGGCGACGTCGACGCGCAGCGATGCCAGGGTGGCCACCGCCTGATCGCCGACGGTCGCCTGGGTCAGCCCGCGCACCCGCCCGCCGAGGACCTGCAGGGACACCGAACCCAGGCCGGCCAGGCGGGCGGCGATCGGCACCGAGTTGGTCACCACCTGCAGATCGCGGTCCGCGGGTAGCAGCGCGGCCAGTCGCGCGGTGGTGGTGCCGGCGTCGAACAGGACCGTCGCACCGGACTGCGGGAAGAACTCCGCCGCCGCGCGCGCGATCGCCTGTTTGTGGGCGGCCCGGGTGGCTTCGCGGGCCTCGACACTGGGCTCGACCAGATGCAGTGCCCGGGTCGGCACCGCTCCGCCGTGCACGCGCCGCAGCAGTCCGGCGCGGTCGAGAACGGCGAGGTCGCGTCGCACCGTCTCGGTGGTGACGTCGTAGGTCTGAGCCAGCTCTGCCACCGAGGCACGGCCCTGGGAGATCACCTGTGCGGCGATCGCCTGCTGGCGCTCCTCCGGGTACACGATGGTCCTCTCGCTGAATGTGGGTTTACCCCGCATTTGTGTTGATCTATGTGGTTTTACCGCCGTTCGCGTGGGATTGTCAACGTTTTGCTCTAATCCAGTGCATGACCGCCTCACAAACGATCGTGCTGCAGGGCGTCCCGGTGGTGCCGGGCGTCCGGTTCGCCCCCGTCATCCGGGCCAACCGACTCCCCGCCATCAGCGAGCTGGATCCCGGGGTTGAAGTCGCTGAGGCGGACCGGGCGGCGGAGGTCGCGCGATTCGGGGCGGCCGCGACCACCGTGGCGCAGAGTCTGCGGGACCGCGCGGCGGCGGCCACCGGAGCGGCTTCGGAGGTGCTGACCGCGACCGCCCAACTGGCCCAGGATCGGGCCTGGCTGGGAGCGGCGGAGAACGCCATCAAAGCCGGTAAGTCCGCGGTGCGCGCGACGGCCGACGCCGCCGCACAGTTCATCGAGATGTTCACCAAGATGGGCGGGTTGATGGCCGAGCGGGTCACCGACCTCAAGGACATCCGCGACCGTGTCATCGCCGAACTGGCCGGCTTACCTGCTCCCGGCGTGCCGGAGCCGGTGGAACCGTCGATTCTCTTTGCCGAAGACCTGGCCCCGGCCGACACCGCCGGTCTGGACCCGCACCGGATCGTGGGCCTGGCCACCTCGCTCGGCGGCCCGACCAGCCACACCGCGATCATCGCCCGCCAGCTCGGCATCCCGTGCGTGGTCGCCGTGAAGGGACTCGACGACGTGGCCGTGGCGACGATGGTGCTACTGGACGGCAACCGCGGCACCGTCACCATCGACCCGGACCGGGCGGATGCCGCCGCGGCGGTCGCGACGGCCGATGTCGCGGCGGCGGCGATGGCCGGCTGGGCCGGACCCGGTGCGACCTCTGACGGGCATGCGGTCCTGATCCTGGCCAACGTCGCCGACGGGTCGGCAGCCCGCGCGGCGCGCCAGGCACCGGTCGAGGGTGTCGGCTTGTTCCGCACCGAGCTGTGTTTTCTCGACGCCGATACCGAGCCGAGCGTCGAGGCGCAGACGGCGATCTACGCCGAGGTGCTGGATGCCTTCGCCGGACACAAGGTGGTGATCCGCACGCTCGACGCGGGGTCGGACAAGCCGCTGAAGTTCATCACCAACCCCGAGGAGGAGAACCCCGCACTGGGCGTGCGCGGCTTCCGCATCATCGAACTCGACGCCGACCTGGTGGGCCGCCAGCTCGATGCGATCGCCGCGGCCGCGGCCCAGACCGGTAACGCGCCGTGGGTGATGGCGCCGATGATCGCCACGCCCGAGGAGGCTCGCCGTTTCGCCGGGTTGGCCCGGGAGCGCGACCTGTATCCCGGAGTGATGATCGAGGTGCCGGCCGCCGCATTGCTGGCCGAGAAGATCCTCGAGCACGTCGAGTTCCTGTCGATCGGGACCAACGATCTGACGCAGTACACGATGGCGGCCGACCGGATGTCCTCGGACCTGGCCACCCTCACCGACCCGTGGCAGCCGGGGGTCCTGGCTCTGGTGGCGCAGACCGCCCGGGCGGGCCAGGCGACCGGCAAGCCGGTCGGTGTGTGTGGCGAGGCCGCCGCCGACCCACTTCTGGCGTGCGTCCTGATCGGTATGGGGATCACCTCGCTGTCGGCGGCGGCTTCCGCGGTGACGCCGGTGGGCGCCAAGCTCGCGACGGTGACCCTGCAACAGTGCCGCGATGCCGCAGATGCGGTGCTGGGCACCTCCAGTCCGGCCGAGGCGCGTGCAGCGGCTCAGAACGTCCTGGGCTAGGCGGTCACTGCGTCGGACGGCTCCGACGTCGGCCAGGTCAGCTCCAGTTCGCCGATGTTGGCCGCGGCGGTGACCAACGGCAGGGCCGCCCGCGCGGCGTGCGGCGTCGTGGCTGCCTCGGCGCGCAGCGTGGGCACGAACTCGTCGCTCATATCGGGCAGCGGTGCCGGTTCGCGCATGCCCTCGATGCGGGTGCACAGCGAGGTGGCGTGCTTCTCCAACACCTTTCGGGTTCGTGGGTACACCCCCGGCGGTGGCGGCACGATGTCGGCGATGATGTCGGCGGCGGTGCGCAGCCGTGGGATGAGGCTTGCGGTCTCCAGTTGAGCCGCGTCGATCGCGCCGTTCGTCTCCGCCAGGTACACCCGGACCGCGTCGCCGTGACTGCGTGCTGCGACCAGTGACTCGGCGCCCAGTTCGGCCACCGCAGCCGCGGTCTCGGGGGACACCCCCCGGGTCACCCGCGTCACCGCGGCGTCCAGGTACCACGAACACGCGACGACGGCGTCGTGGATGGCGCGCTGCACCGCCTTCTGCGCACCCCCCGGCCACAGCAACAACGACACCGCCAGACCCACCAGGGCGCCGAGGACGACGTCCTCGATCCGGATCAGGCCGACCTGCCAGCCGGTGGGCCGCATCAGGTTGAAGACGATCAGGACCTGCATGGTGAACATCGCCTGGCTGGCGGTGAAGGACCCGACCGTCAGCACGTAGGTCGAGCCGAACGTGGCCAGCGGCAGCAGCGTCCACAACACCGGCGGGTCGACGCCGACGACGGCGATGACCATGGTGCCGATGACGAATCCGATGGCGGTGCCGGTGAGGGCGCGCATCACGCTGGTGCGCGTCGTGGAGGCGCTGCTGCGCAGCACCGCCAGCGCACCGAGTGCGACCCACAGTCCGTTCTGCACCGGGAGAATCAGCGTCACCACCACGGCCAGCGCCAGCGCCAGGCCGGTCCGCACGCTGTTGATGACCGTGATCGAGCGGGTGGACAGATAGCCGTACAGCCCCGCCACGGCTGCGCGCGTACTGTGCACCCGGTCGGCGATACCGGTCTCAGGGAGGTCCCGGCCGAGCAACCGGTCGAGGAGCGCGCGGGTGTCGGTCACCGTCGCCGCGGCGATGATGCTCCCGGTCAGCCCGATCGTCGCGCTCATGGTCCGCCGGCCGAGCAGCATCCGGCCGTGCTGCAGCGCGGCTGCGTCGTCGGGCTCGTCGAGAATCTCGTGAATGTCGTTGTCGTACTGGCGGAATGCGATCGCGCGGTGCTCGGCGACCACCGCGGCCAGTCTCTCGGCCCCCACCCGGTCGCCGGACAGCAGCACGTCGGCGCTGCCGCGCAGGACCGCGACGCTGACCGGTTCGAGCGGCCCCAGCAGGCGGTCCATGTCGGGTCCGGAGCGGTCGCAGAGCCATCGCAGGTTGGAAATCACCCGAATCAGGCCGCGACTGCCGGCGGTCAGGGCCACCGGCCGGAAGGCGCTCCCCAGGAACTCCGCGTGCAGTTCGTCCATCGCCGCAGTCGTCTCCGCGTCCGAACCGCCGCCCTCCAGGCGGTCGGCCAGGGCCGCGCAGACCCGTGCGGCGAGGTGGCGCAACTCGGTGCCGGAGCGCGGTGGGAGGAGGAACAACGCGGCCGGTACGCAGACCAGCAGTGCCAGCAGCCAGCCCAACAGGCGTTCGTCCACCGGCCCGACCGGGGCGCAGACCGGCAGCAGGAAGGTCATCAGCATGGCGCGCTGGCCCGCCGCGATGATCTCGCTGAGCAGGCCCAGCAGGCTCACCAACGCACCCACCGCGAAACACAGCGGAACCGCGATCCACGGATGCGGGGCCGCCCAGGTGCCCAGCGCGATGAGGATCGCACCGTTGACGCCGAGACTTCCGTAGGCCAGCGCGCGAGCGGGGCGGGAGCCGGGGAAGTCCGCCGCCACCATCAGCGCGATCGAGCCGACGAGGGTGAATACCGGGGTCTGGGCATTGCCCGCGATCAGGTAGCTGATCGACGCGGCGATCGGTATGGCGATGGCCGCGCGCAATGCCTTGCGTAGGCCGTCGTGCCCCGGGTCGCGGGCGTGCAGACGATCGGCAACCCGCCGAACGGAGTTGAGCACCATCGTCGTTACGGCCCCATCGCCGTTACGGTGCGGGCACGTCGGCGAATCGTCCGGCCTCCAGATCGTCGAGCATGGTGTTGCACATCCACTCGAACATCCCCAGTTCCCGCGGCAGGGTGGTCTGTTCGTAGCCCAGGAACAGGTAGGTGGCCAGGTTGGCGTAGGCGCGCGCCTGGGCTTCGTCGTGGGCGATCTCGAAGGCCGATTCGTAGGTGATCTCGAACCGTTGCTGGTCGACCTCCCGCTGCACTGCGAGCACCTCCGGGTCTACCGCACTCCAGGCCCGGATGGCCGCTTCCGCGCTGTGTGGCAGGGACAGGGCCACCTCGATGATCGATTCGATGCGCTTGCGTGGATTCGGCTGCGAACGGATGACGTCGATGATCCGCACCGTACGGTCCTGGCGCCAATAGGCGATGAGATCGCTGGTGTAGGCGCCCCACCCGGTGAAGTAGTGGTAGAACGACCCCGACGTGACGCCGAGGCGGCTGCACACCTCGGCCAGTTTGAGTCCGCCGAACCCGAGGTCGGCGAGGATCTCCAGGCCGGCTTCGAAGTAGGACACGCGTGCCGCGACGATGGGCATGGACACAGACATTAGGCCTCGTGGCGCCGGCGGTGGTTCGGGACGGGGCAGACGTTCCGGCCGAATCGCCCTGCAGCGTCCGGCTGCGGGAAATCTTGCGCAGGGTGCGGCATTTTTAGCAAACTGTGGGTCGGTTTTGTAGGCAACGAGACCCGCATCCGCCATGGTGGGATAGTCGCTTCCACTGGCGACGGCCACATCCGGGAAACGGCGATCCGATCGCGCGTTACGCGCCCGTTCGACGGTCCGCGGCAGCAGCCGCCTGGGGCGTGAATTAGTAAGCAGTGCAACCATCC
The DNA here is from genome assembly GCA_903884065.1 of uncultured Actinomycetes bacterium. Classification (GTDB taxonomy): domain Bacteria; phylum Actinomycetota; class Actinomycetes; order Mycobacteriales; family Mycobacteriaceae; genus Mycobacterium. Next base: position 8,473 of record CAISDL010000128.1, on the reverse strand, counting down.
CGGTGATGGATGCCACGTTTGATCACATCCCGCAGCACAGTCACGGAGACGGGTTACCGGACCACCCGATAGCCGCGGGATGGTTGCATCTGGCAGAATCGTGGTGTGCTGAAGACCGCGAGACGTGGACCCGGTCGGCCGCCTGCAGCGAAATCTGCTCAGACACGCGGTCGGATTCTGCGCGCCGCCCGCGAGGTCTTCGGGGAGTTGGGCTACGACGCCGCGACTTTCCAGGAGATCGCGGCGCGCGCCGATCTGACCCGTCCGGCCATCAACCACTACTACGCCAGCAAGCAGGTTCTGTACCGCCAGGTGGTTGCGGAGACCAACGGTGTCGTGATCGCCGCCGGACTCAAGGGGGCCGAGGCCGAGCAGACTTTGGCCGGGCGGGTGCACGCTTTCGTGCGGGCCGCCGTGGACGCACAGAACGACAACGGGTCGGCGGCGTCGTTTCTGGTGACGTCGGTTCTGGAGTGCCAGCGTCACCCGGAGTTGAGTGCCGAGGGCGCCGACTCCCTGCAGCACACCCGCGACTTCGCGTCGGCCGCGGTGCGCGATGGGATCGACAGCGGCGAACTGCGCCACGACCTCGACCCCGAGGCGGCGGCGGAGATGCTGGTGGCAGCACTCTGGGGGCTGGGCTTCTACGCCGGCTTCGTGGGCGGTCAGGATCGCTTGGCCGCCATCACCGACGAATTCATCAGGTTGCTCGACACCGGGCCCTGGAAGCGCACCGGATAGCTTGTCTAACTTTCGCTACCATGGGCTGACGCCGACGCCAGTTTGGAGCAGCCCGTGAGCAGTTTGCGCAGCCAGGACGACACCTGGGACATCGCCAGCAGCGTGGGAACGACGGCGGTGATGGTTGCCGCAGCCCGTGCCCGCGAGACCGAGAGCCCCGAACCGCTGATCCGCGATCCCTATGCGCGACTGCTGGTCACCGGCGCCGACACCGGTGTCTGGAGCAAGTTCCTCGACGCGTCGATGCAGGAGCGCATCGGCGCCGCCGACCCCGAGGCCGCCGCCATGTTCGACAACATGCTCAGCTATCAGGCCGTGCGCACGCACTTCTTCGACTCCTTCTTCGCCGAGGCCGTCGACGCGGGCGTCCGCCAGGTGGTGATCCTGGCCTCCGGTCTGGATTCCCGTGGCTATCGGCTGGCGTGGCCCGGAGGAACCGTGGTCTTTGAGATCGACCAGCCCAAAGTGCTGGAGTACAAGGCCGCCACCCTCGCCGAGCACGGCGTCCGGCCCTCCGCCGACTGCCGCGAGGTGGCCATCGACCTGAGACAGGACTGGCCGGCCGCCCTGAAGGCGGCGGGCTTCGATCCGGCCCGCCCCACGGCCTGGCTGGCCGAGGGCCTGCTGATGTACCTGCCCGCCGAGGCGCAGGATCGGCTCTTCGAGCAGATCACCGAACTCAGTGCACCCGGCAGTCGGGTCTCCGCCGAGGCGGTGCGTCACCATGACGAGGAGCGTCGCGCCCAGATGCGCGGGCGCTGGGAGAAGATGGCCGACGACATGGGTATCGAACGCACTGTCGACATCGCCGATCTGACCTACAACGACGAGCATCGGGCCGACCTCACGGACTGGCTGAGCACCCACGGCTGGACCGCCACCGGCACACCGTCGACCGAGGAGATGCGCCGACTCAACCGGTGGATCGACGTGCCCGGCCAGGAAGACCAGGACGGGTACTCGACGTTCGTGGTGGCGCAGCGACGCTAGCCGAGCAGCCAGGGCACGGCCACCCTGGTGACGTCGGCGATCAACGCGTCCGTCCACGGTGTCTGCGGATCGTCGGACCTGGTGCGCGTCATCACTCCCAGTTGGAGGCGTTCGCCGTTGGGGCCGAAGGCCACGCCGAGGTCATTGGCGCTGCCGTAGTCGCCACTGCCGGTCTTGTCCGCGATGGTCCAGCCCGGCGGCAGCCCGGCCCGGATCCGCCTGTCGCCGGTGACGATGGTGCTCATCCACTCATGGAGTTGTGCGCGGTGCTCCTCGTCGAACACCTCACCGGTGAGCATGTTCGCAAACCCGGTGCCCATCGCCCGTGGGCTGCTGGTGTCGCGCGGATCGCCGGGGATGGCGGAGTTGAGTTCGGGCTCCCAGCGCACCATCCAGGTGCGGTCATCACCGACGGAACGGGCGAACTCGGTGATCGAGCCCGGTCCGCCGAGCAATTCGAGCATCAGATTGGTGGCGGTGTTGTCGCTCTGCCGGACCGCGGCAGCGCACAGGTCGGACAGCGTCATCCAGCCACCCAGATTGGGTTCGGTGATCGGTGAGGCGACCGGGACGAAGAAGACCGGGTCGATGAAGACCTCTTCGGTCAGCCGCAGTTCCCCGCGCTGGTCCTTCATCAGGATCGCCCCGGCGACATAGGCCTTGAACGCCGAGCAGGTGGCGAACAGATCGTTGTCGCGGTAACCGAGCACTCGGTTCGAGCCGAGATTGCGTCCGTAGACACCGACTTTCGCGTTGTAGCGGTCCTCCAGGGCAGCGAGTTGATCCTCGACTGTCGGCGCGGCGGGGGAGTCGACGAGCAGGACCGGCGCCTGCCGACTGGGCCGGCCGCACGCGGTCAGCGCGGTCAGCACCGCGCCGGTGACGAGGAGTCGGCGGCGGGGGATTTCCATGTCGGACACCCTTGCATGAGGCGGTCGGATTCGGCGGTAACGCGGCTGGCTACCATGGCCCACGGCGGTGAATTCCCCCGCCCGACACGCTAGGGAGGACCCTTCATGCCCGGAGTTCAGGATCGAGTCATCGTCGTCACCGGTGCCGGCGGCGGACTGGGCCGCGAGTACGCGCTGACCCTGGCCAAGGAGGGCGCCTGCGTCGTCGTCAACGACCTCGGCGGCTCGCGCGACGGGACCGGTGCCGGGCACTCGATGGCCGACCAGGTCGTCACCGAGATCAAGGAGGCCGGCGGCCGCGCCGTCGCCAACTACGACAGTGTCGCCGAAGCCGAGGGCGCCGAGAACATCGTCAAGACCGCCCTCGACGAGTTCGGCGCCATCCACGGCGTGGTGAGCAACGCCGGAATCCTGCGCGACGGCACCTTCCACAAGATGACCAATGAGGCCTGGGATTCGGTGCTCAAGGTCCATCTCTACGGCGGATACAACGTGATCCGCGCCGCCTGGCCGCACTTCCGCGAGCAGAGCTACGGCCGGATCGTCGTCGCCACCTCCACCAGTGGCCTGTTCGGCAACTTCGGCCAGGCCAACTACAGCGCCGCCAAGCTCGGCCTGGTGGGCCTGATCAACACGCTGGCCCAGGAGGGCGCGAAGTACAACATCAAGGCCAACGCACTGGCCCCGATCGCAGCCACCCGGATGACCGAGGACATCCTGCCGCCGGCGGTGTTCGAGAAGCTCACCCCCGAGTACGTCGCCCCGGTGATGGCCTACCTCTGCACCGAGGAGGTGCCCGACACCGCGTCGGTGTTCATCGTCGGTGGCGGCAAGGTGCAACGCGTGGCGCTGTTCCAGAACAGGGGCGTGACCTTCGAGCAGGTGCCCAGTGTCGATGACGTGGCTGCGCACTGGTCGCAGATCGACGACCTGTCGGCCCCAGAGCCCGCCGCGTTCAAGCTCTAGCGGGTGAAAGCTCTTGTCGCCCAGGAGCTGACCGGACCGTCAGGTCTGGTCTATACCGACGTCGTTGATCCGGCCGAACTCGATGACGCACAAGCGGTTTCGCTGCTCGTCTACGGCAAGGTGGTCCTGGTGCCGTGACGGTGCCTACAAGCGACACTCCGACGACCATCGAAATTGCCCCGCAGTCCGGGGTGATCGTCGAGATGTCGCCCGGCCACCGAATCCGAATCGTCGACGTCGAGGGGAGCCAGGTCGCGGACCTGTTCGCGGTGCTCGCCGAGGACCTGACGGAGTGGCTCAGCCCGTCGGCCACCAGAGTCGTGAGCGGGCGGCTTTTCCCTGCGGTCGGCGAGTCCTTCGTCAGCACCGCGTACCGGCCGTTGCTCACCTTCGAACGCGACGATTCACCCGGTGTGCACGACATGCTCGCTTCGCCGTGCAGCGCTGAAATGTATTCGGTACTCGGGTATCAGGGCTACCACCCGAGTTGCAGCGAGAACTTCCGGATCGCCGCCGCGGCGGTTGATTGGCATCCGCTGCACATCCCGGATCCGGTGAACCTCTTCCAGCGCACCCCGGTCGGCCCGGACGGGTCCCTTGCTGCGCTGCCGGCACTCACCCGTCCCGGCGACTCGGTCACCCTTCGAGCCGAGGCGCCGATCTATGTCATCGTCACGGCCTGCGCGATGGACCTCGAACCGATCAACGGCGACCGTTGCACATCGTTGGGCCTGGAGATCTCGCCCTAGACGGCTCACGACCAGATCCTTTCGATGGAGAACGCCAACACGTAGGTTCAACCGCATGAGCACCGGCGGTCTGATCCTGGTCGCGGTGGCGATCGCCATCGGTCTGGTGGGCATCCTCGTTCCGCTGCTACCCGGAACCCTGCTGGTCTGGGCGGCGATTGCGGTGTGGGCATACCTCGAGCACACCACGGTGTCGTGGGTGGTTCTGGGTGTGGCGACCGCCGTGCTCGGAGCCGGGATCCTGGTCAAGTACCTGTGGCCGGCTCGTCGGATGCGGGCTGCCGATGTCAACGGTCGGACCCTGGCGGCCGGAGCTGTGCTCGGAATCGTCGGCTTCTTCGTGATCCCGGTAGCTGGATTACTGGTCGGCTTCGTGTTGGGGGTCTACCTCGCCGAACTCGTGCAGCGGCGCGATCAACGCCGGGCCTGGGCGTCCACCGTCCACGCCGTCAAAGGCGTCGCGCTGTCGGTGGGCGTTGAACTGTCAGCCGCCCTGCTCGCCGCCGGGGCGTGGGTCGTCGGGGTCTTCGTCTAACCCAGCAGCTGGCCGCGGAGCTGCGCCACGTCCTCGGCCGTCACACCGGCGGCATCCAGGTAACCCGAAAGGCCGCCGTGGGTTTCGTCGAGCACCCGCCGGGCGCTGACCAGGTACTGCTCGCGCACACCGAGAACCTCGTCGGTCAGGCGGGATTCGGCGAACGACACCACCTCATCGGTCACGCCCTCGCGGCTGCGCATCGTCGTCAGGATCGCATTCCGCAGCGAGCCGACCGCGTCGTTGCTGCGCAGATAGTCGGCCAGGATGTCATCCGGCTGCACCCCGGCCGCCTCCAGCGCCACCGCGACGGCAAACCCGGTGCGGTCCTTGCCGGCGAAGCAGTGCACCAGAACCGGCCGGCCCGCACCGAGCAGGGTGACGATCTGCCGTACCGCCCGCCGGGAACCGCCGAGGATCGGGAACCGCTCGTACTCGCTCGTCATCCACCGCTGGGCGGCAACCGACGGATCCTCATCGGAGTACTCCGTCATCATCTTCTGCCAACTCGACTCGTGCGGGGCCTGAGCATCTGCGGCCTCGTCGTCATGATGGTGGGACACCTCGGGGAATGGAAGGTTATGCACCTCAACGCCATCCGGCACGGCGCCGGCCCCGCGGCGTTGCACTTCGACCGGCGAGCGCAGGTCGGCCACGTCGGTCACGCCGAGGGCGGCCAACGCGCTCCGGCCGGCGTCGTCGAGGTGGCTCAATTCACTGGAACGAAACAGCCGGCCCGGCCGCAGTCCCGCCGTCTCGGCGACATCACGAAAATTCCATGCGCCGGAGAGCCTTTCGTGGCCGTGGGCCGATTCCGGGTTCACCCCCGCGTCACCGCCGCCGCCAGAGCGCTGGGCTCGCGGCCGAGTTCGGCCTTGGCGATGGTCCGGAAGTGCACCTCGTCGGGCCCGTCGAAAATCCGCATGGAACGCTGCCAGCCGTACATTCGGGCCAGCGGGAAATCGTCGCTGACACCCGCGCCACCGTGCACCTGGATGGCCCGGTCGATCACCGTGCACGCCATCAACGGTGCCACCGACTTGATCTGCGACACCAGGCTGAACGCGGCGCGGTTGCCGTGCTGGTCGATGGTCCACGCCGCCTTCTCGCACAGCAGGCGGGCCTGGTCGATCTCGTTGCGGGACAACGCGATCTGTTGCTGAACCATGCCCTGCTCGGCCAGCGGCTTGCCGAATGCGATGCGGGTCCGGGCGCGTTCGGTCATCAGCGCCAGGGCGCGCTCGGCCACTCCGATGGCGCGCATGCAGTGGTGGATGCGCCCCGGGCCCAGGCGTGCCTGCGCGATCGCGAAGCCCATGCCCTCCTCGGCCAGCAGGTTCGATGCCGGGACCCGGACGTTGTCATAGACGATCTCGGCGTGGCCGTGCTGGTCCTGCCAGCCGAACACCGACGTCGAGCGCAGGATGTTCACGCCCGGGGTGTCGACGGGCACCAGGATCATCGACTGCTGCTGATGCGACGCGGCGTCGGGGTTGGTGCGGCCCATGACGATCAGGACCTTGCAGCGCGGATCGTTGGCGCCGGAGGTCCACCACTTGCGGCCGTTGATGATGTAGTCGTCGCCGTCGCGGGTGATCTCGGTCTGGATGTTGCGCGCGTCGCTGGACGCCACCGCCGGCTCGGTCATCGAGAATGCGCTGCGGATCTCACCGGCCAGCAGCGGCTCGAGCCACTGCTTCTTCTGCTCGGTATTACCGAACATGTGCAGCACTTCCATGTTGCCGGTGTCCGGGGCTGCGCAGTTGATCGCCTCGGGCGCGATCTCGGTGCTCCAACCGGACAACTCGGCCAGCGGCGCGTATTCCAGGTTGGTCAGCCCGGACTCGGCCGGCAGGAACAGATTCCACAGCCCCTGGGCCCTGGCCTTCTTCTTCAACTCCTCAACGACCGGAGGAACGGTGAAGTCGCCCGGCCCTGCCGCTGCCCGATATTCGTCGTAGGACTTCTCGGCCGGCAGCACCTCGCCGACCATGAAGTCGGTCAGGCGCTGGTGATAATCGGCGGCCTTGGCGGAGAGGGCGAAATCCATAACGCCACGATAGGGCACCCCGCCGCGGCGGCGGCGGGGTGCCGGTACCGAGGCTACCGGCCCGCCGGCTCCGCCGTCAGATCGGCGTCTTCTGCGTCGTCACAGGAAGGGCGGAGATCGCTCCGTCTCCCCCGATGATCACTTCACCGGTCAGACTCGAGTTCGCCCGTATCGCCGCCAGGGTGTTGCCGAGAACCCACGACGAGTAGGCCGCCTTGACGAGGCTCTCCGGTGAGCCGACGGCATCATTGGTGATGTCCCAGAACATCATCCCCCGCAGGCCCAGGGCCTCGGCCCACTGCGATTTCTGCGCGATCGACGTCGGTGTCTCGAACGAACTGAACAGCCCCTTCGACTGGTTGTAGAGATACGCCGCCTGAGCATTGTCGTCCCAGTACAGCTTCCACCCACTGTTGGGGTCCTTCAGCTGGGCCAGCAGATCCTTGTAGTCGTAGCTGCCGGCCTCGAACGTGCCCGGCGCCGCTCCGCTGGTGGTCTCCAGGTATCCGCCGTCGCCACCGTTGGCTACACCACTCCAGGCCCGGGTGTACGCGGGCGCGCCCAGCACGATCTTGCCGGGAGCAACGCCCGAGGCGAGGTAGAGCTCGATCGCGGTCTTGACGTCGTATCCGTTGGGGTCACCGGTGAAGGCGGACTGGTGGCCCGTGGTCTTCTCCCAGGTCCCATGGAAGTCGTAGGCCATCACGTTGAAATAGTCCACGCTCGGCGCCAGTCCGGCGAGGTTGAAGTTGGCGATCTTGTCGTAGCCCGCCGGCGAGGCCACCGAGATCTCATAAGTACGGCCCTGCTGAGCGCCGAGGACGTCCAGCTTGGTGCGCACAAGCTGAAGAAGTGCGGCGTAGTTCGCGCCGTCGTCGGGGCTGACCGAGTTGCCGGCCAGGCCTCCGCCGCCGGGATACTCCCAGTCGAAGTCGATCCCGTCGAACATCCGGTAGGTATCGAGGAAAGTCACGAGGGAGTTCGCCAGCTTCTCCCGGCCTGCCGCGGTTGAGGCGACCGAGCTGAAGTTTGACGACAGCGTCCAGCCGCCGAGAGCGATGTTCACCCGCAGCTTCGGGTACTTCTGCTTGAGCTGAGCCAGCTGGTTGAAATTGCCCCACACCGTCTGCTGCGAGCGCGGGTCAGTCGGCGGGTAGTACCACTGATCAGCCTCGCCGGACACCGATTCTGCTGCGGTGAAGCGCTTCTCCACGGCCGCGTAGCTGTCGTAGAGCGCGACCTCACCGGTACTCGTCAAATTGAGGAATGAATAGATGACGTGGGTGAGCTGCTCGGCAGGGATATCGGCGACCTGGAAATTGCGCCCGTAGATGCCCCACTCGGGGTAATAGGCGGCCAACACCTTGGTCTGCGCCGCCACCGGCGGTGCGGTGACCGCGACGTCGTCGTTGGTGATGGTTCCGGTGGCCGTCGCGGTGCCCAGGGTGGCTCCGACCGGGTTGGTCAGGGTGACGGTGAAGGCTTCGGTGGGTTCGGCGGTGGTGTCGCCGGTGACGGCGACGGCGACGGT
>CAISDL010000127.1 GCA_903884065.1 uncultured Actinomycetes bacterium | reverse complement strand
TCGAACCTAGCTCAGCGGGCGGGGCTGCTGCTGGGTGATGCAGTGGATCCCGCCGCCCCGCTCGAACAGCGGGCGCGCGTCGACGGTGACGACCCTGCGACCCGGGTACTGCTCGGCGAGGATCGCAGCGGCGGTGCTGTCGTGAACATCGCCGAAGCCGCACGCGATGACGCCGCCGTTGACCACCAGGTGGTTGATGTAGCTGTAGTCCACAAAGCCCTCGGCATCGGTCAGCGTTGCCGGAGCGGGCATTTCGATGATCTCCCACGGACGCCCTGCCGCGTCGTGCGTACCGTCCAGGGCCGCCCGGATCTCCCGGCACACCTGGAAGTCCGGATGTGACTCGTCACGCTGGGCGTGCAGCAGCAGCCGTCCCGGCGAGGTGATGGCCGCCACGATGTCCACATGACCGCGGGTGCCGAACCTCTCGAAGTCCCGGGTCAGTCCGCGGGGCAGCCACACGAAGTGAGTGGCGCCGATGGTGCGGGTCAACTCCGCTTCGACGTCGGCCCGCGTCAGGCCGGGGTTGCGCCCCGGGTCGAGTTGGACGGTGTCGGTGACGAGCACCGTTCCCTCACCGTCGACGTGGATTCCGCCGCCCTCGTTGACCAGCGGTGAGCTGATGATGGGTGTGCCCGCGGCGTCGGCGACCGTCCGGCCGATGTTCGCGTCCAGATCCCATTGCGCCCAGTCCTGGGCGCCCCACCCGTTGAAGACCCAGTCCACTGCGGCGACCGACCCGTCGGCGGTGTGCACGAATGTCGGACCCATATCGCGCATCCACGCGTCGTTGAGTGGTGCCTCGATGATGTCGATGCCCGCCGACAGGTAACGATCGGCGATGGCGCGTTCACCCGGATTGACCACCATGGTCACGGGTTCGAAGTCAGCGATGGCATGTGCCACCGCAGCCCAGGTGGAGCGCGCTTCGTGCTGAGCTTCGGCGGTATCGCCGAGGGTGTAGCCGTCACAGGGGAACGCCATCCAGATCCGTTCCTGGGGATAGGTTTCGGCGGGCATCCGGTATCCGGCTGCAGGAATGTTGTTCATCGCCCAGGGCCTTTCATAGGGGGACCTCTCACAGGGGTGGTGTGCGCGGCGGCGTGGTTCGCCGCGCACCGGTTGCTTCGAACGCCGCCGCGAGGGCCAGCAGCGCTGTGTCGTCGTAGGCGCGGCCGGCGAAGGTGAGTCCGGCGGGCATACCGATATCGGCCATCGTGCCCATGGGCACGGTGACGGTGGGGATTCCGAGGTGCCGCGGCACCAGATTGCCGTTCGCCACCCAGACGCCATTGCGCCAGCCGAGGTCTGCAGACGCCGGGTTGACGTCCATATCAGCGGGCCCGACATCGGCGACGGTGGGAAAGATCACCGCGTCGAGACCGCGCCGGTGCATCCACTCGTGCAGGTCGACTTTCCGGGTCCGTTCCAGTCCGCGAAGACCTTCCTCCAGGTGCGGGATGTCCAGGAAGGATTCGATGGGGTGCTCGCGGATGAAGTCGGGGTAGACGTTGATGTCATCGCTGGCCTCGCCGAAGCCTTGCACCCGATCCGGCAGTGCGCCAGGCGGATTCACCCAGATCAGGCTTCCCTCGGCCTTGTCGAGGCTCGGAAGCCCCGGGTCGCCGTTGGCACGCAGGAAATCGTCCCAGGACCACGCGGACAGGTCCATCACCTCACGATCGAGGAACTCCTGGCTGACCAGGCCGCGGGTCTTGATCGACGGTGTGCCCGGGCGGTCATGCTCGTAGTTGGACACCACCGGAAAGTCCACCAGGATCACCTCGGCGCCGGCGGCGATCAGATCGGCCGCGGCAGCCTGGAACAGGTCGATAATGGACTGGCGGGTCTCGATGGGTTGACCGGTTGAGCCGCCGATACCGAGGCCTTCGCCGACACCGGCTTCGGGATCGGCGTTGACATACATGCGCGGGACGCCGAACCGCTTGCCCGCCAGCGCTTTGCGGGCTGCAGCCGGATCGGCGGGCACCAGCGCGCGGTAGGACTTGGGCCGCACCGACGATGCCCGGGGAATCCTGACCCAGGGCTGCATCCGCCACAGGTCACCGCGCGGATCGGCATCGTCGGCGACGATGACGTCGAGCACTTCGGCCATGTCGGCCATCGTGCGGGTATGCGGGACAACCACATCCATGGTCGGGACCAGGGGCCAGTTGCCACGTACCGAGATCACCCCACGCGAGGGGGTGTAGGCGCACAGGGCGTTGTTGGTCGCCGGGGCGCGGCCACTCGACCACGTCTCCTCCCCCAGCCCGAACGCCGCGAAGCTTGCCGCCGTCGCGGTGCCGGAGCCGTTCGAGGAACCCGATCCGTAGGCCGAGGTGAGAAACTCTGCGTTGTAGGGACTTTCGGCGCGACCGTACAGGCCGCGTTGCATTCCGCCGTTGGCCATCGGCGGCATATTCGTCAGACCGATCAGGATCGCCCCGCCGCGGCGAAGTCGCTCGATCGCGAAGGCGTCCTTCTGGGCAGTGAGGTTGGCGAATGCGTGCGAGCCGGCGGCGGCGGTCAGCCCCTTGGCCAGGTAGCTGTCCTTGGCGGTGTACGGGATGCCGTCCAGCGGACCGAGGACCTCACCGCGAGAACGACGTTGATCCGACGCCGAGGCCTCGGCCGGGGCCTCGTCGTTGACGACGACGACGGCGTTCAGCGCCGGACCGTTCCGGTCATAGGCCTCGATACGACGCAGGTAGGCCTCGACGAGCTGCACGCTGGTGACCCGGCCGTCCTCGAGAGCGAGACGGATTTCGGCGATGCCGGCTTCGGCGACCTGGAAGGGATTCACGACCACCTCACGTCCCGAATCATTGCACGCAGACGCCCTGCCGACCCGGATCAACGAGGAAGTCGACCCGGGCCGGCAGGGGGCACCGCGCTACTCGGACTCGCCGAGAATCTGATAGATCTCGCGGCGGGCGTTGTTGACGATGTCGATGACGCGCTGCTGCTGGTCCGGACCGGCAGCGTGGACCGACTGCGCGAGCGCCCCGAAAAGCTGACCGGCGGCAGCCCGCAGGTTCTGCTGGGCCGGGTCGATGCCCTCGGCGATCTCATCCCACGGCGGGGTGGCGATCTTCGCGGCGGCCGCCCTGCCGTCCTCGGTCAGCTCGAAGAGCTTTTTCTTGCCATCGGCTTCGGCACCGAGGATCAGTCCCTCATCGACGAGCAACTGAAGGGTCGGGTACACCGAACCCGGGCTGGGCTTCCATGCTCCGCCGCTGCGCTCGGCGATCTCCTGGATCATCTCGTAGCCGTGCATGGGCCGATCGGTCAGCAGCAGGAGGATGGCCGAACGCACATCGCCGCGCCTGCTCCGGCCGTGGCCGTGTCCACGCCGGCCCCGGGGCCCGCCGGGCCCGAATCCGAAGCCGGGACCGCCGGGGCCGAAGCCGAAGCCGGGGCCGAAGCCACCGCGCGGGCCGAAGCCGAACGGGTCGCCGCCCCGGGCGTGATGTCGCAGGTGCTCACGCACCTGATTGCGCATCTCCCGGTGGGCGTGGTGGTGCTGATGCGGGCCGTCCGCGAAGCCGAATCCGTGTGGGCCGGGCTCTGGGTTGAATGAAAACTGCATAGGTCGTATCTCTCTTCACGAGGGAGGTGCGGGATGCACTCTCGATACGTTGACGATATATCGCGTTGTGTCGGCACGCAAGGTCGTCCGCTCAAGGGGTGGCACCCGCTCGGGTCACCGCCACTCGTCCCTAAGCTCTTCGTCATGGAACTCAAGGGAGCTAGTGCAATCGTCACCGGCGGGGCATCCGGTATCGGGGCGGCCACCGCGCGTCAGTTGGCCGATCTCGGCGCCCATGTCGTCATCGCCGACATGCAGGCCGAACGCGGGCAGGAACTCGCCCACGAGATCGGCGGGGTCTTCGTCCCCGTCGACGTCACCAAGACCGAGCAGATCGAGGATGCCGTCAACACCGCGATGGATCTCGGTCCGCTTCGCGCGCTGGTCAATTCAGCCGGTGTGGGCTGGGCCCAGCGCACCATCGGTAAAGACGGGGAGTTCGCCTCGGCGCACAACCTCGACGCCTACCGCAAGGTCATCGCGATCAACCTGGTCGGCACCTTCGACTGCATCCGGTTGGCGGCGACCGCGATGAGCCGGCTGGAGCCCACCGCCACCGGTGAGCGCGGCGCGATCGTGAACATGACCAGCGTCGCGGCCTTCGACGGACAGATCGGCCAGGCTGCCTACTCGTCGTCCAAGGGCGGCGTCGTCGGACTGACGCTGCCGGTGGCCCGCGACCTCGCCGCCGTCGGAATCCGGGTCAACACCGTGGCACCGGGCCTGATCGACACCCCGATCTACGGCGAGGGCGAGGCATCCGAAGCCTTCAAGGCCAAGCTCGGCCAGTCGGTCCTGTTCCCCCACCGCCTCGGCAAACCGGAGGAACTGGCCTCGATGGTCATCGAACTGATCACCAACTCGTACATGAACGCCGAGGTGATTCGGGTCGACGGTGGCATCCGGATGCCACCGAAGTAGACCGACGTACGGGGGTGTCGATTCCGCCCTCGAGTGGAGTGCCGTCGTTAGGCTCACGTCATGGCCGACGCGGCGGGCGATCCAACGGGCGGCACGCACCGGTCCCCATGGTCGCCGTGGCACAGCGGCTTGGTCTTCGGCACGGCCGCGATGTTCGTCTTCTTCCAGATGGTGCTGCAGACCTTCCCGAGCGTCATGCGGGAGGGACTGGTCGTCGATCTCTCCTTGAACGAATCGGGCTTCGGCGGACTGTCCTCGAGCTTCTACTACCCCTACATCCTGCTGCAGGTCCCGGCCGGAATTCTGGTGTCGCGATTCGGCGCACGATCCGTCCTCATCGTCGGGGCGGTGCTCTGCACCATTGCGTCGTTCCTCTTCGCGATGTCGGAGACCGCGATGACCGCCGAACTGACCCGCATACTCATGGGGTTGGGGGCCGCACCCACGGTGGTGTGCACGATGACGTTGGCCGCGCAGTGGTTTCCCGCACGCCTCTTCCCTCTTCTCGCGGCACTGACCGAGGTGGCGGGGATGACCGGAGCGGCCCTGGGCCAGGAAACCCTGGGCTTCATCGTCGAACGCGCCGGATGGCGTGTCGGGATGATCGCCTGCGGTGTCTTCTCGGCGGTTCTGCTCGTTCTGATCGCCCTGTTTGTCAGGAACCGGAAGGGCTCCGGACCGGGAGCCGACGAGCACTGGCCAAGCCCGGCCGAGATAGCGCGACTACTGGTGTCATTGCCGATACTCTCCCGCGCCGTCGCGGGCGGGCTGGTGGCATCGGCGGGCGTGGCTTTCGGGATGCTGTGGGGCGTCTCCTATTTCCAGGTCTATCACCATCTGAGCCTGTCGGCGGCATCGGTTGTCGCGTCGTTCTACTTCTGGGGATGCCTGCCCGGGATGCTGGGATCTGCGTGGTTGTGCTCCAGATATCGCGGGCCTGCGCGACTGCTTGCCGTGGGTGCCCTCGGATCGGCTGCGGCGATGGGTCTGATCTTGTTCGTGCTGCAGGGCCAGATCATCCTGAGCGTGGCGATGTTCGTTCTGGGAGTGTGTAATTCGTCGTACGTGCTGTCCTTCACGATGGTGCGGGACAAAGCCACGGCGGAGTTGTCCGGAGTGGCGATGGGCCTGACCAACATGCTGATCATGGGAATCGGTGGGTTGATCTTCCAACCGCTGATCGGGGTGCTGGCGCACGCTCGAGGACAGGGGGTGCCCGGTGCCGCGGCGTTGAGCATCACCATCGTCGCGCCACTGCTCGCGCTATTGATCCTCGGGGCGATCGGCCTGGAGAACGCGAGGCGCAAAGACGCGGCCGCCGGCTGATCAGGCTGCGGCTGGAACAAAACAGCCGGTGTGCGCGACTATTGAGGTATGGACTGCGACACCGCGCGCGAGGCGCTGTCGGCACGCATCGACGGGGAGCGCGAGCCGATCCCCGCCGCCCGGGTCGACGAGCATCTCGCCGGCTGTGACTCGTGCCGCCAGTGGCAGGCCGCGGCGGTGGAGCAGACCCAGCTGATGCGACGACTGGCGGGCCGATCCCAACTCAGCGCCGTCCGGTCGGCCCCGGACCGACCGGCCCCGCGGGTGCGACGCCCGTCGATCACGTGGCCCCGCTGGGCGCTGGGCGCCGTCGGCGTCGTCCAGCTGGGTCTGGCGATCGCGCAGGGCCTGGGTGCGGATCTGGGGGTTGGGCAGCACGCCGCGACGGGCGGGCATGTGCTCAACGAGTCCACGGCCTGGTCGGCGGCCTTGGGGGTGGTGATGCTGGCTGCGGCGGTCCGGCCGGTTGCGGCAAGCGGGCTGGCATGGGTGCTCGGCGTCTTCACGGCATTCCTGGTCGCCTACGAGATCTCCGACACCGATGCCGGACACATCACCATCGACCGACCGCTGTCGCATCTGCCGGTGGTCGCGGGCGCTGTTCTCGCACTCCTGGTGTGGCGTCGCGACCAGTCGGCCGGCCCCCGGCCGGATCCGACGACGACAGCGGTGACCGACGAAATCACATTGCCCGATAACGCCTCGCGGGGTCGTCGACGTGGGCATCTCCGTTCCACCGACGGCTCCGCCGCCTGAGCAGGCTCCTGCTAGAGCATCACCGCGAACATGATGGCCATGCCGGCCGCCATGGCGAATTGACACAGGATGCCGACGAGGTTGTGGCCCGAACCGTTGGTCGCTTGCAGCCGAGCGGTAATGAACGTGTACAACCAGAACACCGCGGCCATCGCGAACCCGATGGCGCATGCCCAATTGAGCAGCCCGTACCAGCTCACCGCCTCGGCGGCACCGGAGCCGGCCGCTGCGTGTCCGGCGTGGCCGCCGTGACCTGCATGGCCGCCATCCATGCCAGCCATCTCCGGCATGTCCATTCCGGCCATTGCACCCGGATCCCCACTCCGCACCGGCAAGCCGCCCATCGCTGCGTACATCCAGGCCATCGCCAGCATCATCAGCGTGTGGTAGACGTTCGCGCCTTTGTGGTCGTGGCGCCGGAATGTCACGACGGCGAACCACACAGCGGCGGCGAAGAAGAAGATCATGGGGCCTCGGGCGGGAAGTTCCGCGCCCTTCGGCCAGGCCATGACGGCCATCGCCATCGCCATGATCGCGTGCAGCGAGTGGCTGATGACATTGGCGCCGGAATGCCGGTTCGTCGCGATCGCCTGGATGCATACACCCGCGCTGAACAGGAAGAGCAGCGTGACGATCCACCTCAGGGCAAGGTCCTGGATCATGTCGCGGCTCCGGTGCGTTGTGGATTCACGGGTGGTTGGTCGGTTGACAGCCGAGGAAAGTTCCCGGTGTAACGTCCGGACCGATCGGCTGCTGTACGACCGCCGCCGGCCGACCCTGAATGGAACCCATGACGTCGACGCCTCCTGATTCCCGCCGAGCCCCGGTAGCGGGCCTGGTGGTGTTGCTCTGTTACGCCGCCGCGGCGGCCGCCGGTGCAGCCTATGCGGTCGCGGCCCTCTCCCCCGCGACCGCGACGACAGTCGCCGAAATCGTCGGGTACTTCACCGCCGGAGTTGCGGGTGCGGCGTGTCTGGGTGGTGTGTTGCTGGTGCTGATCACCGCCCGGCCCGACGACCGCGGAGTCCTCGATCCAGCGGCGTTCCGCGCCCACCTGATGGTGGAGCGGACGTCGCCGGTGTGGCTCGTCTCGGCGTTGGCCATGGTGGTGATCCAGGCCGCCGCCGACGCCGATGTCTCCGCGACCCGGTTGCTGACCAGCGGCAGGCTCACCGCCGCCATGGGCGCGTCGGAGACCGCACGAGCATGGGTGGTCGTAGCGGTGTTCGCCGCGATCCTCGCGGTATTCTCCCGGCTGACCGTTCGCTGGGAATGGCATGTGCCCCTGATGATCCCGGCACTGGTGGGCGTCATCGCCGTTCCGGTCACCGGTAACGCCGGCCAAGGGCCCGACCATGACTACACGACAAGCTCGGTGATCGTGTTCGCGGTCGCGGCGTCGATCTGGGCGGGGACGAAGATCGTCGGCGCGCTGGCCCCTCCCGACCCGGCGGTGCGAGCACGGGTGACGATCGCGTCGGCGGCTGCAGCTGGTGTGGCGCTGGTGTACGGGGCGCTGCTGCTGGCCCTTCAAGCGGGGATCGGCAATCTGGTCGGGACCGGATACGGACGGCTCGGACTGCTCGCCGGCGCGGCATTGATCGCGGCACTGGTTGCCGACGTGATGGCGCTGCGCCACCAGCGGAGCGCGGTAGCGATACCGGGGGTTGTCGCCGCGATGGCCGCCCTCGCCGCGCTGTCGGCGATGGCAGTGCAGGCCGCTCCCCGCCTGCTCGCCGCCGAGCCGACGATCTGGGACGTTCTGCTGGGCTACCAACTGCCGGGTGCCCCCACGCCCCTGCGGCTCATGAGCTTCTGGCGTTTCGACACCTTCCTCGGCGTCGGCGCTATTGCGCTTGCCGGTGCGTACATCATCGGCGTGGCGCGGTTGCGCCGGCGGGGCGACCGATGGCCGGTCGGCCGCACCGTGGCCTGGCTCGGCGGCTGCGCAGCCATGCTCGCGGCGACGAGTTCGGGTGTGCGCTCCTACGGTTCGGCGATGTTCAGCGTCCACATGGTCGAACACATGACGCTCAACATGTTCGTACCGGTCCTTCTGGTTCTGGGGGCGCCGGTCACCCTGGCATTGCGTGTGCTGCCCGGCGCTGCAGCCGGAGAACAACCCGGGCCCCGGGAATGGATTGTGCGCGCGGTTCATTCACCGTTCACGGCCTTCCTGTCGAGCCCCATCACCGCGTTCGTGTTGTTCGTCGGCTCGCTCTACGCGGTGTACTTCACGCCGTTGTTCAGCACCCTGGTGCGCTACCACTGGGGACACGAGTTCATGGCGGTGCATTTCCTGATCACCGGGTACCTGTTCTACTGGGGCATCATCGGCGTGGACCCCGGCCCGCGGCGCCTGCCGTTCATCGGCAGGCTTGCGCTGTTGTTCGCCATCATGCCGTTCCACGCCTTCTTCGGTGTCGCGATGATGACGATGACATCGGTCGTCGGCGGGAACTTCTACCGCGGCCTGGCCTTACCGTGGGTGCCCAACCTCAACGACGACCAGCATCTCGGCGGCGCAATCGCCTGGGGCGCAAGCGAAGTGCCACTGGTGATGGTGGTCATCGCCCTGGTGACCCAATGGGCACGTCAAGACCGGCGCACCTCGACACGTGCCGACCGGCACGCCGACGCCGGCTATGACGACGATCTCGCGGCCTACAACAACATGCTGCGCGAGCTGGCCAGTCAGCGCACCGACAAGTAATTTTCCGGGGACACCGGAAGGGAATGGGTTCTGCGTTGCTTCGCCAGGCCGAACGCGGTGATCGTCTCAACGAGTTGACAAAGATCGGGATACCGGCAGATTCGCCTACCAGGCAACACCATCCACATTCCAGAGGCATCGGCATGGAGTACGCACCGGAGCCGCAGTGAACGCACCGGTTCGCGGAATACGGGCATCCGCGATACGGAGCCATCCGCACGCTGGTGGAGGATCTGGGCCTGCAGCGGTCTGCCGTCGGTTCGGCGCACCACCATCGCCGACGGGGTCTTGGAGACCTCGATGGTTCCGGTCGCCAGAGTGCCGACCGATCCCACTTGTATGACGTCGTCCACTAGCGGAACGCTGAGGAGGACGATTCCGGTGCGCATCTCGGAGACCGAACTTCCTACGCTTGCGGGCAGACCGATCATCTGGCTGGAACCGTCGGGAGTGAGGTCACGGCGGGGTTGCCGCACCCACCATTGTTGCGAATGATAATCATTGCCAATAGAGAGTAATCGCTTTCATCCAGACGAGGCGCAACACCTGCACGGCGCGTTGACATGCGCGACCGTGCATGGAAAACTCCTGGATAAGTGGAAACCATTTTCGTTTAGGTTGCGGTCTTCGGCGCAACCCGACGATGCCCCCGGGAGCACGATGTGAAGTCCGCCATATCCGACGCCGATCTGTCGGTGTTGGACCCCGGTTCGATACCGCTTGGCCGACAAGCACCTTGCGGACGTCGTCGTCGCCGCAGTAACGCACGCCGCGCGGGCCGATGAATAGCGCAGGGGCCGACTGCAGCCCGCCGAGCGTTCCCGGCACACGGGCGACACGGCAGGGTGCGGCTGTCTGGGATCTGCTGGAGAACCTCGAGGAGTTCCGTTCGGCCCAGGAACTACACGACGAATTGCGCCGCCGCGGCGAGGGCATCGGACTGACCACGGTGTACCGCAGGTTGCAATCCATGGCCTCCTCCGGCCTCGTCGACACGCTCCGAACGGAGAACGGGGAGTCGGTCTACCGACGGTGCTCGCAACAGCACCATCACCATCTGGTGTGCCGGCAATGCGGCGCCACCGTCGAAGTGCAAGGCACCAAAGTCGAGGCATGGGCGGCCGACGTCGCCCGCGAATACGGATTCTCCGACGTCAGCCACACGATCGAGATCTTCGGTCTCTGCGCCGAGTGCTCGGCGAGGAAATGACGCTTCCTTAGTACTCGTAGGGGTTCTGCGGCGCCTCGATGGGTGTCACCGTCGAGACCGTCAGAGTCGGGACCGACAGCCCGGCGACATCGGAGGGTTTGGGGACCACGGTGCCCTCCACTCGCAGCCAGGACTCCTCGGGGTAGCCGGCCGCTGTCGCCGCGGCCGGGCCACCGAGATGGAGTCGGGCCAGATATCCATCGGCTGCGCAGCAGATGATGACCACCCGCCCCAAATCAATCCCGTCGCCCTCCTTGACGGTGAAACCGGTGACGGTGATCAGCCGACCCGTCAGAGTTTGGGCCGAGTCCCGATTCGCGCGGACCACCACTTCCGGCAGCGGAAGTTCCGGGGCACGATCGGCGGGTAACGGTGGAAAGGGACGCAGCAGCACCAAACGTGGTAGCTCGGTGACCGTGGGCTCGGTGGCCCGCGCACCCAGCGCCGGCGGGACCACAAAGCCCAGCAACGCGACGGGCAGCACCAGCAACCACACCACCGGCGAACGGTGCGCGTGTTCGACATCGCCGTGGTGATCGGCGTCGTCCCCGCGGCGTCCGCGAGCCCGGAAGTCCCGGATGGCGGCCGACAGTGCCAGTGTGACGAGCAACACCGCCGTCACGACCAACCACGGCATCAGGGTGGGCTTGACGTAGCGGGTGAAGGTGCCGGTGGCCACGATCGCCGCCGTGCACATACCCAACAGAAACAGAACCACGTTCTCGGTGTCCCGGCTCACCGTGCACCTCCCAGGAAGAGCAGCCCGACCACCGTGGCGATGACCGTCGCGACGACGAAGGTTGCCGGGGCGAACCGGGTGGCGAATGGGCGGCCGAACACACCCGCCTGCATCGCAAACAACTTCGCGTCCACAGCCGGCCCCACGACCAGAAACACCAGCCGCGGCAGCAGCGGCAACATGGTCAGGCTCGCCGCCACGAAGGCGTCCGCCTCCGAACACAGTGCCAAGACGAAGGCCAGGATCGCCATGGTGAGGACGCCGAGCAACAGTTGGCCGGCCAGGTGTTCGTACACCGCCGGCGGCATCAGCACGTTCAGTGCGGCAGCGGTGGCGGCGCCGAGGACCAGGTAAGACGCGGCCTGCAGAAAGTCGTGGCGCGCCGCCTCGGTGAATACCGTCCACTTCGACCCGCCACTGTGAGGCGATCGCGGCAGCCGCCGGGTGATCCATTCAGCGCGGCCCCATCGTGACCACGCAGCGCCCATGGCGACCGCGGTGAGCAGTGACGCGGTAAACCGCGCGCCGACCATGGCCGGCTCGCCGGGAAAGGCCACCGCCGTCGACACCAGGACCACCGGGTTGATCGCCGGCGCGGCGAGCATGAAGGTCAGAGCAGCCGCGCCCTGCCGATCGCTCGACAGACCGTCACCGAACAACCGGCGTGCCACCGGAACCGCTCCACACTCACAGCCCGGCAGGGCCGCGCCCCCGATCCCGGCGGTCACGATCGCCACGCCCGTTCGCCGGGGCAGCCAGCGAGCCAGCCGGTCCGGGGAGACATACGCCGCGATCAAGCCGCTGATCACAACGCCTAGCGCCAGGAAGGGCAGCGCTTGGACAAAGACACCGCAGAACACGGTCGCAGCTTTCGCCAGGTCGGGCCGGCCCACCATGAAAGCCCGAACCGTGCCGGCGAACAGGGCCAGCCCAATCAGGCCCACGAAGAGGACTTGCATCGACCCGGCAAATCGCGGGCGGGTCCGCCCGGCAACTGTCACCGGCTTATCCTGCCAGCCGTCCTGCCATCACCGTCACCGCTCGGTCATCGGTGGCTGTGGTCGCCGCCAACCACTTCTGGCTTGAGATCCCCTACCGGGTCCGCCGACATCCGTCGTGCCGCTGTGGATCGTGGCCGGACATGACGTTCGAGCAGCCAGACGACGAACCACACGCCACACGCGATCGTGACGATGACGAAGCTCGGCGGCAGGTTGAACATCGCCGACATCACGACGCCCAGCCACACCGAGACCACGCTGATCACCGTGGAAATGATCATCGCCCTGGGAGGCTTCGGGGTCAGCATGATCGCGGTGGCGGCGGGGGTGACGATCAGGGCGAAGAGCAGCAGTGTGCCGACCGCCTGCACCGCCATCGTGATGGCCAACCCGAGCAACGCCATGAAGATCATCGACAACAAGCGCACCGGCAGCCCCTTGGCCTGGGCGACCTCGACGTTGACCGAGGTGTAGAGCAGGGGCCGGTAGATGAAACCGATGCAGGCCGCCAGCAGCACCAACAACACCGCGAATGTCACCAGTTGTTCGCCGGAGATGGCCAGCAGATTGCCGAACAGGACATTGGTCATCGTGCTCGATGACTTGGTTGCCAGTGAATTGAAGAACAGCCCGAAACCGGTTGCCAGCGCCAGAACGGTACCCGTGGCCACTTCACGGTCGGATCGGCGATTACCGAGGACCCCGATGACCAATGCCCCGCCAACACAGAACACCCCGAGACCCAGCGCGACGGGCAGACCGAGAAGCACCGCGCCCGTTGCTCCGGGCAGTCCGATGTGAGCCAATGCGTGGGCCGCGAACGCGGTGTTGCGGACAACAACGAAGTAGCCGATCAGGCCCGCTGCAAGGGCGACGATCGTGCCACCGGCCAGTGCGTTGCCCATGAACGGTGACGTGAGGATCGGCCACCAATTGTCCTGGTAGCCAATACCCGTCACCCGAGTCGTCACTAGGTGCTCCTCATGTACAACTCGCCCTGTGGTGTGCGGACGACCTGAATCGGAGTGCCGTATAGATGACTGAGGAGGTCTTCCTCGACCACCCCGTCAAGGGCGTCGAAGTGGGCGTGTCCATCCAGCAGGTAGATCGCACCACTGAGCACACCCAGCAGCGGGTTCAAATCGTGGGCGACGACCAGGATTGTCACACCGAGCTGTTTGTTGAGCCTATCGAGGAGTTGAACAATCTCGCGCTGATTGCGCAGATCCAACGACGCCAGCGGCTCATCGAGGATGAGGATCTTCGGGCCGGCCACCAGCGCCTCGGCGATCGCGACGCGCTGGCGCTGCCCGCCGGACAGCTCGGAGAGTCGCCGCCCGGCCAATGCCCCGGCATCGACCGACTCCAGCACTTCGGCGACCCGTCGTCGTTCCTCGCGGGTGGGGCGTCCGAACGCCCACCGAGTTCCGTTGAGGCCCAGCATGACCGCATCGCACACGCGAATCGCATCCCCCGGGGACGACGCGTAGTTCTGCGGCACGTAGCCGATGAACTCGTTGACCTCGCCGGGCAATTTCCCGAGCACACGAACGTGCCCGGAGGCGGGCGGTATCAGTCCCAGAACGACGTTGAGCAGGCTGGTCTTGCCCGATCCGTTGGATCCGATGATCGCCACAATGCCGCCGGCAGGAACCTCGAATGTGCCCTCAGACCAGAGCAGATTCCCTCCGCGCACCACACTGACATCGTCGAACGTCAGCGCCGGAGCGGCGGACTCGGGCTCACACAGCGACACCGAGCGCCTTCGCCAGGGCGGTCAGCTGGGCGGCCTGCCAGGTCTCGAACGACGTCGTTCCCGGCGGCACCGTCTCGGTCACCTCGACCACCGGCACACCCGCGGTTTCGGCGGCAGTGCGGATCTGTTCGGGGACCGAGCCTTCGGTTTGAGTGTTGTAGATCAGAACGTTGATCTTTCGATCCGCCAGAGCACGGCGGAACGCCTCCAGATCCGCCGGCGCCGGATCCGACTCGTTCGCCGACGCCGTTTTATAGCCCTGGGGCGTCGCGTTCACCAGGCCGACATCCTCTGCCGTGTAATCGAATACGCTCTCGGTGGCCGCATAGGTCTTGCCCGTCGCGCCTGCCTTGATGTCGGCGAGCAGCGTGTTATAACGCTTAAGGCTGGTGCTGAATGCCGCGCGCTGGTCGGTGAAGTAGCTCTGTCCTTCGGGAGCCAGCTTCACGAGTTCGGCGGTGACGGCGTCAGCGACCGCAACCACCGCGGACGGGCTGTACCAGAGGTGCGGATTGGCGCCCGCCGCAGTCTTGGTCACCACACCCGCATCCACCACCGGCGCCTTCGGAGCCGATGTCGCCGCGAACTTCGAGGCCCACGGGTCGTAATCCGCTCCGTTGACGACGACCAGTTGCGCCTTCGAGAAGGTCGCCGCGTCCGCCGGTGAGGGTTCGAAATCGTGGGGATCAACCGACGAACTGGCCAGCACCGTCGTCACCTCGGCGCAATCGCCGCCCAACTCCCGGACGATATCGCCCCACTGATCAACGCTGACCACGACATTGACGGGCGTGGTGGGACATCCACCGCTCGCCGCAGCGGGGGTCGAGGACGCAGCGGTATCCCCCCCGCCGCGCGAGGAGCATGCGGACAAACCGAGAGGCGCGATGAGTGCGATGACGGCGGCCGTCGCGCCGAACATTCGAGGACGGGAGGAATTCATAAACGATAATAGTAACCGTTTCCAATTGGCAGTGCAGACCGGGTTCGGTGTTTTGCCTACGAGTTACGCCCGAGCTACGCGCAGCGGTAATGCGGCCCCCGGCCGGGCCGACGGTCAGTGCCAGTCCGCTGTCACAATGACCCGGTGGCCACAGTGAGGACCCTCCGGTTACCGGAGTCGGCGTCGATGCCAGTCTTGGTCGCTGCGGTGGTGACTTTTGCGCTGCTGGGCAGCACTTTGCGGGCCGCGGTCTACGACAGCGCAGCGTTGTCGACAGCGGGCACGGTGTTCAGCGGCATCTTCGTTCAAGCCCTGCCTTTCCTGGCGCTTGGAGTGACGTTGAGCGCGTTGATCGCGGTGTTCGTGACCGCCGACCGGCTGTCCCGGTGGCTGCCCCGACGACCGGCGGCGGCTGTGCTGGCCGCGGCGGCCGGCGGTGCCGCCTTGCCCGGCTGCGAATGCGGCTCGGTACCGATAGCCCGACGACTGTTCGCAGACGGCGCCGTGGGTGCGGCGGCGCTGACCTTCATGCTGGCCGCCCCTGCCATCAACCCGGTGGTGGTGGTCTCCACGGTGGTGGCGTTCCCCGGCCAACCCCAGATGGTGTTCGCCCGCGTCGGTGCATCGTTGATCACCGCGATCGTCATGGGCCTGGCCTGGTCCCGGTGGGGACGCCCCGAATGGATCACCCGCCGCCTACCGCGCACCATCGACGGCCAGGGTTCACGCTGGAACACCTTCACCGAAGCCGCGCGGCATGACTTCATTCAGGCCGCGTCCTATCTGGTGATCGGCGCCGCCGCCGCGGCCGCGCTGCACGTGATCGTCCCGGACTGGCTGATGGAGCATCTGGCGGGACAGCTTCTGCTCGGCGTGCTGGTGATGGCGGTCCTCGCGGTGGTGCTGGCCCTGTGCTCGGAGGCAGACGCGTTCGTGGCCGCCAGCCTCACCATGGTGCCCCTGGTTCCGCGCCTGGTCTTCCTCGTCGTGGGTCCGGCCGTCGACGTGAAACTCTTTGCCATGCAGTCGGGAATGTTCGGCCGCGCCTTCGCGATCCGCTTCGCCCCGGCGACCTTCGTGGTGGCCACCGTGGCGGCGACCGCTGTCGGCGTGTTGGTGCTGGGACAGAGCGCGTGAGCCGCGAAGCCGAGAACGCGCTGCTGCTGTTGGTCGGGGTCGCGACGGCGATGATCACCATCGGCGGGGCTTACACCCGATATGTGAAACCCTCGCTACTTCCCTGGCTGGCGGTGACCGCAGTCGTCGTGATCGGGTTGGCACTGGTGTCGATGGCCGCCGACATCCGGCGCGGGTCCGCACCCGACGACGACCACGGCGGCCACTCCCATCGGGGATCGATCGCCTGGCTGCTCTTGGTTCCGGTCGTCGTGCTCATCTTCGTGACCCCGCCGGCGCTGCGCCCGGGGGCCGCCGCCCCCAAAGTGACGGCGGTGTCATCCGAGGTGCTCCGCCGGCCGTTTCCGGCGCTGCCGGACGGGCGCGCACCCGAGGTATCGGTGCCCGACGTGATGATCCGTGCGGCCCAGGACACCGCCGGAACGCTGAATGACCGGCTCATCACCGTCATCGGCTTCACCCTCCCGGAGACCGACGGGGTCGACCTGGGCAGGGTTGTGATCATCTGCTGTGCCGCCGACGCGCAACTGGCCCGCATCCACCTGCGCGGGCCGGCAGCCGCCGAACTCAAGAGCTACCCGGAAGAAACCTGGCTGAGGGTCGAGGGCACCGTGATCCCCGCTGCGACCAATGGCGATTCGACGTCGACACCGACCTTGCAGGTCCAGTCCGCCACCCGGATCGAACCTCCCGCCAACGCATATGCCTGACGTGCTGCGCGAACTGGCCCGTCAGCGCACCAACACGTAGTTGCCCTCTTCGGCGAGAGCCTCCTGAACCTGGTCGTCACCGAGGAGTTGAGAAGCCTCGACATGAACCGTTGACGTGCCCTTGGGCTCCAGTTCGACCGACACGCTCTGGACCCCCTCCAGCGCACTCAGTGCGCTCGTGACGTGATTGACGCAACTCTGGCAGTTCAGTCCGGTGACGGAGAAGGTCTGGGTCATGACGTTTCTACCCTTTCGGTGAGGAGATCTCGCGGCCGAAGTTTCGCAGCCGCAGACTGTTGGAGACGACGAAGAACGACGAGAAGGCCATTGCGGCACCGGCGATCAGCGGGTTGAGGAGCCCGGCCGCGGCGATCGGGATCGCCGCCACGTTGTAGCCGAACGCCCACACCAGGTTCATCCGGATCGTGCGCATCGTCGCCCGGGCCAGGTCCAGAGCCTGTGGGACAGAACGCAGATCGTCGCGCACGAGGATGACGTCGGCCGCCGCGATCGCCACGTCGGTGCCCCGGCCGATCGCCAATCCGAGATCGGCCGACACCAGTGCGGGTCCGTCGTTGATGCCGTCGCCGACCATGGCGACGACCCGGCCCCGCTCCCGCAGTTGTTCGATGACGTCGACTTTGCCTTCCGGCAGTACCTCGGCGATGACGTCGTCGATGCCGACCTTGGCGGCCACCTCGGCGGCCGCGGTCGGGTTGTCGCCGGTGAGCAGCACGGTGTGCAAGCCGCGTTCATGCAGCGCGGCGACGGCTTCGGCAGCGCTGTCCTTGACGGCATCGGCCACCGCGATCGCCGCGCACACCGCGCCGTCCACCGAGATGAGAACGACGGTCTGCCCGTCGGATTCGCCCGCCCGGCGGGCCGCCTGGACCGGTTCGGGAACGCCTCCGTCACACCCGATCCACATCGGCCGGCCCACCTCGACCCGGCGCCCGCCCACCGTTCCGGTGACGCCCCGCCCCGCCACGGCGCGGAAGTCCTCGACGGGTGTCCGTTCGTCGGTGGCCGCGAGGATCGCCGTGGCGATGGCATGTTCGGAGCCGGACTCCACGGCCGCCGCCAGCGCCAGGATCTCCTCGGACTGCCATCCCTCGGCAGGGGTCACCGATGTCACGGCGAGATGGCCGGTCGTGAGCGTGCCGGTCTTGTCGAACACGACGGTGTCGACGTTGCGGATGGCCTCCAAAGCCCGGTAACCCTTGAGGAAGATGCCCAACTGCGCGCCGCGTCCCGAGGACACCATCATGGCGGTGGGGGTGGCCAGGCCCAGAGCACACGGACAGGCGATGACCAGCACCGCCAGCGCCGCGGCAAAGGCCTTGTCCGCCCCGGCGCCGGCCAGCAGCCATCCGGCGGCGGTCACCAGCGCGATCGCGAACACAGCCGGAACGAAGACGCCCGCGACGCGGTCGGCCAGTCGCTGGGCGTCGGCCTTCTGCGCCTGCGCCTCTTCGACGAGGCGCACCATTCCGGCGAAGTGGGTGTCGGCGCCCACTGCCGCGGCCTCCACGATGAGGCGCCCGTCCAGCACGACGGTTCCGCCGATCACACTGGATCCGGGTTCGACCCGGACCGGCCTGGACTCACCGGTCATCGCGCTCATGTCGACGGCGGCACTTCCCTCGACCACCAGCCCGTCGGCAGCGATCGTCTCGCCCGGGCGGACCACGAAACGCTGTTCCTCCTTGAGTTCCTCTGCGGGAAGAACCATTTCGGTGCCGTCGGCCAGCAGCACCGCCACGCTCTTGGCGCTCAGGGCCGCCAGCGCCCGCAGCGCACTGCCCGCTTTCGACTTGGCCCGCGCCTCGAAGTAGCGGCCGGCCAGCACGAACACCGTGACCCCGGCAGCGACCTCGAGGTAGATGGCGTCGCTGCTCATCAGCGCCTGCCACACACCGGTGGTCTGCCATTCATGGTGTCCGACGAAGATCGTGTACAGCGACCACAGCGTCGCCGCGGTGACCCCGACCGAGATCAGGGTTTCCATCGAGGCGACGCCATGACGCGCGTTGCGCAGGGCCACCCGGTGGAACGGCCACGCCGCCCAGGTGACGATGGGCAACGCCAGCGCGGTCAGAACCCAGGGCCAGCCGGTGAATCGCGTCGAGGGCAGCACCGCGAACATCACCGACAGATGCGACAGCGGCACGAACAGCACCGCCGCCACGGCAAGGCGGAGCAGCAGAGATCGGGCGACGACGTCATCGGGATCGGGTCGGTCGTCGTTTCCCGGCGTGCGCTCCTCGGCCTGATAACCGGCCCGGTGCACGACGTCGCACAGATCGTCGTAGGACACCGCGTCGGGGGCATCGACCGTGGCGACCCTGGTGGCATAGTTCACCGAGGCCCGTACCCCGTCGATCTTGTTGAGGCGGGTCTCCACCCGGGCAGCGCAGGCTGCGCACGTCATCCCCGACACGTCGAGTTCGACCCGGCGGACCGTCGGTCCGTCCGTCATACCAACGACGGTCGTGGTCATCGTCCTCCTCAGCCCACCGACTAACCCGGCGGCGTACTCCCCGCGCTCATAGTCGGCTCGCAGAGATCCAGAGTTCCATGGCGGTCAAAGCCGAAAATACTCCGGCCCCACGCCGCTGGACCGCCGATGACCTAAGGTGCTTACCGTG
>CAISDL010000126.1 GCA_903884065.1 uncultured Actinomycetes bacterium | reverse complement strand
GGAGGAGCCTGAGCATCTGCGGAGGCGGCGACTGCTCGCCCCGCCACTGCTGGGCAACGCGCTGGCCGGCTATGTGCCGATCATTGCGGAGGCCACCCGTGCCGCGATGGCCCGTTGGCCGCACGGACAGCCGATGCGGATACTCGAGGCGGCCCGCGAACTGAGCCTCGACGTGATCGTGCGGATCATGTTCGGAGTCAGCGAACCCGCCGACGTCGCCCGGATCGGGAAACCGTTCGACGAACTGCTGGTCCTGGCGATCTCCGAGGAGACCCCGGTTCGGTACGCCGCGAGACGGCTCGGCGGGCTGCGGTTCTGGGGCCGGCTCAACGGACTCAACCGGCGCATCGACGAGGTGCTGATGCCGCTGATCGCTGCTCGCCGAGTCGACCCCGACCGCAACGCCGGGATCCTGGGCATGCTCGTCGATGCGCGCTCCGAAGATGGAGACTGCTTGTCGGACAAAGAGATCCGTGATGACCTCGTCACTCTGGTACTCGCCGGACACGAGACGACGGCGACCACCCTGGCCTGGGTGGTCGACCTGCTTCTGCACCATCCGGAAGTGCTGGAGAAAGTACGTGCCGAGGCCTTGTCCAATCCGGGGACGGGCCAGACCGCCTACACCGAGGCGGTGATCAACGAGACATTGCGGCTGTGGCCGCCGGCTCCCATCACCGGCCGGATGACCGTCGGGCGCTACCGACTCGGCGACTACACCCTGGCACCGGGAACCCGCATCGTGCTCCTGCTCGACGTCATCAACCGCGATCCGCAGGCCTACCCCGACCCCGACGAGTTCCGCCCGGAGCGCTTCCTGGGGTCCCGGCCCCAGCCCTCGGCGTGGATCCCGTTCGGCGGCGGGATCAAACGCTGCATCGGTGCCGCCTTCGCGATGTGTGAACTCATCACCGTGCTGCACACCCTGCTGCGGGAAGGCGAACTCCAGGCGGTCAGCGACCGCCCGGAGAGTCCGCCGTGGCACGCCGCACCGGTTCTCGTGCCGCGCAACGGAACCCGGGTGGTGTTCCGCCCGGCTCGTGTCGGCGTCTAGTCAGTCGACCCGCAGCCAACCGGTGGTGTGCCGGTAGAACGTCGACCGCTTCACCTCGCGAGCGCCGGGCACACCGTCGCGCACCACCAGCGCGCCGGTGGTTCCCAACTGCGCCGCGCGCCCGGTGACCCACCCGCGCCGGGAACCGCCGAGCACCGTCGCCCGCAATCCCGGCAGCTGCGGCGTCGGCTCGATCCGCACTTCGGTGGCCGCACCATCGAAGAGCACCGTGTCGTCCACGACCGCCTCTCCGTGGATCGTGTCGGACCCACCGGGCGGCACCCACCGCGCCGCGCCGACCAGCACGGACCCGGTGTCGTCGCGGATCAGCGGAACACGCCGCGCCGCGCCCGACAGCGCCCGCCGTACGCGCAACGGATCCCAGCCGCCGAGGCGCACATGGGCCACTTCGATATCCAGCAGGTCTTTGCGCATCAACCGGGACAGAACCGCCCCCAGATCCGCCTCGTCACCCACCACGACCAGCCTCCGGCCGCCGTCGGCCGCCGCGTCGACCTCGGCCGGATCGTCGATGCGAACCACGGGCAACGTGGCCAGCGATCGGGGCACCCGGCGGTCGCCGAACACCACCACGGTGATCCCGGTTCTCATCTGGGTGGTCATCTCAGGCACTCCTGCTGCTGCGCTCCGATAGGGTAGTGCACCGGCTGGACACAATAGCCAGGAGCGGAGCGGGATCACCCATGCCGGCAATCGTGCTCATCGGCGCACAGTGGGGCGACGAGGGCAAAGGAAAGGCCACCGATCTACTCGGTGGACGCGTGCAGTGGGTCGTGCGCTACCAGGGCGGCAACAATGCCGGCCACACGGTGGTGCTGCCCAGCGGGGAGAACTTCGCGCTGCACCTCATCCCTTCGGGCATCCTCACGCCCGGGGTCACCAACGTCATCGGCAACGGTGTGGTGGTCGATCCGGGCGTGCTGCTCACCGAGTTGAGCGGGCTGGACGACCGTGGGGTGGACACCTCGGGGCTGTTGATCTCCGCCGACGCCCATCTGCTGATGCCCTACCACGTCGCTATCGACAAGGTCACCGAGCGGTACCTGGGCAGTAAGAAGATCGGCACCACCGGCCGCGGCATCGGGCCCTGCTACCAGGACAAGATCGCCCGCATCGGCATTCGGGTCGCCGACGTGCGCGACCCCGAGCTGCTGGCCGCCAAGATCAGCGCCGCGCTGGATTTCAAGAACCAGGTGCTGGTCAAGATCTACAACCGAAAAGCGTTGGACGCCAACGAGATCACCGATGCCCTGCTGGCCCAGGCGGAGGGCTTCGCGCACCGCATCGCCGACACCCGACTGCTGCTGAACAGCGCTCTGGAGTCCGGCGAGACCGTCCTGCTCGAGGGCTCCCAGGGCACCCTGCTCGACGTCGACCACGGCACCTACCCGTACGTCACGTCGTCGAACCCCACCGCCGGCGGGGCGGCCGTTGGCTCCGGTATCGGACCGACCCGGATCACCACCGTGCTGGGAATCCTCAAGGCGTACACCACTCGGGTGGGGTCGGGTCCGTTCCCGACCGAGCTGTTCGACGAGGCCGGCGCCTACCTGAGCAAGACCGGCGGGGAGGTCGGCGTGACAACCGGTCGCGCCCGCCGGTGCGGATGGTTCGACGCCGTGATCGCCCGCTATGCGACCCGCGTCAACGGCATCACCGACTACTTCCTGACCAAACTCGACGTGCTGTCGAGTCTGGAGACCGTTCCGGTATGCGTGGGGTATACGGTCGACGGTAAGCGCACCGACGACATGCCGATGACCCAGAGCGATATCGCCCGCGCGGTGCCGGTCTACGAGGAACTGCCCGGCTGGTGGGAGGACATCTCGGGCGCGCAGGAGTTCGACGACCTGCCGGTCAAGGCCCGCGACTACGTGCTGCGGCTGGAAGAGCTTGCCGGAGCACCGGTCTCGTGCATCGGTGTCGGCCCTGGACGCGATCAGACCATCGTTCGGCGAGACGTGCTGGCTCCGCGTTGAGCGACGGTGTCACCGACCCTCGCGAGCTCGATCCCGCTGTGCCCGATCCCGCTGTGCCCGATGGGCGGGATCCGCGCGAGCTCGATCCCGCTGTGCCCGATGGGCGGGATCCGCGCGAGCTCGATCCCGACTATGACAAGCACGGTGGGTTTCCGAGGTTTCAGGTGCTCGACGCTCCTCCCGGTTTCGGGCGGTTCGTCACCGCCGTCCGCCGCGCCCAGGACCTCGCGGTCGCCGCGGACGCGCCCGACTGGAACGCGGCCGCCGACCGCGTCGACGACCTGATCGCCTACCTCGCCCCGCATGAGGTGCCCGGCGGCGCGGCGCCGGCCGGCCGGGTCGCGAGCCTGCCCGGAGCGGGCAGCGTGCTGATGCCGCCGTGGCAGATCCGAGACTTCAGCCCAGAACTCGTCGAGGTCGGTGTGCAATACAGCCGCTATCACGTGGGGGGCAACAACGCCGTGCACGGCGGCATGGTGGCGATGATGTTCGACGTGATGTGCGGGATTATCATCCACGCCATCGGCAGGCCGATCAGTCGGACCGCTTTCCTGCACGTCGATTACCGCAACGTCACCCCGATCGACGTCCCGCTGACGATGCGCGGATGGGCGTCGAAAGTCGAGGGCCGCAAGACGTTCGTCAATGCGGAACTCACCGACCCCGACGGCACCCTGCTGGCCGAGGCCAACGGGCTGATGGTGCAGTTGCTGCCCGGTCAGCCTTGAAATCCGGCGGGCCGTTGACGGCCTCGGCCCCCCGAATGGGACACACTGTCTGCTGTGTCCGAACCTCATTCGTCCAGACTCCGCCACATCACCACCCCCCGCGCCGCCGCACTGGCCGGTGTTCTGTTCGCGGTGCTTTTCGCCACCGTGATCTACCTGATTCGTTCGTCGTTGCCCGAGGGGGCGCAGCCGGGCTCGCAGTGGATCGATAGCGGCAACGACAAGATTCGCCTGGCCGCCGAGTTGATGCCGTTCGCGGGCATCTGTTTTCTGTGGTTCATCGGGGTGGTGCGCGCCAACCTCGGGCGCTACGAGGACCGCTTCTTCGCGACCGTGACGCTGGGCAGTGGCCTGCTGTTCCTCGCGATGATGTTCGCTTCTGCGGCAGTGGGCGCGGGGCTGGCCGAAAGCCGGCACTACTCCGGTGGCGGGATCGCCGACTCCGGAGTCGGGGTGTTCGGCCAGATGCTGCTGCTGAAGCTGTCCAAGACCTACGCACTGAAGATGGCCGCGGTGTTCATGATGTCGCTGGCGACCATCTGGCTGCGCACCGGGCTGATGCCACGCTCGCTGACGATAGGCACCTACACGATGGCGCTGGCTCTCATCGTCGGCGGTGAGAAGAGCATGTGGCTGACGATGGCCTTCCCGCTCTGGGTGCTGATCGTCAGCGTGCTCTTCCTGGTACGGGCGGGATGGTTCGAGCATCGGGGTGAGGAACACCATCATCACCACGGGCATGGCGACCAGCATGTCTGATCACCGGTAGCTCGTCGGTCCGCTCGATGTCGTCGGGGCGGAAGGCCGGCCACCAGATCTTCGGGCCGATCAGGGTGAACAGCGCCGGGATGACGACGGTTCGCACCACGAAGGTGTCCAGCAGGATGCCCAAGCCGACGATGATGCCCAATTGGGTCAACGCGATCAGCGGTAGCACGCCCAGCACGGCGAAGACCGCCGCCAGCACGATGCCGGCACTGGTGATCACCGCACCGGTGGCAGAGACCGCCCGCACGATGCCGCCGCGGGTGCCGTACATCGGTGTCTCCTCCTTGGCCCGGCTCACCAGGAAGATCGTGTAGTCGACGCCCAGTGCCACCAGGAACAGGAACGAGAACAGCGGCGTGGTGTTGTCCAGTGCCGGGAAGCCCAGTAGATGAATGCTGACCCAACTGCCCAGCCCGAGTGCGGCCAAGGTCGACAGTGCGGTGGTGGCGACCAGGACCAGGGGCGCCAAGGCCGCCCGCAGCAGGACGTACAGCACCGCCAGCACGACGATCAGGATCGCCGGGATGATGACCTTCTGGTCGCGCACGGCGGTCCGCTTGGTGTCCAGGGCTTGCGCATCGGTCCCACCGACGAGTGCTTGCGCGTCGGCCGCGCGTACCGAATCCCGCAGCGCGGCAACGGTGGTGAAGGCATCCGAGGATGCCGGCGCGGCGTTGAGGACCACCTGCCACTGGGTCAGTCCGGTGTCGGACACCCCGGCCGGCTGAACCGAGGCGACGCCCGCGGTGCCCTGAATCGCGGCGGTCACCGCATCGGTGTTCTCGGTGCGGGCGATCACCCGGGTGGGGTCGGTCTGTCCGCTGGGGAAGTGCTCGGCCAGTGTCTGGAACCCGGTCACCGAGTCGGCCTTCACGCGGAACTGGTCGATCAGCGACAGCCCGATCGGGGTGCCGATGATGCCGGTCGCCAGCACGGCCAGGCCCAGGATCGAGACCGCGGCCACCCGTCCGGCGTGGCCGGACACCCAGTCGGCCACCCGGTGCCAGGCGCCGGTGGTAGTGATCTCCTCGCCGCCGGCCCGGGGGACGAAGGGCCAGAACAACTTCGGGCCGAACAGCGCCAGCAGCGGCGGCAGCACCAGCAGCACGAAGATCGCCGCGACCAGTAGGCCCGCGGCGGCCTGCATGCCGAGGCTGCGGGTGGTCGGCGACTGTGCCAGCAGCAGCGTCAGCAGTGCCAGCACCACGGTGGCGTTGCTGGCCACGATTGCCGGTCCGGCCCACCGCACCGCGGTGTTCAGGGCGGCCCGGTGGTCGGGAGTCTTGCGCAACTCCTCCCGGTAGCGCGAAATCAACAGCAGCGCATAGTTGGTGCCCGCGCCGAACACCAGCACGCTGGTGATGCCCGACGTCGACCCGTCCCCGCCCAGGCCGGTGGCTTCGGCCACTGCGGCCCCGACCACCGCCGCGATCCGGTCGGCGAACGCGATCACCAGCAGTGGCACCAGCCACAGCACCGGCGAGCGGTAGGTGATGATCAACAGCAGGGCCACCACGCCGCCGGTGACGGCCAGCAGACTGACGTTAGCCCCGGCGAACGAGTTGGCGATGTCCGCGCCGAACGCCGGGCCGCCGGTGACGTTGGCCACCACGCCATCGGGCAGGCCGTTTCGGGCGGCATCGCGCAACGCCACGACGGTGTCGGACAGTTCGAAGCCCGTCAGGTCGCTCCTGAGCGCCAACGGCGCCAAGGCGGCCTTGCCGTCGGCGGCCGGGATGAGCGGAAGCGGCGGCGCCGGCGCAACTCCGCTGAGGCCGGCCATCCGGTCGCGGGCCTGCTGTGCGGCGCCCAGGTCCTCGGGGGAGAGGTCTGAGCCGTCGGCCCGGGTGATCACCAGCAGTACCGGCGCGGTGTCCCCGCCCGGAAACTGTTTGAGCAGTTCGTTCACCCGGACGGACTCGGCGCTCTTCGGCAGCACCACCGGCGAGGCCTGGTCCGCGCCGGTCTGCGGGATCAGGCCCAGCAGTGCACCGCCGATCGCAGCGACGAGCAAGGCCAGTATCCAGGAGCGGCGGCCGGAGACCAGTGCGCCGATCCGTTCCCACAGCAGATGACGGGGCTCTGTTGCGCGGTGCATGCCGACATCATCGCCCGTGGCTAGGGTCTTGTCCGTGCTGGACACCCTTGCCGTCGCGAACTATCGCTCGTTGCGCCATCTGGTGGTGCCGCTTCGCGGGTGCACCGTGGTGACCGGACCGAACGGCAGTGGCAAGTCGAGTCTCTATCGGTCGCTGCGACTGCTGGCCGACATGGCCCGCAACGGCGCGGTCAACGCGCTCGCCCGCGAGGGTGGGCTGGCATCGACGATGTGGGCCGGTCCCGGACGCAAGGGCCCGGTCAGCCTCAAGCTCGGGTTCGCCGGTGACGAGGTCGGCTATGCCGTCGACCTGGGTCTGCCGCAGGAGGGCAACACCGCCTTCGGGCTGGACCCGGAAATCAAGTCCGAGGCGGTGTGGGCCGGGCCCTGGCTTCGCCCGGCGGGGCTGATGGCCGAGCGTTCCGGTCGCATGGCGCGGGTGCGCGGAGACGACGGAAGCTGGCGGACCGCGTCCACCCTGCTGCGGCCCTACGACAGCATGGTCAGCGAAGTTGCCGACCCGCGGGATGCGCCCGAGGTGCTGGCGCTGCGCGAGCGGATGCGGTCATGGCGGTTCTACGACCACGTCCGCACCGATAGCGCCGCACCGGCCCGTGCGGCCCGGATCGGAACCCGCACAATGGTTTTGAGCCACGACGGCGCGGATCTGGCTGCCGCGTGGCAGACCATCGCCGAAATCGGCGACGCCGCCGCGCTGGCCGAATCGGTGGACGCGGCGTTCCCGGGCAGCCGGGTCGAGGTCAACGTCCGCGACGGCCTCTTCGAACTCGCGCTGCGCCAGCCAGGGATGATCCGGCCGCTGACCGCCGCCGAATTGTCCGACGGCACCTTGCGCTACCTGTTGTGGGTGGCTGCGCTGCTCTCGCCGCGGCCCGCCGAACTCACCGTGCTCAATGAGCCGGAGGCCAGCCTGCACCCGGACCTGCTGCCGGCGTTGGGGGCGCTGATCACCCGGGCCTGCGAGCTGTCCCAGATCGTCATCGTCACTCACTCCGCCCCGTTGGTGGCGGCCGTGACCGAACTGGCCGAGGGCGACGTGGAATTGCTGCGACTGGTCAAGGACAACGGGCAGACGGTGGTCGACGGGCAGGGGTTGCTCGACGAGCCCGCCTGGCACTGGCCCGACCGTTGATCCGGGCCGCCTATTCTGGGCAGCTATGACCGAACCCGCCGCTGACCGGCCGACGTTCATGCCGATTGCGATCGCGTTGGCGATCGTCGTGGTCGCGCTCGGCGCGATGTGGGTCCTGCGGTTGGTCCGGGGCGAGGAGGTTCCCGACGAGGGTCAGGTGGGTCGCGCGGTCGTCGCCCAGAACGACGCGCTGCAGCGCGAGAATTACGCCGACTTCCGCAGCTTCACCTGTGTCGCCCAACAGGGCACCGAGACCCAGGTGCTCGCCGACCAACGGCAGTCCAAGACCGCCAAGGGCAATCGGTTCGTCGATGACGTCACGGGATTCACCGCCGCCGGCGACCGGGCCACCGCCACGGTGGTCTACCACTTCGAGAAAGCCGTCGACGACAAGATCAGCACGCCGATGACGTTCGTCCGGGAGAACGGCGCCTGGACGGTGTGCTCGCCGGGGCCTCGCTAATATCGGCCGAAGGGCAGATGGGCCAGGCGACCGAGAGTCTGAGACCGCGAGGGTTGACGGGGCGCTGCGGGTCGGCCGATGGGACAATGGGTGCGGCTCGAAAACCGTCCGCTCGGGGGCGTGGTGTCAGGCGATGATATCGGCACCTAGGGCGGCCCAGAAGTACCAGGTGAAAGGCCGATTACGATGACGCAAGGGCATGCCTACGCCGGAGACATCACCCCGCAGGAAAGCTGGTCTCTGCTGAACGAGGAGCCCAACGCGGTGTTGGTTGATGTGCGCACCGACTCCGAATGGAAGTGGGTCGGTGTACCGGATCTTTCCGGACTGGGCCGCCAGGTGGTGTTCGCCGAATGGACCCACGGCAACGGCCAGCGCAATGAGGGATTTCTCGCCGATCTGATGGCGGCCGGCATCACCGGCGAGCGTCCGGTGATCTTCCTGTGCCGCTCGGGCAACCGCTCGATCCCCGCCGCCGAGATCGCCACCGCGGCCGGAATCGGGCCCTGTTACAACATGCTCGACGGCTTCGAGGGCCAACTCGACGAGCAGGGCCACCGCGGTGCGACCGGTTGGCGCGCGGAGGGCTTGCCCTGGAAGCAGTCATGACCGGGGAGATTCCGTCGGTCCGCATCCCGAAGGCTCTGCCCGACGGCGTCAGTCAGGCCACCATCGGAGTCCGCGGCGGTCTGCTGCGCTCCGGCTTCGAGGAGACCTCCGAGGC
>CAISDL010000125.1 GCA_903884065.1 uncultured Actinomycetes bacterium | reverse complement strand
CTGACGGCTTGGAAGCCGAACTCGTTGCCGCAGTGCGCCATTCCATCGGTGCGGTCGCCTGCTTCAGTGCCGTCGACGTGGTCCCCGCCCTGCCGAAGACCCGATCGGGGAAGATCCTGCGCAAGACCATGCGGGGTATCGCCGACGGTCACGACGAACCGGTTCCGTCGACCATCGAGGACCCGGCTGTGCTGGACACGTTGCGGCCGATCCTGCGCCGGCCGAATTGACACCGGCAAGGATCTGCGCGGATAGGCTCCGGCTATGGAGGACGTGAGCAGGCCACTGCGGGAGCGTTTGGTGGCCTACGAGAATGTCGAGGATGACGTTGCCCGCGGGCGCGCCCTTCGGAAGGTCGTCCCGCGGCGGACCCTGGCCCAGTTGGTGCCGTCCAACCGCGATCCCGTGGAGATCCTGGTGGAGCAGAACCGCACACGGGCGCCCGATCTGGTGCCACTGCGGTTCGCACGGATGCTGGTCGATCCGTTCTCGTTCTACCGGGGGTCGGCGGCACTGATGGCCGCCGACCTTGCGGACGGCCCCTCGAGTGGCATCGAGGTGATGTGCGGCGGCGACGCGCATCTGTCCAATTTCGGCCTGTACGCCTCGCCTCAGCGGACGCTGATCTTCGATCTCAACGACTTCGACGAAGCCTCGGTGGCCCCGGCCGAGTGGGACGTCAAGCGGCTCACCACCAGCGCGATCGTGGGCGGTCGGCAGGCGGGCTATCCGGAGAAGACGGTTCGCAAGATCGCGAACAGCGTGGTCGACTCCTACCGGGACGGCCTTCGCGCGATGCTGGAGATGAACGTCCTCGACCGCTTCTACCTTCGGCTGGAACCGCAGCGCTATGTGAACCAGACCCGGGGAGGTCTCGGCAGAGTCATCGCCGACGCCGCGCGCAAAGCCCAGACCAGGACGTCGACAAGGGTCTTCGAGCGGATCATGGAGGCCGGGCCGGACGGCCGCTTCCGTCTTCGCGAGGCGCCCCCGGTGCTCCAACATGTCCAGGTGAAAGATGAAGCGAAACTGACTGAGTCGTTCCGCGAATACCTCACCAGCGTTCCGTCCGACATCGCGGTGGTGCTCTCGCACTTCCAGCTGACCGACATCGCACGGCGCGTCGTCGGAGTGGGCAGCGTCGGCACCCGCAGCTATCTGCTGATCCTGACCGGACCGGACGGGACGCCCCTGATCCTGCAGGTCAAGGAGGCCAACCGCTCAGTACTCGAGGAGTACGGCGGGCGGCAACAACCCGAATCACTTCGTGCCCCGATCGCCGCCCTCGGGCAGGGCATCCGGGTGGTGGGTGGGCAACGGATCCTGCAGGCCATGTCCGACGTCTTCCTCGGCACGCTGCGGATCGGCGGCCGGGACTACTACGTCCGCCAGTTCCAGGACATGAAGGGATCGGTGGAAACCGCCGGACTGGACCCCGATTCGTTCGGCGAGTACGCCGGAGCATGTGCGTACGCACTGGCGCGCGGCCATGCGCAGAGCGCGAATGCATCCCTGCTGCGGGGCTACGTCGGCGGCGGCGATGCCGTGGGCGAGGCGGTCGTGGAGTGGTCCTACGCCTACGCCGACAAGACACTGGCCGACTTCGGCAAGCTCAAGGCGGCGGCGAAGTCAGGCGCGATCCAGGTGGCGCCGGACCCGTTGCGGTGAATCTCGGCCGCCAGTCGCCCTTTCACTCACAGGACACGTCAGCTTTACGTCATGCCCAACCGGTGAATCCTGTGCAAACATAGAACCAAGAGGGGCCTAAAGGCCCTACCGGTCAAGGAGCCGCTGATGCCCTGGTACGGCATCTATCTGATCGTCGCCGGTCTCGTGGCCATGGCGACTTTCGTCGCAGCAGATTGGTTTCGAGAGGAACACGTTGCCGCACCGGACTATTCGGGCCTGCTGTCGGCCCTCGCCGGGATGTTCTGGCCTGTCCTGCTCATCGGAGCGTCCGAGATGGCGCTGGTGTGGTGGGCCTTCCGCGGAGCCAGGTACGCCCCACTGGGGGCATTGCCCTTCACCTGACCAGGGCTGAACACCCTTCACCTGATCAGGGCGAGACCGGCACCTCCATGACCACATCCGCCGGCGTCTTATCCGGACGCAGCCCACGCCAACTCGGATGGCGCAACCGGTCATCCGAGGTCATCTCGCCGTACCGGACCTCGCCGACGAGTTCGGGCCGGACGTAGGTCACGTCCTTGGTCTCCGGTCGCGGCAGCGCCGGCTCAAACGGCGACTGATCGGTATGAAGCGGCGCCAGAATGGCTTTCAGTGACGCCAGGTCCTTCTCGGTGAAGCCCGTTCCGACCCTGCCGATGAAGCGCAATCCGCCGCCTTCGGGAATGCCGAGCAGCAGTGCGCCGATCCCGCTGGAGCGCCCACCTTCACCTTTGCGCCAGCCTCCGATGACCGCCTCCTGCGTGTTCCAGTTCTTGTCCTTGATCCATGCCGACGACCGCCGTCCGAGCTGATACGTCGAGTCCCACTTTTTCGCGACGACACCCTCCCACTTGCGTTTTCGGGAGTACGCCAACGCATCTGGGCCATCCCCGTCGAGCAGGGGCGGCACCGTCAGGCCGGTGCCCGCCGCGAAGGCCTCCAGGAGTCGGCGGCGGTCGCGGTACTTCACCCGCACCAGCGAGCGGCCGTCCAGGCTGAGAATATCGAAGGCCCAGAACTCGATTCGGGTTGCCCGCGCCCGGTTCTGCATCTCACTGAAGTTGGGGACACCGTGGGAATCCAGCGCAACGACCTCACCGTCGAGGATGACGTCGTGCTCGGTGAGGGCTCCGGCCAGCGACTGCAACTGCGGGTATTCCCGGGTGACGTTCCGACCGTTGCGCGTCCGCAGATGAAGCGTGCCGTGGTTGGCTTCGACCAGCATGCGGTAGCCGTCGTATTTGCCCTCGAAGGCCCACTGGTCGGCGGTCATCTTGTCGACCGACCCGAGGGTGGCGAGCATCGGTGCGAATTCGGCCAACCGGGATGTGGCGGCTGGGGCCTCATCGGCGGCCGGCGGCCCGTCGGCGATCTGCGCGGCGGCAGGCTGCTCCTTCATCCGGTGTGCCAGCCACTGATCGCCGTCGGTCTGAATCAGCGCATAGCGACCGGAGATCCGCCGGCCGTGCAGATCGACGATCACCTCACCGCCCTTGCCGTCCGGCCCGCCGGACACGGTGAACTTCTCCGCCTCGTAGGTGCCTGAGTCCCAGACGACGACCTTCCCGGCGCCGTACTCGCCCTTGGGAATGGCGCCCTCGAAGGTCGCGTACTCCAGGGGGTGATCTTCGGTGTGCACGGCGAGGTGGTTGACCGCCGGACTGTCGGGCAGGTTCTTGGGCACCGCCCACGACACCAGGACGCCGTCGCGTTCGAGCCTGAAGTCGTAGTGCAGCCGACGGGCGCGGTGCTCCTGGATGACGAACCGGTTTCCGGCCCGCGGAGTCTCGGCCGGGACCGGAGCCGCCCGGCCGGCGACATCCGGGACGGGCTCCGGGGTCTTTCGCGGATTCCGCTTACTGCGGTAGGCGGTGAGCGGGTCCACAGCACGGTCGTCCAACCCCGCCAACAGATCCCCGTGTTCGGCGAACCGCGTCAGCACCTCGTCGTACTGAAGCTGCCTCAGATCCGGACCGCTGAGTTCCTCCCAGGTGCGCGGCGCCGCGACAGTGGGAGTCTGTCGGCCGCGCAACGAGTACGGGGCGATCGTCGTCTTGGCGGCATTGTTCTGGCTCCAGTCCAGGAAGACCTTGCCCGCCCGCAGACTCTTGGTCATGGTGGCGGTCACCAATGCGGGCATGGCCTGTTCAAGCTGTTGGGCCACCCGCCGGGCCAGCAGTGCGACGCCGTCGCTGCGGAGCGGTTCGGCCAGCGGTACGTACAGATGCAGCCCTTTGCTGCCGCTGGTGAGCGGATAGACCCGCAAGCCGATGTCGTCCATCAATTCCCGCACCGCGTGAGCCACCTCGCAGAGCGCGGCCATGCTCACGTCCTCGCCCGGGTCGAGATCGAATACCAGTCGGTTGGCGAGACCGGGCCGACCGTCGGCGCCGAAACGCCATTGCGGCACATGGACTTCCAACGCGGCCTGCTGCGCGATCCAGGCAAGGCCGAGGGAGCTGTCGATGACCGGGTAGACGGTGTCGCCCGACTTGTGCGCCAGGGTGCCGCGATGCAGCCACGCCGGTGCGGACTTCGCCAGTTCCTTCTCGAAGAACGCCGTGCCGTCAACGCCGTTGGGCCAGCGTTTCCGGGTGGCCGGCCGCCCGGCGATGTGCGGCACCATCGCCTCGGCGACGGTCGTGTAGTAGCGGAACAGATCCGCCTTGGTGGTGCCGGTGGCCGGGTAGAGGACCTTGTCCGGATTGGTCAGCGTGACCAGTGGTCCCGTCGTCGCCCCCGGAGGCCACACATCGATCACCACCTCACGGTATTACCCGCTGTACGGTGGGCCAATGATCAGGTTGCTGGCAGCGTCACTTCTGGGAGCATCGGTTCTCGCCGCACCTGCCGCCGGCGCCGACCCGGAAATACTTGTCCCGAACTGCAGTGGCCAGGTGGCGCAGGCGGGCGAGTGCGTCGCCAATCCGCTCGAAGGGTTCTTCGGCGATGCCGCGGGGGCCAACCCGAACGTCCCGTTGGGCCTCACTCCCCAGAACCAGCCGGTCGTCGCTCCTCTGGGCCTGCTTCCGCAGAACCTACCCGTGGTCACCCCCCTCGGCCCCACGCCTCCCAACGTGTCCGGGCGCTGAGACCTCCGAAATATTCGCCGATTGCTGGGCATACTGATCGGATGCGCTCCATTTGGAAAGGGTCCGTCGCCTTCGGTCTGGTGAACGTCCCGGTGAAGGTCTACAGCGCCACCGAGGACCACGACCTGAAGTTTCATCAGGTACACGCCAAGGACAACGGCCGCATCAAGTACAAGCGAGTCTGCGAGGAGTGCGGCGAGGCGGTCGAGTACCGCGACATCGCCAAGGCCTACGAGGCCGACAACGGCCAGACGGTGGTGATCACCGACGAGGACATCGCCACCCTCCCCGAGGAACGCAGCCACGAGATCGAGGTGCTCGAGTTCGTCCCCGCATCCGACCTCGACCCGATCATGTTCGACCGCAGCTACTACCTCGAGCCGGACGGCAAGTCCTCGAAATCCTATGTGCTGCTTGCCAAAGCGCTTTCAGAGACCGACCGGGTCGCCATCGTCCACTTCGCGTTGCGGAACAAGACCAGACTGGCGGCACTGCGCGTGAAGGACTTCTCCAAGCGCAACGTCATGGTGATCCACACCCTGCTATGGCCCGACGAGATCCGCGACCCGAACTTCCCGTCGCTGGACACCGACGTCGAAGTCCGGCCGGCCGAGTTGAAGATGGCCGGCCAGGTGGTCGAGTCGATGGCCGACGACTTCCATCCCGAGCAGTACACCGACACCTATCAGGAGCAACTCGAGGAACTCGTCGAGTCCAAGCTGGCCGGCGGTCAGGCGTTCGCCACCGAGGAGAAGCCCGCCCGCCTCGATGAGACCGAGGACGTCTCCGACCTGCTGGCCAAACTGGAGGCCAGCGTGAAGCGCCGACGCGAGGAGTCGGCCGCACGCAAGCAGGCCCCCGAGGCTGAACCGGACGATCAGCCGGTGGCCGATCAGCCGGTGAAAAAGGCGCCCGCCAAGAAGACCACGGCCGCCAAGGCGACCGCCGCGAAAGCGGCTCCGCGCAAGGCGCCCGCCAAGAAATAGAGCGGCCCCAGTCGAGAAATAGAACACCGTCACCGAAACGTGTTACACAAACCAGGTGATCCTTGACAGATTCCGCCTCGACGGACAGGTAGCCGTCGTCACCGGGGCAGGTCGCGGCCTCGGGGCCGCGATCGCCGTCGCCTTCGCCGAAGTGGGCGCCGACGTGCTGATCTCCTCCCGGACCGCCTCGGAGTTGGAGGATGTCGCCGCCCAGGTGCACGCCCTCGGCCGGCGCGCCCACATCGTGGTGGCCGACCTTTCCCAGCCCGAGGCCACCGCGGAACTGGCCGGCCAAGCGGTAGCGGCCTTCGGCCGCCTCGACATCGTCGTCAACAACGTCGGGGGCAGCATGCCCAACACCTTGCTGACCACCTCGGTCAAGGAGATGCGGGACGCCTTCACCTTCAACGTGCTGACCGCGCACGCGCTCACCGTCGCCGCGATTCCGCTGATGCTGGAGCATTCCGGCGGCGGCAACATCATCAACATCTCCTCGACGATGGGCCGACTGGCCGGTCGCGGGTTCGCCGCCTACAGCACCGCCAAAGCAGCACTGGCGCATTACACCCGGCTCACTGCGCTGGACCTGTGCCCGCGCATCCGGGTCAACGCCATCGCGCCCGGATCCATCATGACCTCCGCGCTGGAGATCGTGGCCTCCAACGATGCCCTGCGCGGACCCATGGAGAAGGCCACCCCGATGCGGCGCCTCGGCGAACCGATCGACATCGCCGCGGCGGCGGTCTATCTGGCATCCCCGGCGGCCAGTTTCCTGACCGGCAAGATGCTGGAGGTCGACGGCGGGTTGATCGTGCCCAACCTCGACCTCCCGATCCCAGACCTGTAAGCAACAACCGAAGGAGAGCAATGCCCATCCGCGTCGCGCAGATCGGTACCGGGAACGTCGGCACTCACGCGCTCCGATCACTGATCACCAATCCCGCCTTCGAACTCACCGGCGTCTGGGTCTCCTCGGAGGCGAAGGCCGGCAAGGACGCCGCCGAACTCGTCGGCTTGGACATGACGACGGGCATCATCGCCACCACCGACCTGGATGCCGTGCTGGCGACCAAGCCGGACTGCGCCGTCTACAACGCGATGGCCGACAACCGGCTGATGGAGGCGCTCGAGGACTACCGGCGCATCCTGGCGGCCGGGGTCAACGTGGTGGGCAGCGGGCCGGTGTTCCTGCAGTGGCCGTGGCAGGTGATTCCCGACGAGATGGTCAAGCCGATCGAAGATGCTGCCCGCGAAGGGGGTTCGAGCGTCTACGTCAACGGGATCGACCCCGGCTTCGCCAACGACCTCCTGCCGCTGGCGCTCGCCGGGACCTGCCAGAGCATCGAGCAGGTGCGCTGCATGGAGATCATCAACTACGCCACCTACGACAGTGCGACGGTGATGTTCGACGTCATGGGGTTCGGAAAGCCGATGAATGAGATCCCGATGCTGCTCCAGCCGGGCGTGCTCAGCATCGGGTGGGGTTCGGTGGTGCGGCAACTTGCCGCCGGCCTGGGTCTGGAACTCGACGGCCTGGAGGAGATGTACGTCCGGGAACCGGCCCCGGAGGCCTTCGACATCGCGTCGGGCCATATCGCCGAAGGCACCGCCGCCGCCCTGCGTTTCGAGGTGATCGGCCTGGTGGATGGAGCGCCTGCGGTGGTGCTCGAGCA
Source organism: uncultured Actinomycetes bacterium (assembly GCA_903884065.1). Taxonomy (GTDB): domain Bacteria; phylum Actinomycetota; class Actinomycetes; order Mycobacteriales; family Mycobacteriaceae; genus Mycobacterium. The sequence continues at coordinate 22,676 of CAISDL010000125.1, read as the reverse complement.
CATCACCCGACTGCGCGACGACCTCTGCCCCGAGTGGCCGCAGCCCGCCCAGGAGGGCGGCAATTACCGCATCGAGATCACCGGCGAGCCGAGCTACGCCCTGGATCTGTGCCTGAGTAGCCCCAATGGCGACCACAACCACGCCGGCGTGCTGGCCACCGCCATGCGCATCGTGAACGCGATCCCCGCCGTCGTGGCGGCCGAACCGGGCATCTGCACGACGCTGGACCTGCCGCTGGTGACCGGCAAGGGGTTGTACGCTGCTGGTTAGGGCGACTGCCGGGGAGGACGTCATGGTGGCCTTGCGCCAGAACGTTTTTCGGGCCCTGCTGTCGGCTGCCACGATTGGTGTCGCCCTCGCGGCCGCGCTGCAGTGGGCGCCTCCCGCGGGAGCCGTGCCGGCCTGCACGGATATCGGTCCGTTCACCAGGATCTGCGAGACCCCGGGGCATTCCGCGATCATCACCACGCCGAATCCGGCGTTCAGCAACCCGTGGCCGGGTTGGGGATTCGGCGGTGTCGGGATGCCCGCGTTCGGCCTCGGCGGCGGCGGGATCTGGCTCGGCTATTGAGCACGGCCAACCTTCATCGTCCCGCGAACCGGGGCTGGTCGCTGCTCGGACCAGCCTTCGTCGCGGCGATCGCCTACGTCGACCCCGGAAACATCGCGGCCAACGTCAGTGCGGGCGTCAAGTTCGGCTTCCTGCTGGTCTGGGTCATCGTCGCTGCCAATGCGATGGCCGGACTGGTGCAGTATCTGAGCGCCAAACTCGGACTTGTCACCGGCCGCACGTTGCCCGAGGCCGTGCGCGACCGGACCAGTACGCCGGGCCGGATCGCCTACTGGCTGCAGGCCGAATTGGTGGCCATCGCCACCGACGTCGCCGAGATCATCGGCGGCGCGATCGCGCTGCGCCTGCTCTTCGGGTTGCCCCTGGTTCTCGGCGGCGTGATCACCGGGTTGGTCTCGCTGGTGCTGCTCACCCTCGGCGACCGGCGCGGCCAGCGCGTGTTCGAGCGTGTCATCACCGGCTTGCTGCTGGTCATCGCGATCGGCTTCCTGGCCAGCCTCGTGGTCAACCCGCCGCCGGCCGCCGCGGTGGCCGACGGGCTGATCCCCCGGTTCGACGGGGTGGACAGCGTGCTGCTGGCCACCGCGATGCTGGGGGCGACGGTGATGCCGCACGCGGTGTATCTGCACTCCGCACTCGCCCGCGACCGCCATGGCCATCCCGAGGCCGGGGCCGGCCGGGCGCGACTACTGCGCGCGACCCGGTGGGACGTCGGCATCGCGATGCTCGTGGCCGGCAGCGTGAACCTGGCCCTCCTGTTGGTGGCGGCCAACAACCTGCGTGGACGCGATGCCACCGACACCATCGAGGGTGCGCACGCGGCGGTCGGCGCGGCGCTGGGACCGACGGTCGCGTTGTTCTTCGCGGTCGGCCTGCTGGCCTCCGGCCTGGCGTCCACGTCGGTGGGCGCCTATGCGGGCGCGATCATCATGCAGGGATTGTTGCGCAGGACGTATCCGGTTCTGGTCCGCCGACTGGTCACTCTCGTGCCGGCGCTGGCGGTGCTGGCCAGCGGGGTAGACCCCACCCGGGCGCTGGTGCTCTCCCAGGTGGTGTTGTCGTTCGGGATACCGTTCGCGCTGGTCCCCCTGGTGCGACTGACCGGCGATCGCACGGTGATGGGTAGTGACGCCAACAGCCGACTCACCACCACTCTCGCCTGGTCGGTGACCGCATTGATCACACTGCTCAATGCCACGCTGATCTGGCTGATCACGCGATAACACCGGACGCCCCGGAGATCTGCGTCACAGACCCATCCAATCCGGCGGCTGCACCGAATTGCACACGTGGAAACCGCAAAGACTTCAGTGGCAGCGACGCTGACTCCCGCGATCTACCCGACCCGGGTCACTCACCTGCACAGATCCCCGGTTCAGCACTACGGCGAGCACCGCAGTTACAGCTGGTACGTCGACGTCGACGAGTTGCCCCAGATGCCCCGGATGCTCCGGGCGTTCGCACGGTTCGACGCCGCCGACCACTTCGACGGGCCGCCGGAGAGCACTCTGCGCCAACGGGTCGACGCGGTCCTGGCCCGCAACGGCGTGTTCATTCCGGGCGGACGGGTCACCGCTCTGCTGACGCCGCGCGTTCTCGGCCGGGCATTCAGCCCGCTGAGCCTGTTCTGGTGCCATGACGCCGCCGGTGCCGTGCGGTGCGTCGTCGCCGAGGTCCAGGACACCCGCGGCAACCGGAGCGCCTACGTCCTGCCCGCCGCCGAGGACGGACCGATGGCGGTGTCGGAGGAGTTGCGCAACGCACCCTTCGCCGCCGACGACGGCTACTTCCTCGTACGGGTTCCGCGACCCACCGACACGCTGGACCTGACCATCTCGCTGCACCGGGACAACCATGCCGCGCTGGTGGCCACGTGGCGCGGGGGCCGGCGGCCGGCTTCCCCGGCCCGGGTGCTGTTGCTGCAGCTCACGCATCCGTTTGCCCCGCAGAGGGCCCGGCTGAGTCTGCTTTTCCAGCACATGGTGTTGCGGTGGCACGGCCACCCCGCAGCCGCTCGCCCGGTCGCCCAACCGGCCGAACGCCCCGCACGCACGTCAGTCCGCTCTGCGGCGTCCGGATGGGGGGCAAACACCCGTTCGTGGGCGCCGTCGTGACGCAATTGCTTGACCGGCCGGTTACGCTTCGCGTCGATGGCACCGATTATCAGGGACATGCGCCGGTGAGCAGCACCGACCTCGACGCCTTGCTGCGCAGAGTGGCCCATCATGACTCCGCGGCGTTCGCCGAACTGTACGACGCCACGCGCTCCCGCGTGTACGGGATGGTGTGCCGGGTGCTGCGCGACCGCGGCTACAGCGAAGAGACCACCCAGGACGTCTATCTGCAGGTCTGGCGGACCGCGGAGAGCTACGACCCCGCTTCCGGCAGCGCGCTGGCCTGGATGCTCACGCTGGCTCATCGGCGTGCGGTCGACAGGGTGCGATCCGAGCAGGCCGCGTCCCAACGGGATTCACGCTACGGCGCGTCAACGGTGGAACGGGAGTCCGACAACGTCACCGATGCGGTGCTGGCCGGCGAGGACCGGCGGCGCGTCACCGCCTGTCTGAACGGACTCACCGACATACAGCGCGAGTGCATCGAACTCGCCTACTACCAGGGGCTGACGTACGTGCAGGTCTCGGAGCGCCTGTCTGCCAACCTTGCGACGGTCAAGTCCCGGATGCGCGATGGGCTTCGCGGCCTGCGCAATTGCCTGGGCGTGCGGTGAGGAGGCTGAGATGACTGGCACATTTCACGACGACCTCCTGGATCTGGCGGTCCCGTATGCCCTCGACGCGGTATCCGATGGGGAGCGCGAGGAAATCGAGAGCAAGCTGGCCTCGGCCGCACTGCCGGTCGCCGACGCGTTTTATGACGAGGTCCGCGCGGTCCGCGAGACCATGGCGGTGGTCTCGGCCGCCGATGCCCAGGAACCGCCGGTCGAATTGCGCCAGCGAATGCTCGCAGCGGTGGCCGCCGACAACGTGCGGACACTCCCGACTGCCCGGCGCCGGTGGCGCACCTCGGTGTTGTCCGCCGCGGCCGCGGTAGTGGTCGGTGCGGCCGCCATCGGGATCGGGGTGTCGCTGCGGCCGACCGCACCGGCGCCGCAGTCGACGGCCCAGCAGGTGTTCTCCGCCGCCGACGTCCACACCGTCTACGGCGCCATCCCGGCCGGCGGTACCGCGACCGTGGTGTTCTCCCGCGACCGCGATGCCGGCGTCTTGGTCATGAACGACGTTCCGCCGCCGTCGCCCGGGACGGTCTATCAGATGTGGCTGGTGAGCCCGCAAGGGCAAACGTCGGCGGGAACGATGGACGCCAAGGCGGTCGCCCCATCCACCACTGCGGTACTGGAAAACCTCGGGGATTCAACGACATTGAAGTTCACTGTGGAGCCCGGCGGTGGTTCGACACAGCCCACCGGAGCGGTGATCGCCGAACTTCCGCTCAGCTGAGCATCCACACCGTGCCGCCCGCTCAGCATGGCTCAGTGGCCAGGAGTTTTCGATTCGGAATCGGATTGCGGTCCATCAGATCGGCGGACCGACTGCGCGAGAAGGTCAGGCGGTTCGCGGATCTGGGTTACGACGTCGTCCACTTCCCCGACCACCTCGGCGCCCCTGCGCCTTTCCCCGCGATGGTCGCGGCCGCGAACGCGGCAAGCACCATCAGGGTCGGCACCTATGTTCTCAACGCGGCCTTCTATTCACCTGCCCTGCTCGCGCGCGACGCATCCGAGGTCGAGGTGCTGTCCGGCGGTCGGCTCGAACTCGGTCTCGGCACCGGCTACGTCCGTGAGGAGTTCGAGGCCGCCGGCATCCCCTACCCGAGCGCCGGGGAGCGGGTCAGCCATCTGTCCCGGACTGTCGATCACCTCAAGGGGGTTATTCCCGAGGTCCCGGTCCTCATCGCCGGCAACGGCGACCGGGTGCTCACCATGGCTGCCCGGCACGCCGACATCATCGGGTTCAGCGGAGGCAGCGCCGGCTCGAACGCCGTCGACCCACTCGGCGACCGGGTGGCTTTCGTCCGCGCGGCCGCCGGGGAACGTTTCCACGATCTGGAACTGAACCTCGCGATCACCGCAGTGCCGACCGATGCCACCGGAATCCCCGATCTCACCCTGACTCGCGCCTACGAACCGGACACGAGCGACGCCGAATTGCTGGCCATGCCCAGCGTGCTGAGCGGATCTCCACGGCACATCGCCGACACGCTGATCGGGCACCGCGACACATACGGGGTGACCTACTTCACGGTGCAGGACTACCATGGGGACTACTTCGCACAGGTGATCAGCGCATTGCGCTGATCCGCCAGCGAACGGCAGATGGCGAAAGGCGGTGACGACCGTGCACGAACGTGTCTCTACACCATTGGCTTCCCGGGTTACGTCCTGGATCCGCAAGAACTATCCGAAGGATGCGCCGGCACGCGGTCACAACTATCTGGCCGCGCTCTGCGGCACCGATTACGCCCGCTGAACCACACCCGATACGGGGCCGTCGGCAAGGCCGGTAGGCTTACCAGCCGACCGCCCCCGTAGCTCAGGGGATAGAGCACGGCTCTCCTAAAGCCGGTGTCGCATGTTCGAATCATGCCGGGGGCACGTCGGTGATGTCGCGAGCCGCCGGAAGGATTAACGCAGTTGCCGGAGCGTGTGAGGCATCAAAGACGGGCCCCGAGCCGCCTGAGCGGCGGATCACGTGCGGTACTGACCGCAATCGCGGTTCTCCTGCTGGTGATCAGTGCCCTCGGCGTCGTATTTCGGGTCCAACCGGTGTCGAGCATGCTTCGGCTGATCATCGCCGTCGGGGCGACCTTCCTGCCCCTGGCGGCCCTGGTGGGTCTGGTGTTGGCAATCGTCTGCCGTCGCCCGGTCCTGTCGATCATCGGCGTCTTCCTACTCACCGCGACGACGGTGGTCCAGTTGTCGTGGTATTTCTTCGGATCGCCTGAGCACGTGCAACGGGCCGCCGAAGTCCGGGTGCTGTCGTCCAACCTGCGCTACGGCCGAGCCGACCCGGCCCAATTCGTGTCGTTGGCCACCCGGGACGCGGACCTGATCTCGGCGGTGGAACTCACCCCCGAGGCGGTCGAGCGGTTCAAACAAGCAGGGATCGACGCCGTCTTCCCATACTCGTACCTCAAGCCCGGGTCCGGCGCGGGCGGTATCGGCATCTGGAGCCGGTATCCGATCACTCCGCTGACGGCACCCGGGCACCGTGGCGTCCGCATGCCCGCCGTGCGCGTCGCAGTTCCCGGTCTGCCGGCCGAGCCGGTACTGGCCGCAGTGCACGTCATGTCCCCGCTTGCCGGGGATGAGAACACCATTGCCGACTGGAATCGGGGGATGGCCGGCGCGAAGGCGCAGCTGGACAATTTCGCCAAGGAGGCCGGACCGGCGGGGGTGATCATCGGTGGCGACTACAACAGCACATCCAACATGCGTCAGTTCCGGGACCTGCTGACCAACGGCTACCGCGACGCGGTGGAAGAGACCGGGTCGGGCTTTGGTCCCACCTTCAAAGCCGATATCGCCCTGCCGCCGGTGATCACCATCGACCACATTCTGACCCGAAACGCCGTCGCGTCGTCGGTGCGGACCATCACCATCAAGGGCTCCGACCACCGCGCCCTCCTGGCCACGATTCAGTTGCCACTCGACGCGTCCTCCTGACTGACCCGGGACGGCTCTCCGCATCGCCGCATTCCGTCACTCTCTTAGTTGTAGTAACTTCGCAGCGGTGACGAATGTCTGGATTCTCGGCGGGTACCAGAGCGACTTCGCCCGCAACCTCACCCGCGAAAGCCACGACTTCGCGGATCTGACCCGCGAGGTCATCGACCACACACTGGCCGAGGCGATGATCGACGCCACCGACATCGAGGTGGTGCACGTGGCCAACGCGTTCGGCGAGATGTTCGCCCGCCAGGGTCAGCTGGGGGCCATGCCGGCCACGGTGCACGAGGGTCTGTGGGACACCCCGGCGACCCGCCACGAGGCGGCGTGCGCGTCGGGCAGTGTCGCCGCCCTGGCCGCGATGGCCGACCTACGGGCCGGCAATTACCGCACCGCCCTGGTCGTCGGCCTGGAACTGGAGAAGACCGTGCCCGGCGACCTCGCGGCCCAGCACCTGGGGGCCGCGGCCTGGACCGGCCACGAGGGTCAGGACGCCGCCTACATGTGGCCGTACATGTTCGACCAGGTCGCCGATGAGTACGACAGGCGATTCGGCCTCGACGACACACACCTGCGGGCCATCGCCGCGGTGAACTTTGCCAACGCCCGGCGCAATCCCAACGCCCAGACCCGCGAGTGGCAGGTGCCCGACCTTGTCGGCGCAGGAGGCGACGACGCGGTCAACCCGCCCATCGAGGGCCGCATCCGCCGCTTCGACTGCAGCCAGATGACCGACGGCGGCGCCGGAGTGGTTCTGGTCAGCGATGAGTTCCTGGCCGAGCATCCCGGGGTGCGGCCGATCGGGCGCATCGAGGGCTGGGGGCACCGAACCGTCGGACTGGGGTTGCGCCAGAAACTCGACCGCGACGCCGGCAATCCCTACGTGCTGCCCCATGTCCGCAGTGCCGTCCACGAGGCGTTCGGCCGCGCCGCCGTCGACCTCGACGCCATCGACGGCTTCGAAGTACACGACTGCTTCACCCCGAGTGAGTACCTGGCGATCGACCACATCGGGTTGACCGGACCGGGGGAGTCGTGGAAGGCGATCGAGTCCGGTGATATCGAGATGGGCGGCAGGATGCCGATCAATCCCAGCGGCGGACTGATCGGCGGCGGACATCCCGTGGGCGCAACCGGGATCCGGATGATGCTCGACGCCGCCAAACAGGTCAGCGGGCTCGCCGGCGACTACCAGGTCGAGGGAGCCCGTCGGTTCGGAACGCTCAACATCGGCGGAAGTACCGCCACCACTGTGAGTTTCGTGATCGGAGCAGTCGCCTGATGGACGTGGAAATCATCGGAAAATTCCTCTCCACCCTTCCCGAGGACGACGACCACCCGTACCGCACCGGTCCGTGGCGGCCGCAGACCACCGAATGGCGCGCCGAGGACCTGACCGTCGTCGAGGGCGAGATTCCGGCCGACCTCGACGGCATCTATCTGCGCAACACCGAGAACCCGCTGCACCCGGCGCTGAAGTTCTACCACCCGTTCGAAGGTGACGGCATGCTGCAGATTGTCGGCTTCCGGGACGGAAAGGCGTTCTACCGCAACCGCTTCGTGCGCACCGAGGCGTTCGAGGCCGAGCAGGAAGCCGACGGCTCGCTGTGGCCCGGAATTGCCGAACCCTTGTCGCTGGCCAAGGCCGACCACGGGTGGGGTGCCCGGACCATGCTCAAAGACGCCTCGAGCACCGACGTCGTGGTGCATCGGGGAACCGCCCTGACGAGCTTCTACCAGTGCGGTGACCTGTACCGCATTGATCCCTACAGCGGCGAGACAGAGGGCAAGGAGAGCTGGAACGGTGCGTTTCCGTTCGACTGGGGCGTGTCGGCGCACCCCAAGGTCGACGACCGCACCGGAGAGATGCTGTTCTTCAATTACAGCAAGCAGGCTCCGTACCTGCACTACGGCGTGGTCGACGCGAACAACGACCTGGCGCACTACGTCGAGGTGCCACTGCCCGGCCCGCGACTGCCGCATGACATGGCCTTCACCCGGAACTACGCGATTCTCAACGACTTCCCGTTGTTCTGGGAGCCCGAACTGCTCGAGCGCGACCTGCATGTCGCACGCTTCCACCGGGACATGCCGTCACGTTTCGCGGTACTCCCCCGCCGGGGCGACACCAGCCAGATCCAGTGGTTCGACGCCGACCCCACGTTCGTCCTGCACTTCACCAACGCCTACGAGGACGGCGACGAGATCGTGCTCGACGGGTTCTACCAGGGTGACCCGGAACCCGCCGACAACGGCACCGGGACCAAGTGGCAACGCTCGTTCCGGTTCCTGGCCCTGGACCGTATGCAGACCCGACTGCACCGCTGGCGGCTGAATCTCAAGACCGGCACCACCACCGAAGAACCGTTGAGCGAGAACATCTCCGAGTTCGGCATGATCAACGCCGCCCACGGCGGCGAGCCGTACCGCTACGTCTACGCCGCGACCGGAAAGCCGGGCTGGTTCCTGTTCGACGGCCTGATTCGCCACGACGTCCAGAGCGGAACCGAGCAGCGGATCAGCTTCGGCGAGGGGGTCTACGGCAGTGAGACCGCGATGGCACCGCGGGTCGGCAGCCGCGGAGAGGACGACGGCTATCTGGTGACGCTGACCACCGACATGAACAACGATGCGTCGTACTGCCTGGTATTCGATGCGGCCCGAATCACCGATGGCCCGGTGTGCAAACTCCAACTGCCCGAACGCATTTCCAGCGGCACGCATTCGACGTGGGTCGCCGGCTCGGAGTTGCGGCGGTGGCGGGAGACCGACTCGGCCGCTGAGGCCGTCGGGCTGTAGTGCCGTCCGAGGACCGCCCTACCGAGCTCGACCCCGGCGGCGCCAATGCCATCGGCCGCATGCTCGGACTGCTCGGCGACGAGTGGAATCTGCTGATTCTCCAGCAGGCATTGATGGGAGCCGGCCGGTACGGCCACTTCATGGCGCGGCTGCCCATCTCCAATTCGGTGCTGACCAAGCGGTTGCGGATGCTCGTCGACGAGGGCCTGCTCACCGCCGACTATGCGACCACCGCCCGCAGTCGGTCCTTGTGGCCGGTCCTGCTGTCCATCTGGGAGTGGGAACGGGTCTGGGTGGCCGAGCATCGGCATCGCCTGCCGGCGATGCGGCACGCGCCGTGCGGCGCGCTGTTCTCCCCGGCGCTTCGCTGCGTTTCGTGTGGCGCGCCGGCCGGCGGCGACGATCTCGAGTTCGACGTCGGCCCGAGCGGCCAGTGGTCCCGCTCGGCTCCGTCCGCGACCACCCGACGGCGATCCGAGTCCGACGCCTCAGCCCGGCACGCGGGCCTGTTCCCACAGACCATGGCGGTGCTGGGCAACCGCTGGGCGGCGGCGCTGTTGGTCGCGGCTTTTGTCGGGACCAGCAGGTTCACCGATTTTCAGACTCAACTCGGTGTTCCGCCGAGTCTGCTCACCGAGCGGTTACAGACGTTCTGCGATATCGGCGTGCTGACCGCCGCACCGGCCGACCAATCCGAGCGATCGGCCTACCGACTGTCCGCCAAGGGCAGCGCCCTGGCGAGCGTGCTCGTCACCGCACTGCAGTGGGCACAGCGGTGGTTCGTGGCACCGGACGGCCCCGCCATCACGCTGCGTCACCGCGCCTGCGGGAAGGTGCTGAACGGCGAACTGGCCTGCGACCGCTGCGGCAACCGGCTCTCCGGTGCGCAGGTGGATGTTACTGGGCCGGTGGATGTTATTGGGCCGGTGGATGTTATTGGGCCGGTGGATGTTATTGGGGCGGCAGCAGTTGGAATCCCTTGACGATCTCCTCGGAATCCTTGATGTAGGTCGGGTTGTCCGGCTTGATGGTCTGCACCGTCACCGTCGCCACGTAGTTGGCCTCGCTGGTCCGGTAGACCATTCCCAGCGAGGTGGCCTTGCGGGGCGGGATCGGCGGGATCTTCGGGGAGAGTTTCAGCTCGGGCGTGGTGTAGGTGGAGGACAACGCCGGAGCGCCACACACATTCATCGTTGTGGTCGTGACGTCCTTGAGGTTCAGTTTCTTGGTCAGCTGATCCTGCTGTGCCTCCAGGATCTGGTCGGGCTTGCCGAGGTCACCGGCCACCTTCTGCATGGTCACCACCGCGTTGGGGGTGAACCCGTCGGCGGTCAGGCCCTCGTTGCGGATCGAGAAGCGGATCTGATCGGAGTCCATCTTGGTGGTCCGCTCCCAGCCGGGAGGAACCGGAATCCGCAGCTTCGGCTCCTGGTCGGTGCGCGTGGGGATGTCGGTCAGTGGTGCCGCGACCGACTGGCACTTGTCGGCGCTGGGCCTGCTGCCCGAACATCCGCCGACAGTGACCGCCAGTGCAGCGACGAGCACGGCGGCCAGCATCGGCTGGACAGATCCTTGTGTGCGCATGTGCTTCCCTTCGAAACCCGCCACAGCCTACCGGCGACCGGCCGACCCGCCCGGAACCGTCCACTGATCAGCGACTGATCAGGGTGGCCACCAACGCCCAGATCGACGAAGCCAGCACACCGGCCGCACACGCGGCGCCGATGTAGAAGCCGTAGCCGGCGTCCACCGGCGCGATGACGTTGGCCTGGAAAAACCACACCGTCAGCAGACCGACGAGTACCGACACCACGACCGCGGCGGCTGCGGCCGGCCGCTGCGACAGATTCCGGGCCACCAGGGCGCCGAGAACGATCAGTACCGACGACAACACCACGATGAGTTGTCCGGCGCCGAACCGCGGGGGCAACGTGATGCTGCCCAGCGTGCCGCCGATCGCGCTCGCCCGGCCCCCGCCGTCGGCCGCGGTGGTGAGCCAGGGCAGCCAGGAGCTGACCGCCAGACCGGTCGCGCACACCGCCACCAACCAGCCGGGATGCGGGCGTGCCATGGCCGAAACCCTAGCCGTTGCGAACCGGGCGAAGGATTTCCAAGTAGCGTTTTGCCCATGCGCGGTCACATCATCGTCTGTGGTGACGACGCGCTCGCGATGCGAATCATCGACGAGCTCACCGACGCCGAACTCTCGGTGGTGCCGCTGGCAAACCCCACCGGCCTGAACGCGGCCGGGGTGTCGAGCGCCCACGCGGTGATCGCCGCCTCCGGTGACGACGCGGTGAACCTCGAGGTGGCATTGCTGGCCCGGCGCGCCAGTCCGACGGTGCGGGTGGTCGCCCGACTGGCCAACCCGGTGCTGCGCCAGGCCATGGCCCCCGGCTGCGAGGGCGCCATGCTCGACGTCGCCGACCTCGCCGCCCCCTCGGTGGTGGAGGCGCTCCTGGGTCGCACCGCCCATGCCATCCGGGTGGGGGATGTGGAATTCGTGGTGTCCGGGGCCGAGGCACCCCGGGACGGCACGCTGCGGGAGATCTACGGCCGGCTCGCGCCCGTGGCGATCATCCGTGGTGGAGAGTCGGCCGAATCCGGCGAGGTGATCGCCTGTCCGCCGCTGGACACCGCCGTCCAGGCCGGCGACTGGACAGCCATGATCGGCCGGGCCGACGAACTGGCCGCCGAGGGAATGCCGATCAGCCGGACCGGCGAGATCACCCCGCGCCGGCGCAGGCCGCTCAGGAAGGCCTGGGACTCCGTCCGCGCCTTCAGCGACGACATCCACCCGACGTTCTACCGGGCGCTGTCGGTCCTGCTGTTGCTGCTGGTGAGTTCGACGGTCATCCTGCGGTACTACTACAGGACACCCGGCATGACGTGGGTCGACGCGCTCTACTTCTCCACCGAGACGCTGGCCACCGTCGGCTACGGCGACTTCAACTTCATGCATCAGCCCGTCTGGCTGCGTCTCTGGGGCGTGGTGATGATGCTCGGCGGTCTGGCCACCACCGCCATCGTCGTGGCCTTCGTCGCCGACGTCCTGTTGTCGCGACGGCTCTCGCAATCCACGAGTCGGCAGCACATCCGGCACCTGCGGCGGCATTTCGTCGTGGTCGGCCTGGGTTCGTTCGGCATCCGGGTCGCCGGACTGTTGAAAGAAGCCGGCTACTCGGTGGTCGTCATCGAGCGCAACGAAGCCAACCGCTACCTCTCACAGGCAGCAGAACTGCACATCCCGGTGATCATCGGCGATGCGACGCTGCGTACGACACTCGATGCCGCGCGGGTTGAATATGCCCGCGCGGTCGCCGTGCTCACCGAGGACGACATGGTCAACATCGAGACCGGCATCGTGCTGCGCGAAATTCTGGGGCCCGACCAGAGCCCACACGGGCGGCGCATCCCGATCGTGCTGCGGATCTTCGACCGGGATCTCGGGGACGCCGTCGCAAACCGGCTGGAATTCAATTACGTTCGCTCCACGGTGGATCTCTCCACGCCCTGGTTCATCGGCGCGGCAATGGGTTTGGAAGTGGTCGGCACCTTCTCAGTGGGGCAGCACTCATTCATGGTGGGCGGATTGCGCGTGCAACCGGGCAGCGATCTGGACGGGATGCGGATTTCCGAACTGTCCACCCAGACCCGCGTGATCGCCATCGAACGTGGCGGGTTGCCCACCGAGTTGCACCCGCACCGCGACACCCGGTTGCGCGCCGGGGAAACCGCCTATCTGGTGGGCCCGTACCGTGAACTGCTCTCGAGCCTGCGCAAGGGACAGCACGCCAACCGTCCGCGCCGACTGCACCCGACGGCCAGCACCGTCGACCGGCTGAGCCTGGGAGATCCCCAGCACCTGTAAAGCGTTGCGCTTGAGGATCCGCGATCAGCCCGGGGCGAAGGTCGCGACGAAACGGTCCAGCGACTGCCGGATATCACCGCGCAGTGCCGCGGCGACGATCATGCCGATGGGCCCGAACAAGGCGGGGCCGCCGAGGTGGACGTCCATGGTGACGACCGAGGCGGCCCCGTCCTTGCTCCCGCCCTCGCCGGGCCGGACCTTACCGATCAGTTTGACCTTCACACCGCCGACACCGACGCCGTCCAGCGTCATCGACTCCGGCGGCGTGAAGTTCACGATGGTCCACTTGACCCGGTTGGTCATGCCCTTGACCTCGACAATGGACTCCACAACGGAGCCCTTGTCGAGGTTTTCGGGCAGCGTGGAACGCCAGACCCGGTGAATGGTGAGCCATTCCTTGTACCGGGACAGGTCGGAGGCGTGTTGCCACGCTTCCTCGGGCGATAGCGGAACGTCTACGGAAACCGAGACCTTCGCCATCGTCAGGTCCTACTTGCCGTCGACCTTGTCGGCGACCTCAGCGGCCTTGTCGGCAACCTTGTCGGCTGCGCCCTTGGCGCTGTCGGCGACATTCTCGGCGGCGCCGGCGACGGCTTCCTTGGCGTCGGACACCTTGTCGGCGACGGCGTCCTTGGCGTTGGTCGCCGCGTCGGTGGCCTTCTCGGCGACGTTGTGGGCCGCGTCCTGGACCTTGTCGACGGTCTCGCCAACGGCTTCCTTGGCGTCGGCAACCTTGTCGGCGACGACGTCCTTCGCGTGCTCGAACGTTTCCTTGGCCTTGTCGAGGAACGACATGTGTTTCACCCTTTCGTGGTGCTGCTGGAGACGGTGGCCGTCCGGTTGCCGGACGACTCACCCCGGGCTAATTTACGCACCTGGTCTTTGGCCCGCCACAGCACCCTGGGTTCACCGAGGACTCGGCCCTGGATCCACCAGGACGCTTCGATGAGGGCCGCGGCGAACAGGCCGATCAGCACCGCGGTTGCCGTCAGGCTGGTAGTGGACGGGTCGAGCATGAACTTCTCCCTGGCCAACGGCCACGCGAAGATCACCAGGTACCCGATGGCGGACGCGGCGACCAGTGCGATGCGCCACCACTGGTAAGGCCGGGCCACCACGGCCAGCACCCACATCGCCCCGATCAGCAGAGTGATCAGCGCCGTCGTCGATGCCTGGGTCTGCGCGGCGGGTGAGCCGTCCCGGCCGGGATAGGCGATCAGGTAGCTGATGAAGGTCGACAACCCGACGATCGCGCCGGCCGGCAGTGCGGCGGTCATCACCCGGCGGACGAAGCCGACGCGGGCCCGTTCGTTGTTGGGAGCCAGCGACAGGACGAAGGCCGGAATGCCGATGGTGAACCAGGCCGCGATGGTGACGTGGATGGGCTGGAACGGGTAGAGCAGCGGATCTGTGTGGCCCCAATGCGAAATCAGCCCGGCCACGCCGACCAGCAGGGCGAGCAGCACCGAGTACACCGTCTTGGTCAGGAACAGGTTCGAGACGCGTTCGATGTTGCCGATCACCCGCCGGCCTTCGCCGACCACATACGGAAGCGTGGCGAATTTGTTGTCCAGCAATACGATCTGGGCCACCGCCCGGGAGGCCGGGCTGCCGGAGCCCATCGCCACACCGATGTCGGCGTCTTTGAGGGCCAGGACGTCGTTGACGCCGTCACCGGTCATCGCGACGGTGTGGCCGCGAGACTGCAGAGCGTGCACCATGGCGCGTTTCTGATCCGGACGAACCCGGCCGAAGGTGGTGTAGTCCGCCATGGTTTGCGCCAGGGCATCGGGCTCTTCCGGCAGTTCCCGCGCATCCATGGTCTCGCCGTGCAGGCCCAGCGATCCGGCCACCGCACCCACCGACACCGCGTTGTCGCCGGAGATCACCTTCACCGTGACATGTTGGGAGGCAAAGTAATCCAGGGTGTCAGCGGCGTCGGGGCGCACCCGTTGCTCCAGAACCACCAGGGCGACCGGAGTCACCCGCCCGGGCGCATCGGCGGCGTCGACAGGAGTGTCCGACGACCCGAGCAGCAGCACCCGCAGGCCCTTTGAGCCGATCTGCTCGGCCTGGTCGGCCACCGGGGAGCCCGGCTCGGCCAGGACGTCCGGGGCGCCGATCACCCAGTTTCCGTGGCCGCCCCCGTTGCCCTGGTCGCTGTAGGAGGCCCCACTCCACTTGGTGGCCGACTTGAACGGTGCCACCGCGGTGGCGGTCCAGCCCGGACTCGTCGGATACGCCTCTCCGATGGCCTGCATGCTGGCGTTGGGCCGGGCATCGTCGGCGGCCAGCGCCGCCAGCACCGCGCCGACTTCGCCGTCGCCTGCTCCGGCCAGCGGTTCGGCTTCGGACAGGCGCATGCCGTTCTCGGTCAACGTCCCGGTCTTGTCCGCGCAGACGACGTCGACCCGGGCCAGTCCCTCGATCGCCGGGAGCTCCTGCACCAGGCACTGGCGGCGGCCGAGTCGCACCACTCCGACGGCGAAGGCAATGGATGTCATCAGCACCAGGCCCTCGGGAACCATCGGCACCAGTGCGCCGACCATCCGCAGCACCGACTCCCGCCAGCCGACGTGGGTCAGGAACAACTGGGTGTAGATGACCAGCAGCCCGGTGGGCCAGAGCAGGTAGGTGATGAACTGCAGGATCTTGTTGATGCCGCTGCGCAGTTCGGACTTCACCAGGGTGAACTTGCTGGCCTCTTCCGCCAGGCGTGCGGCGTAGGCCTCCCGACCCACCTTTGTCGCGCGGTAGGCGCCGGTTCCGGCGACCACGAAGCTGCCCGACATCACGTGGTCGCCGACCGACTTGGCGATCGGGTCGGCTTCACCGGTCAGCAGCGACTCGTCGATCTCGCAGGTGGTGGCCTCCAGCAGTTCGCCGTCGACGACGATCTGGTCGCCCGGGCCGAGTTCGATCACGTCGTCGAGCACCACGTCGTTGGGCGCCAACTCGGCGGTGCCCGATTGTCGGCGGACCGTGGGCCTGGCCTGGCCGACGATCGCGAGGCTGTCCAGGGTCTGCTTGGCCCGCAGCTCCTGAATGATGCCGATGGCGCTGTTGGCGACGATCAGTAGTCCGAACAACCCGTTGATCAGCGACCCGGTGGCCAGCACGATGAGGAAAAGCACACCGAGGATGGCGTTGATGCGGGTGAAGACGTTGGCCCGGACGATGTCGCCGACGCTGCGCGAGGCGCGGCCGGGCACATCGTTGGTCTTGCCCTCCGCGATCCGGGCTGCGACCTCGGAGTCGGACAGTCCCGTGGCAATGCTGACCGTCATCGAGACTTCCCCTCGTTGCGCATCATCGGGTGAAGGTTCCCATCTTGTCGACGTCGAAATACTCCAGCGTCAGCCGGTCGCCGTTGAATGTTGCTCGTGAAATGCTTCCGGGCGGTGCGTTTTCGGTGACCGGGCTGAAGGTGAACGTGTCACCGTCCCAGCGATGGAGCGGGTAATTCTCCGGGCGGGGTCCAATCGACAGAGTTAGCTCGCCGTCCTTGACAGACACCGTCGCCGGTCCCCAGTAGTCGTTGGCATAGGCGCCGACATAGAACTGCAACGGGCGCGAGGGTGTGGGTTCGGCGGGTGGCTGTGCGCCGGCCAGTTCACCGAACGGTCGGTCCATCCCGGCGAAGGCTCCGGCGTACAGCCGACGCCAGTCCTGTTTGACCGCACCGAACTGGACGAGGTCGGCGAACTCGGCGGTGAGCGTCTCCGGCACTCCGACCGGAGCAGCGTTCGTCAGGACGACGATGGCCACATCGGCGGAGGGAATGATGACGAAATTCGTTGCCGCACCGAGGCTGAAAGCGCCGGAGTGGCTGAACTGCATGCGGGCCGCCGCGGTGGTGCTGATGTTGAAGCCGTACCCGTAGAACCCCGACCGCGCGGCCGGTTCGGTCGGCGGGGCGGACACCATCTGCGGGGTCAGGGCAGCCAGCAGCGCTGCCGGCTCGACGACCTGGGTGCCGTTGTAACTGCCGCCGGCCAGCATCATCGTCAGCCAATGCGTCATGTCGGCGAGGGAGGCACTGACCCCGCCCGCCGGAGACTGCGCATCCGCGTCGCGGGTATAGCTCGGCTGATATAAGCCGTCCACCTTGATGTGGCCGACCGCCCGGTTGGGCCGGCTCTTGTAATCGCCGAAGCGCGAGCTGGTCGCCGTCATACCCAGAGGGCGGTAGAGCACCTCTTCGCTGAGGTCCTCCCAGGGTTTACCGGCGGCCGCCGCGACCGCCTCGGCGGCGGCGGTGACACCGAAGTTCGTGTAGGCATATGACGTTCTGAATGGAGCCAACGGCAGGAATCGCAGCCGTTCCAGGACTGCGCGGCGGCCATAGCCGAGGTCCTCCAGCAGGTCACCGGCATGGTCGGGCAATCCGGACCGGTGCGCGAATAGATCGCCGACGGTGAGCATGCTGGTTACCGCAGGGGCGGACAGCTCGAACCACGGCAAGTGGGCCACGACCGGGGCATCCCAGGTGAGGTCGCGAATACCCACCTGATGGGCGACGACGGTGGCGGCGAGGGGTTTGGACAATGACGCCAACTGAAAAACCGTGTCGGCGTCGACCTTCTCGGTCCTGCCGGCATCTCGCACTCCGAAACCCTTGGCGTACAGAGTTTTTCCGCCATGCACCACAGCAACCGCCATACCCGGGATGCCTGAGGACGACATGAGTTCGCTGACGATGCCGTCGATTTTCGCGACGGCGTTGTCAACAGCGTTGTCCGGCAGGGCGACGCCGGGAACCAGTTGCGGGGGCTGGTCGGACAGCGCAGGGCCTGAAACGGGTTCGCCGGACGGGCCGCTGCAGGCTGTCAGGGCGGCGGCCAGCATCATGCTTGCGGCGCGCTTCAGGACAGCCGCCACCACGCCTCGATCCCCGCTGCCGCTGCGGGCACCACCCGGCCGCCGGGCTTGGGAACCGCGATGTCGACGGCTGCGGCGACCGCGGCGTCGACCAGTCGGTCGGCGGGCTCCGCCCACGGATGGGGAGCCAACCGGAAGGTGCCCCAGTGAATCGGGACCAGAACACCACCCGGGGCACTGGCATTGAGGTCCCGGTGAGCCCGCACTGCTTCCTCGGGATTCATGTGGATGTCGGGCCAGCTCTTGTTGTAGGCGCCGATCGGCAGCAGGGTCAGATCGAACGGGCCGTGCTGGGTTCCGATATCGGCGAAACTGGTGGTGTATCCGCTGTCCCCACCGAAGAACACGCGATGCTGCGGCCCGGTGAACGCCCACGATGACCACAAGGTGTTGTTACGCGACAGAAACCGTCCGGAGAAGTGGCGGGCCGGAGTGCAGGTGAGGGTGAGGTCGTCGATGGTGTAGCTGGAGCCCCAGTCCAGCTCGATCACGCGGGAGGCCGGAATCCCCCACTCCCGCAGGTGGGCTCCCACCCCGAGCGGGGCCACGAACACCGCGCGCTGGGTGCGCGCCAGCATTCGCACGGTGTCCATGTCCAGATGGTCATAGTGGTCGTGGCTGATCACGACGGCGTCCAGGGCCGGCAGCACTTCCAGGTCAACGGGCGGGGGGTGCAGCCGCTGCGGGCCCAGCGCCTTCGACGGCGAACAGCGTTCGCTCCACACCGGGTCGGTGAGCAGTCGGTAGCCATCGACTTCCACCAGCGCGGTGGCATGACCGAGCCAGCTGACGGCCAGCGGCGCCGCGCTGGATTTCGGCAGGGAATCCGCCAGCGGAATCGCCGTCTTCGGGCGGCTCTCCGAACTGCCGGAGAACATCTCGAACACCACCAGCCGGTTCTCCTCGGCGTCGAGGCGGATGGCCGAGGACGGCTCGAGGTTGTGAAACACCCCGTCGCGGTAATTCGGCGAACCGCTCGCGACCGCCCGGATCGCGGCCGGACCGGCGCCCAGCGCAGCCGGTGTATCCCGCAAGGCCCGCAGTGCCCATCCCCCGGCGGCCAGCGAGGCGGTGCCGGCGGCAACGCGCAATGCGGCCCTACCGCTGGGCAGCAGCGCGGAGATGTCGGGTAGGCCGGGCACGGGTCAGGCTCCCTGGAACCTCGCGGCACGCTTCTCGATGCGGGCCATCTGGGCTTCGATCACGTCCTGGCTGGCCCATGCCTTGTCGAAAAGCCCCTTATGCATGTCACCCTGCTCCTCATACGCGCCGTCGTCGTTGAGCACCCGCTTGGAGTGCCGCAGGGACAACGGCGCGAAACCGGCGATCTCCGCAGCCCAGGCCTGCGCGTCGGCCAGCGTCCCGATCCGATTGGCCATACCGGTCAACAGGGCAGTGTCGGCGTCGAGCTTCTCGGCGCCCAGCAGCATGCCCCGCGCGCGGCCGTGGCCAGCCAGCGAGGAGAGCCTGCGGATGCTCCAATTATCCAGCGCCAGGCCATATCTGGCGATCGGGAATTGAAAGTATGCACCCGGTGCGACCACTCGAAGATCGCAAACCATAGCCAACTGCACGCCCGCGCCGATGGCGGGGCCGTTGATGGCGGCGATCACCGGAACCGGCGCGGCGTCGATGGCCAGGTTGAGCGCGATCGCCTTGTCTGGGAAATCGGCGGCGAAGACGTCACCGGAGAGATCGGCACCCGCGCAGAACACGGTGCCCGCCCCGGTCAGCACGATGGCGCGGACGTCGTCGGCGGCCGCCTTCTCCACCGCCTCGCGCAGCGAGTCCACCAACTCGGTGTTGAGTGCGTTACGCCGTTCCGAGCGCTGCAACTCGATGGTCGTGACATCACCGACACGCTCGATACCGATCATGCACGTGAGCCTACTGGCCGGTTTCCGGCCCGGACCGGTGGCCGTGTGCCGCAGCGAGCAGCGCACAGACCTCTTCGTCGAAGGTCCGGGCGAACTCGTCATAGCCCTGGCCGACAGCGATGAAATCCCGCGGTGCACCCAGGCAGACCACCTCGTCGGCCACCTCACGCAAGCCGGCGACGGTGTCCGGCGCGCCGATCGGGGCGGCCAGGACCACCGTGCCCGCACCCCGGGCCCGTGCCACCAGGGCAGCGGCCCGGGCCGTCGCGCCGGTGGCGAACCCGTCGTCGACGATCAGCACCGTCCGCTGCGAGAGATCGAGGCCCGGCCGCCCGCCGCGGTAACGGTCGACGCGACGCTGCAGTTCGGCCCGCTGCTCCGATTCGACAGCCGCAATGGCGTCAGCGTTGATCGGTATCCGGCGCAGCACGACGTCGTTGAGCACCTCAACCCTGCCCTCGCCGATGGCACACCGCCACGGGGCAGACCCAGCACCAGCACGCCGCGTCCCCGGTATCCCGGCAACGCCGCCGCCAACCGTCGTCCGGCGTTCATCCGGTCGGCGAATCGCTTCATGCCTCGATTGTGATCCTCAACGCCACGCCCCGCGGCCCAGGCACGTTAGCCATGTCTGACGCTTTGGGAATTGCGCTGCAAAGCGGATGCGTCTGCGTAAAAATCGACCCCTCGCGGCTGGGGGTTGGTCCCGGCGCTGTCTCCTCGGAGGTCCCTTGATGCCTGTCCCTCGTTACATGCCCGGTGGTCGTTATGTGGTTGAGGGCGTGGGGGCGGCGGTGCGGGAGATCGAGGTTCGGCAGGCGGTGGGGTGGCCGCTGACGTCCAGTTTTGCTCGGTGCATAGGTCGGGTCGGGGCGTTGGCCGTCGCTCTGGGTGTGGGCGTGTCGGTGGCAGCGTTGCCGGTGGCGTTCGCTGACACCACGGGCTCGGGTGGGTCGGCGGGCTCGGATCAGGAGCAGAGTGCGTCGACGCCGACGCCGAGGCAGTCGCGGTCGGGGGGCCATGCCGGGTCGGGGCGGGTTACTAGCCGCTCGGGTTCAGTGGAGTCGAATACGGTTGCGGGACAATCGCAGTCATCGGCGGCTGTCGGGTTGGCACCCGGATCACAGGGTTCGGTCGCCGGTGGGGTCCCGAGAGCGGCTTCGGCGGCCGACGGGCGCAATGGGTGGCGGTCTAGCGCGGTGTTACCGGGGCCCGTCCCGGGACTCGGGCGAGGTTCAGACGTCCCCTCCCCCGTTGTCGTGGGCACCGGCCCCGCTGCGGGTGCGGTGCCGGTCGCGCCGGCGGCGGTGGTCTCACCTGAGCCGTCCTCGGCGTCGCTACGCACTGTCCCGCGCGCCACGGTGACGGGAGCGGTTGGCGGACAGCCCTACTCGTCACGAGCCGCGGTCACTCCGGCGCGCGGGTCGACCGCCATCGCTGCGGTGGCGTCGCCGACTCCCGCCGCCGCCGCGGCGGTTGTTCCGGTGATGAGGGCCGCCCCGGCGGCCGGGGGTGTGGTGTCGGGGCTGGGCGCGGGTGTGTTGTCGTGGTTGGGCGTTGGTGGTGATGGTGGGCCGGGGGCTGGGCCGTGGGCGTGGACGGCGCTGGCTGCGGCACGGCGGGAGCGTGGTGACGGTGCGGGTGCCACGGTGGCCCCGGCAGCCACGGTCGGCAGTGCTGAGCCGGCGGGCCCGGTGGTGGGTCATTCCCCTGGTGCGGCGCTGGGTTCTGGTCCGGTCGCCAATGTCATCGGGTTGTTCTTCGGTAATGGCACTGCTGAGCATCCCGATGGTGGGGTGTTGGTGGGTAACGGTTATTCGTGGACGGCACAGAGCTGCCCGCAGGGCGGATGCGCCGGGGGCAACGGGGGCCTGCTCGGTAACGGCGGTGACGGATACGGCGGAGGTAACGGCGGGGCGGCGGGCTGGTTCGGTCACGGCGGGGCCGGCGGGAACGGCCTGACCGGGATGACCGGCGGCGCCGGTGGGGACGGCGGCCGCGGTGGCACGTTCTGGGGCAACGGCGGCGAAGGCGGGGCCGGTGGGGTCTCACTGAGTCCGGGTCTGGCCGGTGGGGCCGGCGGGGCCGGGGGGCGCGGCGGAGGGGTGTCGCTGTTCGGCAACGGTGGGGCCGGTGGTGCCGGCGGGGCCGGGGCCGACGGGATCGACAACCAGGCCGGCGGTGCCGGCGGGGCCGGCGGGACCGGCGGGCGGGCCGCGATGATCTTCGGGGCCGGCGGGGCCGGCGGGGCCGGCGGTGTGGGCGGTGTGGGCGGTGTGGGGTTGAACCCGATCGTGACCAGCCGGCCCGCCGCCGACGGTCAGGGTTACCACGGGTCCGCCGATGCGCTGGAGACCGTGCCCGGGGCCACCGGGGCCAGCGGCGGGGCAGGCCATGACGGGGTCGATGCGCAGTCCGGGGGGGCCGGCGGGACCGGGCAGGACTCCTACGGTGCGATCGGGGGCACCGTCGGCGGGGATGGTGGACACGGCGGTACCGGTGGGGCGACCGGCGGCAACGGCGGTAACGGCGGGACCGGTGGGGCCGGGGCCTCCCAGGACGGCACCGCCGCCGGTGGTCGCGGGGGTGACGGCGGGGACGCCGCACCCGGCGGGGACGGCGGGGCCGGCGGGATCGGCGGGCTCGCGGTCTACCGCGGCGCCGGGCAGGACCCCGCCCTCGGGGTGGCCGGTGCCGGCGGCAACGGCGGTAACGGCGGTAACGGCGCCACCGGAGCGGCCGGCGGAGCGGGCGGGTCCGGCGGGTCCGGCGGGGCCGGGTCGTGGTTCGGCGACGGCGGCGACGGGGGCGCGGCCGGTACCGGGGGCCGTGGTGGGCGCGGCGCGGCCGGCGGTAACGGCGGGGATGGTGCTGACGGCGGGATCGGCTATTTCGACGCCGTCGGCGCCGCCGGCGGGACCGGCGGTGACGGTGGGCGCGGCGGGGCTGGCGGGCAAGGCGGCCTGGCCGGCACCGGCGGCGCCGGTGGG
>CAISDL010000124.1 GCA_903884065.1 uncultured Actinomycetes bacterium | reverse complement strand
CGGCGAGTGTTCACCAACAACAGCCAACGCGCGAAAGCCCTTGCGCCATGGCTCAAGAACTACAACACTCAACGCCGCCACAGCGCAATCGGCGGTCTACCGCCCATCAGCCGACTGTGACCAACGTGGTGTCCCAGTACATCTAGGGCTGGAACGGAACGGGCGCGACCTTCGTGTGCTGGGGAAGCGTCAGGCTGATATCGGACAGGTTGACCCAGCCGTAGCCCCAGAACTTTTCGTAATTGACCGCGGAACTGGTGATCTGCAGAGTCAACGAGGCCGTGCTGTCCGCGGTGAAGGCGATGTCCGCCAGGTCCATGGCGACCGTGTGCGGGCGACCGTCCAGCTTGACGGGGATCGGCGTGACGATGTTGCTGAGCACCAGGCCACTTTCGTTGTCGACCAACTGGGCGTACACCGCCGAGGCCGTCCCGAAACCGGAGTAGGTGAAGCTGATCTTCGGGGCGCCGACGACCTGTTTGCCCGACGGCGGAGTCACCGTGAACTCCACCGCATTGCGGGCCGGGCCGGCATTGACGATCGAGAACGGCAGATCCTTGATCGGGTACGGGCCGGAGCCGCCCAGGATCGGCCAGATACCCAGGAACCCGCCCTTTGCCGTCGGGGCGGTGTAGGTGGCCTCGTTGAACGCCGGATCCCAGGGCAGCAGATCGGAGTTGTAGTACAAACCCTTCTGGTCGAACCACTGGAACGTCTGGATCTTGTCGGAGGCCGGAGTCCCCGACTTGGCGACGAACTGGTCCATCCACATCAGGTTCTGGATGATGCCGTACTGGTCCTGCTCGAGGGGCTTGTTCGGGATGTCGCAGTCGCCGTGGCCGCCGCAGAACCAGAACAGTTTCAGCGGCGGATCAGCCGGGCTGGTCTGGATGGTCTGACCGTTGGCGACCGACTCGTTCAGCGGGAACAGGGTGTCGTGGATGCCCTGGAAGAGCATCGTTGCGGCCTGCTCCTTGGTCAGCAGCGAGGTCGGGCCAACACTGCCCAGCACCGCCTGTGAGCTAGGGCTCAGGTAGCCGAACAGCGCGCCGGTGAAGATGCCCTGATAGATGGCCGGGTTGATCCGGGCGCCGGTGAACGCCAGCGCCGCCGCGAGAATCGAGCCCCAGCCCGTCTTGAACACGCCATCCGGGTTGAGCGAACTCAGCAGAGAATTCCAGCCGATCTCCGGGGTGATCGCGTCGATCCGGGGATCGACGGTGGTCAACTGGATACCGCCACCGTAGGAACCACCCGTCATGCCGATCAGTGGGTCACCGGCTTCGGTCTTGACCTGGTTCTTCGCCGGGTTGGTGGAATCGGTCAGCCACGAGATGATCGAGGAGACGTCGCGTCCCTCGAAGAACGGGTTGTCGATCTGCAGCTGGCCGCCGGAGGCGAACTCGCCGCGCGGATCCCAGGTGAGGACGTTGTAACCGCCACCGCCGTTGTACTCCAGACCACCGAGGTTGGACGCCTTGAAGGCGTCGTCCCGCAACGGTGCGATGCCCGGCGTGAGACTGCCGAATTGGTTGGACGGGAACAACTGTCCGAAGCGGGTCGTCGGGTCGGTGTTGGCGGCACAGGCCAGACCCGAGGCGGCCAGCACGGTCGGCGCTTCATCGACCAGTCCCTTGGCGACATTGGTGGCCGGGAAGTAGTTGACGCTGATCAACGTGCCGTCGAAGGAGGGCATCTTGTCGGTGAACGCGGTCGGCCGCTGGGCCGCCAGGCTGTTGGGGTTGACGTCGAAGGTGACGGTCTTGGCCTGCCCGATGATCGGAGACAGCAGATCGCCGATCAGCGGGATCCGGTGCAGCCCCGCCACCACCTGGGTCACCACCAGATTGCCCGCCGGGCCGAGCAGCTTCGCGAAGAACTGATCGACCTTGGAGAGCTCCATGGCCATGATCTTGAACTGCTCGTTCTTGGTCGCATCGGTCAGCGTGGTGCTGTACGGAAGGTAGGTGAAACCGCCTTCCGGCCCGTAGAAGTTCGTCAGCGGCAGCAGCGGACCACCGCCGATCTTCCCGCCGGCATCGGGCCGACGAAGCACGACGTAGGTCATCGGCAGATCCTTGGACGAGACCGCGTTCACCGCGCCCGTCAGCACACCCGGCAATGCCACCGGCCCGTACGGGGCTTTGAGCGTCCCGCCCCAGACGACCGTCGGGTTCACCGTGATGTTGTTGTCAAAAATCGACGAGGCGGTGACCTGTGCGGCGGGCTGGCTGCCGGCGGCTGCCGCCAGCGTCTGCCGGCGGCTGAAGGCCAGCAGGGCCCAGGACAGCGGCGACTCGGTGGGCAGCAGGTTGCCCAGCGCGGCAAGCGGATCCGACGACGCGCTGCCGACGGAGGTCACCACACCACTGACGGCAGATGCGGGCGCGGGAGTCGCCACCTGCGGTTCAACCGCGACCGCCGGCGCGGCGACCACCGCGGCCGGGGCCACAACAGGAGCGACGGCGACCGGAGCTGGGACAGCCGGGGCTGGGACGGCCGGGTCTGGGATACCCGCCGGGAGCGCAGGAGCCGAAACAGACTCAGGCGCAACAGACTTGGACCCGCCCGACGTCACAGCCTTGACCTTCGCACCCGCAACACGGCCGTGACGCGAACCGGAACTGCTCGTCCCGTCGGAGGCGGCAGTGCCGCCGGCCGCCCGGGACGCGCCGCCACGGGCGTTGTGGGTCGATGCCGAACGGGACGACTGCGCCGCACTGCCGCCGTCGTCACCGCCCGCGCCGGATCCGTTGTCCGCCCAGGCAATTCCCGCCCCGCTGTAGGAGGCGACGCCGATTCCCAGTGCGACGGCAAGCCCGCCGACGCGGCCCACAAATGTTCCAGCGCTCATTGCCTCGGTCTCCCCCGCTTGTCGTGTCGAATCGGATCAGTATCAACCTCAGCGCCCGCCACGCGAGACCGAATCGCCTGGTCACAGAGTTACCACGGCATTGACCGAGTGGCCGGCGCTTTCGTCAATTCTCTTGAGCGTTGTCACGTCCGTTGACCTTTGCCGAAAGCCGCACGCCGGAACGGTGCTCGTTGCTAGGTTCCCCTGCAACGTTGAGTTCATTTGAGAGGACGCTGCTGCGGTGAATCGAACACCTTTGCTCGGAGAGTGCTCCGCGGAGTTTTTCGGCACCATGCTCCTGATCTTGTTCGGATGCGGCGTCGTTGCTCAGGTCGTGACCGGTGGAGCCGAATTGGGCACAGTCCCCGGCGCGACCGGCGACTACAACTCCGTCGCGTGGGGCTGGGGCCTCGGGGTGGCGATGGCGGTCTACGTCGCCGGCCGACTCAGCGGCGCGCATCTCAATCCCGCTGTGACGGTTGCGCTGGCGACCTTCAAGGGCTTTCCCGTCCACAAGATCGCGCCCTACATCGGGGCCCAGGTGGCCGGCGCCTTCGCCGGCGCCCTGCTGGTCCGGTTCAACTACAGCGATCTCATCGGCAAGGTCGACCCGCACCACACCAAGGCCACGCAGGGCATCTTCTCGACCTCGCCGGACGGCGGGGTGTCGCTGGTCACCGCGTTCTCCGACCAGGTCATCGGGACCGCGATCCTGGTGGCGGTCATCTTCGCGCTGACCAGTGCGGTCAACAACCCGCCCCTGGCCAACACCGGGCCACTGGTCATCGGCCTGCTGGTGGTCGCCATCGGCCTCGGCTGGGGTGCCAACGCCGGCTACGCGATCAACCCGGCCCGTGACTTCGGCCCGCGCCTGGCGTCCTGGCTGACCGGTTACAACGACGCCTGGTTCTCCGCCAACGGCCCGGAGCTGTATTTCTGGGTTCCGATCGTCGCGCCCCTGATCGGCGGACTGATCGGCGGGGGGCTGTTCGTGTTCTGCATCGAGCGGTTCCTGCCGGAAGCCATCACCAACCCGGCCGAGATCGGCGTCGTCGAGCCGACACCCCTC
Source organism: uncultured Actinomycetes bacterium (assembly GCA_903884065.1). Classification (GTDB taxonomy): domain Bacteria; phylum Actinomycetota; class Actinomycetes; order Mycobacteriales; family Mycobacteriaceae; genus Mycobacterium. Next base: position 18,121 of record CAISDL010000124.1, on the reverse strand, counting down.
GGGAAGCGCGACAAGTCCATGCCGACCGCCTGATCGGACGGCTTCAAAGCCCTAGGGTTCACCCCGTGAACCGCCTCGACCGATTCTTCGAGATCAGCCGCCGCGGCTCGACCGTCGGCGCGGAACTGCGCGGCGGACTCGTCACCTTCATCGCGATGGCCTACATCGTCGTGCTGAATCCGATCATTCTGTCCGGCCCCGAGGACGTCTCCGGAAACCACCTGCAGTTCGCCCAGGTGTCCGCGGTGACCGCGCTGACCGCCGGTGTGATGACGATCCTGTTCGGCGTGATCACCCGACTCCCGTTCGCGTTCGCCGCGGGGCTGGGCATCAACTCGTTCCTCGCCACCTCGGTGGTCGGAGAACTCACCTGGCCAGAGGCCATGGGCCTGGTGGTGATCAGCGGTCTGGTCATCGTCGCCTTGGCGGCATCCGGTTTGCGCCGACTCGTTTTCGATGCCGTGCCCATCGAGTTGAAACTGGCGATCACGGCAGGCATCGGCCTGTTCATTCTGACCATCGGGCTCGTCGACGCCGGGTTCATCGCGTCCACCGGGCTGCCGTCGCCCCCCGTTGGTCTGGGCAGCGGCGGCCACGGCTCGATCAGCACCATCCCCACCGTCGTCTTCATCGTGACGCTGCTCCTGACCGGCGTTCTGGTGGCCCGCCGGGTTCGCGGCGGCATCCTCATCGGCCTGACCGTCGGGACGCTGCTGGCCATCGCCGTCGAGGCGATCTGGCACCTGGGCTCGGCAGTGGATCATCCGGGGGGCTGGGGGCTCTCGGTTCCCCGGTTCTCCGGTTCACCGTTCGCCCTGCCCGACCTCTCGCTGGTCGGCGCGTTCAGCTTCGACAGCTTCAGCCGCATCGGGGCGATCGCGGCCACCGTCCTGGTGTTCACCCTGGTGTTCGCCAACTTCTTCGACGCCCTCGGGACTCTGACCGGACTGTCCCGCGCGGCAGGCGTGGCCGACGCGAACGGCACCTTCCCGCGCCTTCCCTCCGCGCTGATCGTGGAGGGTGCGGGCGCGGTTGTCGGCGGCGCGACCTCGTCCTCGTCGAACACCGTCTTCATCGAGTCCGGCACCGGTATCGAGGAGGGCGCCCGAACGGGACTGGCGAATCTGGTCACCGGGGCACTGTTCCTCGCCGCGATGTTCGTCGCCCCCCTGGCGTCGATCGTTCCCTCCGAGGTCGCGGCCGCCGCGCTGGTCATCGTGGGCGCCATGATGGTGTCTCACCTGCGCCACATCGATATCGCCGACTTCTCCGTCGCGCTTCCGGTGGTGCTGACGATCGCCGTGATGCCGCTGAGTTACTCGATCGCCAACGGCATCGGCGTGGGATTCATCTCCTGGGTGGTGGTGCGGTCAGCGGTCGGAAAGGGCCGTGAGATCAGCCCACTGCTGTGGCTGGTCGCCGCCGGGTTCCTGCTCTACTTCGCCCGTGACGGCATCACCGCGCTCGTCGGCGTCTAGGTTGGGCCCATGAGCGATGTCACCATCAAGTCCCTGACCGACGGTCCACTCGAGGTTTCCGGGGAGGTCGAGATCCTGGCCGCCGACGGCACCCCGGTGAAGGAGACCGCCAAGTGTTACCTGTGCCGGTGCGGCCACTCGGAGAACAAGCCGTTCTGCGATGGGGCGCACAAGCGTGAGGGTTTCACCGCTCCCTGAGCTTCGACGGCGGCGTTGGCACTAGGATGGAGCCAACACTGCGTCCGCGATGCGAAAACCGGACGCAACCCTGAAGACAGGACACATCATGAGCACTGATCGTTTGAGCCGTCGCATCGCGATCGCTGCCGGGGGCGCCGCCTTGGTCCTCATGGGCTCCCTGACCGCGTGTAGCCCGGCCAAGGAGAAAGACGTCCCGCCGGCCCCGAGCACCTCGTCATCACCGACCCCGACCGAGAAGGCCCTCCTTCCCGGCGGCGACCAGTCGTTCACACCCAAGGTCCCGACTCCCCCGGGGGCCGTGTGCAAAGAGGTCGTCAACGGCGTCTGCATGCGCTAAGAGCATTACCCGCATGATCTTTCGAGCACACGCGACTCGTGGTCTCGCCGGTGTGGCCGCTGCTGTCCTTTCGGTGGCCGCGGCCACTCCGGTGCATGCGGACCCCGCCCCCGACTGGAATGGCTGGTATCGGGTCACGTTCCACACCGACCAGAAGTCCGGCACCAGCCTCGCGGCCAAGCAGGCCGAGGAGGCCTACACCGCTTGGTACACGTTCGCGACGGACTGCGCGTCGGGCACCTGCCAGGCGCAGGTGGTCACCGGCCCCACACCCAAGGACAACGTGGCCCCGTCGACGAAATACGACTGGACCGGCACGCAGTGGTCACACACCAGCAGTTGGCGATGGGACTGCCTGTTGCCCGACGGGACCATCACCTTCGACCCGGCGAGTTCGGTGACGACCTATTCGCCGCAGCCCGACGGTTCGCTCACCGGGACGTTCGCCACCAACATCGGCAGCGGCGCCTGCCAGGGCACGGTGTACATCCCGCTGACGGCGGTTCCTGCCGACCCGGCTGTTACCTCCACCACCTGACCGGGGTTCGGTCAGATCGGCATCCGGTAGCCATAGAACTCCTGGTCCTCGTTGTAGCCGCCCTGGCCCGCCCCGAGATGAGCGAACGATTCGACGAACTCGATGGCTTCGATCCATTTGACCTGCTTGAAGCCCAGTTCCACTTCGTCTCGCAGGCGCAGGGGCGCGCCGTGTGATTCGTTGAGCGGCTCCCCGTTCATCTCGTAAGCCAGGATCGTCTGCTCGTGGTACATGCTCTCGATCGGATGGCAGTCGTAGTACCGGCCGCCCACCGGGCCGTCCGCGAAGGAGTAGAAGACCACCCATCGGGCGTTCGCTGCCGGGCGCACCAGGTCGCAGATCTGTCGCATCGGCACGCCCGCCCACTTGGCAACCCCCGACCAGCCCTGGATGCAGAAGTGCTGGGTGATCTGTTCCTGCTTGGGCATGTCCAGCAACTGCCGGTAGCTGAGGTCCACGGGGTTCTCCACCAGACCGTCGATCCGCAACGTGTAGCCGGCCCATCCGCCGGCCTTCAACTGCGCATACTTCCGCGACTCGGGACGTTCCCCGTTGGTCCAGAAGTACGGTGAGATATCGGAGTCCGTATACGTCGCAGTGGGATTGGTCTTCTCGACGGCAGCCTTGAGTCCGCCGACGATGACGCCGCCGACGCGCTGAACCGCCCTGGGATGCTTGATCGTCAGCGGCGAGGCGGCCAACCAGAAGGCCACGACGACGGCCATCCAGGCCAGATACAGGGCCACACCCGCCGGTGAGTTCGTGTCGGTTCCCAGGGTCATGTGGTTGACGTTGCCGACGAACCCGGTGACGAAGATCATCAGGGTGTGGACCGCGATGAACATCAGCATCCACACCAGCACACCGAAGTGCAGGGTCCGGGCCACCTGCCGGTTGAGCAGACCGGCGCCGGTGCCCAGTCGGCCCGCGACGGCGGGCGCCTGCAGCAACCCGGTCACCAGTGCCACCGGCGCCGCGATGAACACCGTGATGAAGTAGGCCAGCAATTGCAGGGCGTTGTACGTGCTGAACCCGGCGTTCTGCGGAAGATCCAGCGACAGGTACTGCAGGGCCGTCGACAGTGCGTTGGGAAAGACGTCGAATGAGTTGGGAATCAGGCGTTTCCACTCATCGGTGCTGAACAGCAGGACGTAGAAGACCACACCATTGACCAGCCACAGCAGGTCGAAGGAGAAGTGCCACCACCGCGCCAGGCCCACCGAATGCCGAAAGCCGGGAATTCCCAGATGTTTCGGCAGGGCCACCGAATCTTCCTTGGCGGTCCAGACGGTGTCCGCATCGTTGCTGTCCCGGCGTTCCGGCGGTACCGGGCCGCGGAGGCGAAGCCACTCGGAGTCGGGCCTGCTTCCGGAGTTCAGATACAGCCGCGGGTGGTCGGCGAGGATCTGCAACCCCGCCCTGATGATGAACATCATGAACAGCAGGTTCAGGAAGTGCTGCCAGCGCAGCCACCACGGAAAGCCGCTGCTGACCGGTTGCACGTACTGCGTCGAGGTTCCGGGATACCTGGTGATGAAGTCCTGAAACCACGCGTGCTGCGCCATCTCCCGCACCACCGCAATCGAGAGCACCAGGGCGACGGCGCCCAGTGGGATGAGCCACAGGCTGGAGAACCACCGCCTGCCGATCCGCACCGACGGCAGTTGCGCCCGTGTCTGCGCGATCCCGCCCGCCCAGTCGCCGACGACGATGGGACCGTTGCGATGACCCTGGTTGTAGTACGGCAGCAGTGACTTCTCGAGCGGGTCGGGCGCACCGGACTCCATTGTCAACCACCTTCCTTGACGAGTCATGCTAAGCCAGCCGGACGGTAGATGCCGCGCCGCGCGCACCTGTTGTTTCGGGCCATTACTCGCCTACCCGGTGCTACGTTGACGCGATCAGCCGGACGGGCGGCTGCAGGTCTTCGCGCAGGAGGCGGATCGGTATGGGGCAGGCCGGCGAGCACGTCGATTGGGAGACTCTGCATGAGGCCGCGGTCGCCGCGACCGCGAACTCCTACTCCCCCTACTCGAATTTCCCTGTCGGAGTTGCCGGATTCGCCGACGACGGGCGGGTGGTCTCCGGCGCCAACGTCGAGAACGCCTCGTACGGGATCACGTTGTGCGCCGAGTGCTCCATGGTGTCAGCGCTCTACGCGACCGGTGGCGGCCGGCTGACAGCCGTCTACTGCGTCGACGGAAACGGAGATCCGCTGATGCCATGCGGCCGCTGCCGGCAGTTGCTGTACGAACACGGCGGACCGGATCTGGTCGTGATGACGCCCGAAGGCGTCCAGACGATGGCGCAAATACTGCCCCAGGCGTTCGGTCCCTGGGATCTCGTGGAAAGGAAGCCCAACCATGGCCGGTGACATCGCCGCAAGGACGGCCGGCGACCCGAAGGCCAGCAGGGCGGCATGGGCCATCCTCGCCGCCATGGGATTCGGTGCCCTCATCGCGCAGATGTTCAGTACGGTGATCGGTCCGGCGCTACCGACGATCAAAGAGGATCTGGCACTGGGCCTCTCGGCCCAGACCTGGACCATCACCGCGTACAGCCTGGCCTTCGGCGCCGCACTGGTGGCCGGTGGCCGGATGGGTGATCTGGTCGGCGAGGTCAAGATGATCGTGACCGGGTTCGTCATCTTCGCCGGGGGCCTATTGATGTCGGCGATCGCGGTCGGTGGCCCATTGATGATCAGCGGTCGCGCCGTCCAGGGCATCGGTATCGGCATCTCCGCTCCGGCAACACTTTCCATCGTCGTCAACTCGTTCCCCCTACGACAACGCGGGTTGGCGGTCGGTGTGTGGGGCTTCGCGCACGGCTTCGGACTGCTGCTCGGTCCGCTGTTCGCCGCCTGGATGATGGACATCGCCAGCTGGCGCTGGGTGTTCTGGGTGGCGCTGCCGCTCACCGCGCTGGTCATCGCCGTCACGATCGCCGCCACCCGTGGCTACACAAGCGTCATATCGAAGGGCAAATACGACTGGATCGGCCTGCTACTCGGGGCCACCGGGATCACGCTGCTCACCTACGGCCTGCAGAACTCTTCAGTCAGCTGGACCGCCACTGCGACGTGGGGGTCGATCGTCGCAGGTATCGCCCTGCTCGGAATCTTCGGGGTCTTCGAGACCAAGATCGCCTATCCCCTGGTCGATTTCGGACTCTGGAAGGAACGGCTGTTCTCCGGCGGCTTCTTCGCCGAGAGTGCGGTCGGCTTCGTCTACATTCCGTTCCTGGTCTTCGTCGGATCGCTCTACTTCATCAATGTCCTGGGCTACTCCCCTGGCAAGGCCGCCAACGTCATCTTGATCACCACCGGTATCTGCATGGTGTTCGAGCCGCCGGCCGGCCGGTGGGTGGACAAGGTCGGACCCGGCATCCCGATCACCGTGGCACTGCTCATGCAGGCCGTCGCGCTGGCCTGGATGGGGCTGTCCTTCTCGCCCACCACCTCACTCGGCCAGATGGTGATCCCGTTGGCACTCATGGGAATCGGCGTCGGTATCGCGCTACCGGCCTGTAACACCGCCGGCATGTCGGCCGTCGATGCCGAACGGGCCGGCATGGGCTCGGGCCTGATGCAGATGACGTTCAACATTCCCGCCGCACTCGGTGTGGGCCTGGTGACATCGATCATCGGCACGCTGACCGCATCCAGGGTCGGCCCCGGACTGAGCGCAGACCTGCGCGACACCGCCGCGCAGTACGCCGACGCGGTGCAGGACGGCGATATGAGCCGAGCCGACGGACTGCTGGCCGGCCTGCCGCAGGATTCGGTGGACGCGGTCAAGAACGCCGTCGTCGGAGCCGCGTCAAGCGCCATCACCACCTCGATGCTGGTGCTGGCCGCGGTCGCCCTCGCCGGGGCGGTGTTCGCGTGGGTGGTCATCGGCCGCCGCCGCACTCCTGATCACATTCAGGTGACGCAAGCCGCACACGCCTGACGGACACGCGTACACCCGTCCGAACCCGGCCGGAGTGCGGAAAACCTAGAGCGCCAACGCCTCGGAGACACTGGCCCGCACCGCGTCCAGTTCCGACTGTGCTGTGGCACGCGCCTCGGCGATCTCACCTGTCACCGGAACAACCACCTGCAGATAGCACTTGAGCTTGGGTTCGGTGCCACTGGGCCGGATGATCACCCTGGCATCAGCCAGCGTGAAGCGCAGGCCGTCAGTGGGTGGCAGGCCATCGACGCCCCTCTCCAGGTCGTCCATCTGCAGCACGTCGCGGCCGCCCAGAACACGTGGCGGGTCGGCGCGTAGCCGGACCATCGCATCGGCGATCAGTGCGATGTCGGAAACCCGCACGGACAGTTGACTTGTCGCGTACAGGCCGAACTTGCGCGCCAGGTCGTCGAGCACGTGCTGCGGTCCCCGGCCCTCGGCCTTCAGCGCTGCGACCATCTCCAGCATCAACAGCGAGGCGGTGATGCCGTCCTTGTCCTTGACGGCCTCGGGGTCGCAGCAGTAGCCGAGGGCCTCCTCGTAGCCGAACCGCAGTCCGGGCACCTTGGAGATCCACTTGAACCCGGTCAGGGTGGTGGCGTAGCCGAGGCCCGCGTCTCCTGCGATCCGCTCCAGCAGTGTGCCGGACACGATCGACTGTGCGTAGACCCCGGTGGCCGGCGCGCCGTCACGCCTCCCGCGTTCCGCGATCCACCAGGCCAGCAGTGCCCCCACCTCGTCGCCGGTGAGCATGCGGTAGTCACCGCCGTAGGGAATCCCGGCGGCGCATCGGTCGGCGTCGGGGTCGTTGGCGATGATGACGTCCGCCGCCTGGGACCGGGCGTCGGCCAGTGAAAGATCCATGGCACCAGGCTCTTCGGGGTTGGGGAAGTTGACCGTGGGGAACCGTCCGTCGGGAGCGAACTGCGCCGCCACCGCGGTCGGCGCCTCGAAGCCGGCCCCTTCGACGGCCCGCATGAAGACTTCTCCGCCGACTCCGTGCATGGCGGTGTAGACCGCCGACACGTCACGCGGACCGCCGCCCAGCAGTGACACCGCCCTCGCCACATAGGAATCGACCACCGAATCGTCGAGGGTGCGGTAGTCGTCGGACTGCGGAATCTCGGCCAGGGCACCGACCGCGGCGATACGGGCGGCGATCTCCGCATCGGCCGGGGGTACGATCTGGCTGCCGTCACCCAGGTAGACCTTGTAGCCGTTGTCATCGGGCGGATTGTGCGATGCGGTGACCATCACCCCTGCGGCGCACCCTAATTCGCGGATCGCGAAGGCGAGCACCGGGGTCGGCAGCGCGGAGGGCAACACCATAGCCGTGATTCCGGCGCCAGCCATGATTCGAGCCGTGTCGCGGGCGAACACGTCGGAGTTGCGGCGCGCGTCGTAACCCACGACGACCCTGAGCGCTGCCGACCCACCGCCGTTGGCGACGAGATAGGCGGCCAGTCCGGCCGCCGCCCGCGCGACCACCACCCGGTTCATCCGATTGCTGCCGGGTCCTAGCCGTCCACGCAACCCCGCGGTGCCGAATTCCAGGGTGCCGTCGAACGCGTCGGCGAGCTCAGCGGCCGCGTCGGCGTCACCCGCCTCGACTTCGGCGATCAACGCCGAGAGTTCCGCGGCCGTTGCGGGATCCGGGTCCTCGGCCAGCCATGCACGCGCGGTGTCCAGCAGGGTCATGGGTCAGTACCCGCCCGCCCCGGCGTCCCCGCCGCTGATGATGGCGATGGATGCCGAGGCACCGATCCGGTCCGCGCCGGCGTGCAGCACCTTCTCCGCATCCCGGTGGTTGCGGACCGCGCCGGATGCCTTGACGCCCAACCTATCCCCCACCATGTGCCGCATCAGCGCGATGTCCTCGACCGTGGCTCCGCCACCACCGAAGCCGGTGGAGGTCTTCACATACGCCGCACCGGTGCGTGCCGCGACCAGGCAGGCGATCGCCTTCTGCTCGTCAGTGAGCATGCTGGTCTCCAGGATCACCTTGACCGGCACCGGCCGCGCCGCCCCGACCACGCCCAGGATGTCGTCGTAGACCGCGGCGAGATCACCGGAGAGCAGGCCGCCGATGTCGAGCACCATGTCGACTTCGTCGGCGCCCTCGGCCACCGTGATGCGGGCCTCCTCCGCCTTGGCCAGTCGCGTCATCGCCCCGAGTGGAAAACCCACCACCGTGCACACCATGACACCGGAGCCGGACAGTCGCTCCACGGCGGTCGGCACCCATCGGGTGTTGACGCAGACCGAGGCGAACCCGTGCTCGCGAGCTTCGTCGCACAGCGTCTCAATGGCCGCCAGGGTGGCGTCGGGTTTGAGCAGGGTGTGGTCGATGCGCCCGGCGAGGGTCTTGGAGGTGCGCAGCACGTGCGGGATGTCCACGTCGTCGGGTGCCGGGCCCAGGGAATCGTTGACGGCGGAGTTCGCGCGGGTGAACAGTTCGGCGTGATTGGTCACGTAGTTCTCCTCGGATGGGTGATGGGGCTCAGGCGCCGAGCAGGCTGGCGGCGAGGTAATTGAACAGGGCGACACCGGAGTCCTCGCTGAATTTGTGGAGCTGCTCCGGGCTCGCGGTGACCTGGTCGCCCTCGAGTCGATCGAGCAGCGTGCAGCAGATCATGGCGAACTTCGAGAAACCCCAGTGGTTGAGATACCCGGCGATCATCGCGCCTTCCATCTCGATGTTGGCGACGCCGTTGTCGTGCAGCCAGCGCAGCCAGCCCATCTTGGTCGCCGGCGTCTCCAGGCAGATGGCGCCGTCGAGGCGGAACTGCTCGAGGAAGAACTCGTTACCGGCGACGGTCTTGCCCGAGACGATGTCGAAATCGGTGTGCTCGTTGGCCTCGATGATCGCGTCATAGGTGGCAGCCGGAAAGTGACCGTCGAACCAGTACTCACCGGTTCCGCCGTTGAGCAACCGGTAGGGCTTGAGGTCGGCCATCAGGCCTTCGGAGGTGACGACCACCGTGCCGCCGGGCAACCCCACCCCGCCGCTGGTCCCTACCCGGCACCAGAACACCTCGTCCATGGCGGCGAGGTCTCCGCGCTTGAGGAAGAACACCAGGCGCATGAGTTCCTGCAGCGCGATCGAGGCGCTCGGCATGCCCATGCCGTGCGAGGCGAACAGCACCCCGGCGGTGTAGCGGGTGACGAAGCGGTCCTCCTTGGGGAAGGCGACGATCTCCGATCCGCCGTTGAGTTCGCTCCAGCGCACGGCGAATTCGTTGATGCGCCCACCGGATCCGGCCATGATGACCGCTTTGACGTCGCGAAGCTTCGCCAACACCGGGTCCGAGGATGCCACTCCGAAGTGGTAGTAGACATCCTCGTGGCTGCCGTTGAGCACGCCGTCGAGGAAGGCGTGGTTGATGTTCTCGCTCTGCACTCTCGACACCCCTGACATATGCGGCCATTTCCGGCCGCTCTCGGTCGCCCGACGCGACGGAATCTACGCGGGATTGTCTGCTCACGACGCGCTTTGGACCCCGTTGTAGTTGACGGTCTGTTTGCCGCGCAGATAGATTCGAGATCCGGCCGATCTCGGCATTGGCGCGAAACGGGGGTGCCGTCGATGGCGAAGGTCAGATTCGCCGCACGGGTGGGAGCGGCGGCATTCCTGGCTGGCGTCTCGCTGGCAGTGCCGCAGTCGACGGCGGTCGCCGTGGCGGACGGACCCGACACCGCGTCGGCATCGGATGCATCGTCGGCCTCGAGTGCCGGCGGCAGTCGCGCCGGCCGTACCAGCAAGCCGCCGCCGCGCGGCGGTGCGGAGCGCACGTCGGTGTCCTCTCCACGACCCGCGGCCGCGCAACGGTCGGCCGGTAAGGGGCAGGCCCGGCCGGCGCCCGACAGTGCCCTGCCCGACAGTGCCCTGCCCGATACTGCCCTGCCCGATACTGCCGGTTCCGCACGGCAGCCTGCCTCGGCGACCGTCACCGATGCACCGCAGCCCGAGTCAGCGACGGTCGTCGCGGCACGGGATATCGCGGTTCCGGCCCAGACCACCATCACCCAGACCACCATCACCCAGACCACCACCGCGCCGGCGCCCGTGAGCACCGGGACCGACAGCTCGCCGGCGGTCGCCGCCACCGTCGTGTCGCCGGCGAAGCCGGGTGCTCTCGCCACCGTGACCGCCTCGGCCGCCGCGAGCGCCAATGCGTCGTCGGCGGCGCTGATCGACAAACTGCTGGCGCCCATTCGCACCTTGTTCGGAGAGGGGACCGCACTGCTGGTGCGCCGCACGTTCTTCAACCAGGCGCCCCTCACCACCCCGGTCCAGTTGACCGGGCAGAGCGACGGCCCCATCACCGGAACGATCGGAGCGGTCGATCTCGAGGGTGATCCGCTGTCCTACACGATCACCGGGACCCCCCTGCACGGCAGTGCGGCCGTGAGCGCCGACGGCAGTTACACCTACACGCCGGGCACGGATTTCACCGGGACCGACAGCTTCGTGGTCGCGGTGGCCGACAACAGCCCCGGATTCCACATCAACCTGCTGGACTTCGCCCGCCCGGCCAGCACTTCGACCAGCGTGGCCGTGGCCCAGGGTGCGCTCGCTGCCATGCTGCGCTTCCAGTTCGTCTACGGATCCGGTTCGCAGCACTGGTCCAGTTCAGCCCGCGCCTCGCTGGAGTCCGCGGCGAACAAGTTGGCCTCATACATCGTCGTCACCTCTCCGGTGACCATCACCTACGACGTCACCGGCACGAGGTCGCCCCTGTCGTCCACGTTGGCCTCCGCCGGAAGCGATTTCGTCGATGACAACTCGGGCTTCCTGCAGACGGTGGTGCAGAACAAAGTCCTGTCGGGAGCCGACGCGAACGGATCGGCCGCCGATGGCACCATCGACTGGAACTTCGGGCCGTCGTGGGCGTTCGGGACGGCGACGTCGAACACCGCGTACGACTTCGAGTCAATCGCGATGCACGAATTGCTGCACACCTTCGGGGTGCTGTCCAACATCGACAAGGCCGGTTTCAACACCGGCCAGGTGTGGACGGTGTTCGACAGCTATGTGGTGAATTCGGCCGGTACTCGTGTCATCGATGGCGCCACCTACACCTGGAAGAACGCCTACAACTCGAACCTGACCGGCGGCAACGGCGGGCTGTATTTCGCCGGACCGACGGCGGTGGCCGCCTACCAGGCGCTGGTGCCCCTCTACACGCCGAACCCGTGGCAGCCGGGCAGTTCGCTCTCGCACCTGAATGACAACGTCTTCAGCGGCCCGAACGAGGCGTTGATGAATGCCGTCACCAGCGTCGGTCCGGGGATCCGGGTGATCAGCCCGATCGAACTCGGCATTCTGTCCGACATCGGCTACACCGTGACCTCCGGATCGGGCACCTCGGCGCTGTTGTTCGTCGGGCTCATCACCCTGCGGGTGCGGCGCCGACGGAACTGAAACCCGGACCGTATAGTCACGGCCGTGGAACGCAACCGGCGCAGATGGGTGATCGCGGCCGTCGCAGCGCTGGTGCTGATCACGTTGCTGGTGCTGTGGGGAATGCGACCGAGCCGCCAGGGTCAGCCCGGTCAGCCCGGCGAACCGGCGCACAACAGCAACGCCGCCGCACCAGCCCTGGCAATCAACATCGACGTCCATGACCGATCCTGAGGCCCTTGCCGATGCGGACCTCATGCTGTCCGGGTACCACAACGACGATTTCGGCGGCGACGATTTCGGCGGCGACGATTTCGGCGGCGACGACTGGGACAGCTATGCACCGGATGATTGGCAGCGAAACCCGGGAGAACCGGCGCAACCCGCACGATCGTCCTGGTTCCGCAACCCGCGATTGCTCTTCGGGCTGATCGCCGTGGCGGCGGCCGCTCTGGTGGTGGCCACCGTCCTGCTGATCACCGGTAAGCAATCCGGCGAAATCCCCAGCACACCCGAGTTGAGTTCCCGAGCGACGCCCAGCGCCCGCAGTACCCCGCGCCAGCCCTTCGAATCGACCCCGTCCACACCGCCATCGCCGCCCCTCGACGCCGAGACGCCGTCGCCCAGCGTTGAGGAGACCGCGGCACCCGTGGAGCCGGAACCCGCGGCTGAGCCCCCGGCGCCAGCGCCGCCGTCGACGACCGCAAGCCAGAGCAGGAGACCGGCCGGCCCCAAGATCAACGTCACCCGGACGCCGATGAGTTTCACGCCCGGCAAGAACTGACTGGACTCAGCCGCCCGCGTTCTGCCGGGCGGTCTCGTCGAGGAGTTCGTGCACGAGTCGCATCTTCTCCAGCACGGCCGTCGGCAGCAGAAACGGGTACAGATCCCGCTTGCCCATCGAACGGTTGACCATGTTCAGAGACCAGGCCAGTGGCAGCCACATCTCGATAATGGTGTCGAAAGCGCTGGGGCCGAGCACCTTACGCTGATAGGTGCCGGTGGCCGGCGCCAAGCCGAAGGCGGCGGCGGTATCGAGGGTGCTGCGGATGTGCAGGTAGTGCGCGAAGGTCTCAGCCCAGTCCTCGGCGGGATGCATCGTCGCATAGGCGGACACGTGCCGCTGATCCCAACCGGCAGGCGGCCCCTGACGATAGTGCCGGTCCGCAGCGTCCTGGTAATCGGCATCAGGATCACCGAACAGCCTGTTGAACGAGGCAAGGTAGTCCGGGTGCGACTCGACCAGTCGATAGAAGTAGTAGTGGCCGATCTCGTGCCGGAAGTGTCCCAACAGCGTGCGATACGGCTCGTCCATGTTCACCCGCATCTGCTCGCGGTGCACGTCATCGCCCTCGGCGAGATCGACCGTGATGATTCCGCTGTCGTGGCCGGTCACCACCGGATGACCGGTGCTGGACAGCAGATCGAACCCGAGTCCGTACTGCGGATCCCGGTCCCGCCCCACCACCGGCAGCTTCAACTCGCACAGTTCTGCGACCAGCCTGCGTTTGGCGCGCTCGGCGTCGGCGAACGCCGCCAGCGCGGTGGCATCGCCGTCCTGGGGCCTGGTCCGGGTGAGCGCGCACGATGCGCATAACTGCCGGACGGGACGGATTTCGACCAGCCAATTACATTGGGAAAGGTGCAGATTCGCGCACAACTGGTACACGCTCGCGTCGACCGCACCGCCGCGGCCGTCCCCGCCGTCTTGCGCGATGACCAGGAAGCCCATCTCCTCGGGCGAGAATCCGACGGCACTGCCACAGGACAGGCAGACGGAGTTCTCGAAGGCCAGATGCTGACCGCAGTTGGGACACGGGAAGTCACGCATCGACGGGGGCCACATCCACCGAGACGTCGATCACGCTGTATTCGGAGTCGGTGTAGATGATTCCGCACAGCGGCGGTATGTCCGCATAGTCGCGCCCCCAGCCGACCGTGATGTAACGCTCATCCACGAACTGATCGTTGGTGGGATCGAGTCCCAGCCAGCCATCACTCGTCCACACCGCGGCCCAGGCATGGGTCGCGTCCACGCCGAACATCCGTTCCTTCCCCGGCGGCGGGTCCGTCGCCAGATATCCCGACACATAGCTTGCGGCAAGGCCGTTGGCGCGCAGACAGGCGATCGCCAACCGGGCGAAGTCCTGACATACCCCCTCACGGGCCTGCAACACCTGGGAAACCTGGGTAGACACCGTGGTGGAGCCGGACTTGTAGGTGAAGTCCGAGAAGATCCGTGCGTTCAGCTCGCGCAACACCTCGACCAGAGGACGGCCCGGCGCGAAACTGGCCGCGGCGTACTCCCTGACCGCGTCGGTGATCTCCGGCGGACGAAGATCGAGGCTGAATTCGCTTGCCAGCACACCGGAGAGGCCCTCCGGACGGGCCTGCTCCCACGGCCGCAGGGCAGCACCGGAGCCGTACAGGCTCGGCGGCGGCGGATCCACTTCGACGACCGAGTCGCCGACCACCGAGAGAACCCGGTGGCGCTCAGTGACGTGGAAATAGGAGCTGATGTTGCCGTAGCCGTCGCGGCTGGTCGACCGGTCCGCGGGCAGCGGGTCGATGTTGAGATCGAAGTTGACACACCGCTGCCGGGCGCTGTCGCGTGGCGTCAGGTGGCCGCGGCCATAGGAATTCGTCACCACATCGGAGTACCGGTACTCGGTGCGATGGCTGACCCGGTAACGGCGGGTGGGGGTGGTCACGGCAACTCCCGTCGCTGATCGGGACCCCACAACGGCTGCATGTCGCCGGGCAGTGACAGTTGCGTCGCGGTGATGACATCGGAGAGCTCCCGCAGCGCCGTGTACATCCCGCCGAGCAACCCGTCTAGTTCGGTACGACGGCCGGCGTCGTCGGCATGCTCGAGTTCTTCAGGATCCAGCCGTCGCAGCCGGGTGCTGATCTCTTCGACCAGCCGCTCCGGTCGCGACGATCCCGACGCGCCGGGCAGCGAACGGAGGCCGGAGCGCAGCCGATCAAGCTGGTAGACAAGCGATCTCGGGTTGCCGCCGTCGAAGAGCAATAGTTCGGCGACAGCTGCGACGCTGGCCTGACCGAGATTGCGGCGCCGGTAGATCACCGAGCACTCGCAGGCCACCAGGATCGAATCGGTGATCGTCTGTTCGGCGGCGGGACTGCGGCGGCGGGTGAGAGTTGCCTGCAGCAACGCGGTCAATGCCAGGCCGCGCTCGATCCGCTTGCCGATGTCCATCATCGTCCAGCCGGCATCCTGAACCATCGACTCGGCGGCCATACCTGACAGCGCGAGCATTCCGGCCAGGGTGCGTTGCTGGGTTTCGGCGAGTGCGGTGTCGTCGGCGGGCCGGCCGGCCCGCGGTGACTCCGCATGGCGGGCCAACGACCGCTCCACCGCGCCGAGCACCATCCAGGTGTCGTTGGACATCTGGTCGCGAACAGCACGAGCCGCCAGGCCCAATCCCTCCACCGACTGTGCCAGCGACCCGGTGCGGAGCCGGTCGGCGGTCAACGACAACAGTGTGTGCGGGGCCTGGGCCACCGCGTCATCGGCCGATCCCTGGCCGGGTACCTCGCTGCCGGCGACCCATTCGAGCGCGCCGAGTAGCACCGGCAGACATTCGCTGCCGTCGGCGTCACGGCGGTTGCGGAATTCGTGGTACCGCTCCCGGGTGACCATGAGCAGGCGTGCGACGTCCTCGGTTCGCTCGCCGTAGCGGCCGATCCAGAACAGGTCGGACAGTACGCGCGGGGAGCTGATGAACTGTGTCCCGCTGGGCAGCTTGACCGAGGGCACCGTGACCGCGTGCTCGGCCGCGGCACGGGTGGGGGGCCGGACCCAGATATCTTTTGCCGCAGCGGTTTTCAGCTTGAAGGCGCCGGGACCCGCAACCAGCACGTACCCCAGTCCACCGACCATCGGCGCATAGCCACTGCGCTGGGCCACGGTGAATAGCCGAAGCCCGACGGCGGCCGCCGACAACCCACCGGGATAGTGGTCGGTGGGTGCGGTCGAGAACTGCGGCAGTTCCTGTGCCGCCCACTGCCAGGGTGTGGAGTTGATGCGATCGGCCAGTTCCCGGCGTTGGACTGCCGACAAGGTCGGCCCGACGAATACCCGGGCATCGACGGTTGACTTGATCAACAGCGCCGAGAGGCGGGCGAGGATATGGGCCCGCTCCTTCTCGATACCCGCCCAGTACGACGTCGGGCTGTCCAGCAGTGGCGCCTCCCCCAGCAACAGCTCCGACAACTCCGGCAGGAACCGTTGCACCCCAGGGCTTTCCAGTATGCCGCTGGCCAGGGTGTTGACCACGGCTACCGAGCCGCGGCGTTGGGCCTCCACCAGACCGGCGACTCCCAACCGGGAGTCCGGCCGCAGATCCAGTGGATCGGCATATTCGGCGTCGACTCGACGCAGCACCACGTCGACCTGCTTGAGCGTGCCCAGTGAACGCATCCAGAGCTTTCCGTCGCGCACCACCAGATCGGCACTCTCAACCAGGGGGAAGCCCAGGACGGTGGCCAGATACGCCTGGTCGAACGCCGTCTCGGAGTGGATGCCGGGACTCAGCACGACGACCACCGGGTCTTCGGCGGCCTCCGGGGCTGCGTCGACCAGTGCCAGTCGCAGCGCCTGAGCGAACGGCGAGGCGGGCCGCGGGCGGATCCGCTCGTAGACATCGGGGATCGCTTGAGCGACCACCCGGCGATCGGCCAGCGCGTACCCAGACCCCGACGGCGCCTGGGTCCAGTCGGCGTTCACCCGGAAACGGCCGTCGGCAGCCCGGCTCACATCGCAGCCGAGCATGAACAACTGATGGCGTCCCGGGTTCTGGATGCCGCGCACCGCGCGGATGTAGCCGGGGTGGCCGAACAGTAACTGGGGCGGCAGGATGCCGCTGGTGAGGGCGCGCTGTTCGCCGTAGAGGTCGTTCAGGACCGCGTCGAGCAGCCTGGACCGCTGGACCACACCGGCTTCCAGGATCTGCCAGTCCTGGGGCGACAGCAACAGTGGAATGCCGTCGAGGTGCCACGGCCCGGGCATCGCCATCCCGTGGCTGTCGGTGACGGTCTCGCCGTGCCGGTCGATTTCGATGTACGTGATGCCGTCGTTGTCGACCAGGCCGCGCAGCACGTCGCGAAGCCGGTCCATCCCGTCCCTGCCGCGGTCACCGACCAGATCGGCGAGTTCCCGCCAGGCCGGCCGGACCTCCCCGGCCGCATCGATGAACTCGTCGAAACCGGTGCTTCCGAAGGCACCGGCAGCCGGAACGCTGCCACGGACGTCGAACAAGGTCTCCTGGGCGCGAGCGGCACGGTAGCCCTCCAGGAGCCGGTCGGGGTCGTGGCTGCCGAGGTCGGAACCGGTCATCGACAACGACACCTTCCCCCACCTCCTGCCTTCGACCAGTGGCCACCTCCCGGGGCCACGTCGGCCCGGGCGATCAGCTGTGCAGCACCGTACGCACCCGGCGCAGATCGAGAATGCCAGGCGCGCCGACATCGGTGGCCAGCCGAGCCTGTTTTTCGCGCACATCGGCCAGATCCATCCGACCCGGGGTGAAGCCGTGCGCCTCGAACCGGCTGCCCCGGCGAGACTCCGCCTCCACGGCATTGACCGGCGGAACGTCGTAGGCCCGGCCGCCGGGGTGCGCGACGTGGTAGGTGCATCCCCCGCGGGACGTTCCGGTGGCCAGGTCCACCAACTCGAAGCGCAAGGGAGTGTCGACGGTGATGCTCGGGTGCAGAGAGCTGGGCGGTTGCCAGGCCCGGTAGCGGACCCCGCCGACCATCACGTCGGGACTGTCGGTGGCCAGCATGGGAATCGGGTAGCCGTTACAGGTGATCACATGCCGCTGCCGGTCGGCTCCGATGGTGCGCACCTGCAGACGTTCGACCGACGAGTCCACGTAGCGGGCGGTCCCGGTCGCGACCGATTCCTCACCGAGGGTGTACCACGGCTCGATCGCGCCCCGCAGTTCGATCTCGACCCGGTCGAACACCGCGGTGCCCACCCGTGGGAAGCGGAACTCGGTGAACGGATCCAGCCAGCTGGTGTCGAACCCGACGCCGTGCGCGCGTAGATCTGCCGCGACATCGGCGATGTCGCGAATCAGGAAGTACGGCAACAAATATCGGCCGTGCAGGTTCTCACCATGCCTGATCAGCGGGGCGCGCATCGGCTCATCCCAGAACCGGGCGACCAGCGCGCGCACCAGCAGG
>CAISDL010000123.1 GCA_903884065.1 uncultured Actinomycetes bacterium | reverse complement strand
CTGAGCCGCGCTACGCTTGCCGGCCCTGTCTGATTCGCCGCGCGCTACGCTTGCCGGCCCTGTCTGATTCGCCGCGCGCTACGCTTGCCGGCCCTGTCTGATTCGCCGCGCGCTACGCTTGCCGGCCCTGTCTGATTCGCCGCGCGCTACGCTTGCCGGCGGTGGCGTGGCAGAGCGGCCTAATGCACTCGCCTTGAAAGCGAGAGTCGTCTAACAGCGACCGGGGGTTCAAATCCCTCCGCCACCGCTCGGCGGTGGCATGCGGCGGCGCCACCGCTCATGGGGCCCAACGCGAAACTGCGCCCAGATCGCGTTT
The DNA here is from genome assembly GCA_903884065.1 of uncultured Actinomycetes bacterium. Lineage (GTDB taxonomy): Bacteria > Actinomycetota > Actinomycetes > Mycobacteriales > Mycobacteriaceae > Mycobacterium. The sequence continues at coordinate 3,524 of CAISDL010000123.1, read as the reverse complement.
CAACGCGAGCTGACGATCTGGGCTCGATCTCGGCGGCCTACTCCCCGGTGAAGTTCGGCGGGCGCTTCTCGAACATCGCGGCGACGGCTTCCTTGAGATCCTTGGACGGCAGGAACGCCGAGTTCCATGCCGCCACGTAGCGCAGGCTCGCCGCCACGTCGTCGACCCGTTGCTCGTCGAGGACGTCCTTGATGCCGCGCACCGTCAACGGCGAATTCGCCGCGATCTCGGCGGCGGTGGCGTGCGCGGCGGCCAGAGCGGCGTCGGCATCGGGAAGCACCTCGTTGACCAGACCGATCGTCTCGGCGCGCGCGGCGTCGATGTCCTTGCCGGTCAACGCCAATTCGCGCAGATGCCCGTCGGACAGGATGTAGGGCAGCCGAGCGAGGCTGCCCACGTCGGCAACGATCGCCAACTTCACCTCGCGCACCGAGAACTTCGCGTCGGCGCTCGCGTAGCGGATGTCGACCGCGCTGATCAGGTCCACTCCGCCGCCGATGCACCAGCCGTGGATCGCGGCGATGGTGGGCGTGCGGCAGTCGGCCACCGCGGTGATCGAATCCTGCAGACGCTTGACCTCGGTGTGGAACTTGGCGCGGGGGCGAGCGGACGCCGCCGATCCGCCGTCCACCGACGGCAAGGTGGCACCCATCGAGAGCAGATCCAGTCCGAAGCAGAAGTTCTTGCCCGAGCCGTTGAGCACGATGGCGCGAACCTCGGGGTCGGCGTCGAGTTCGCCGAACACCACCGGCATCTCGGCCCAGAACGCCGGGCCCATGGCATTGCCCTTGCCCGGGCCCAGCAGGGTCACCTGGGCGACGTTGTCCTTGACCTCGACGGCGAGGGATTCGTAGGCGCTCATGGCACCAAGGTACGACGGCCCGGAATCAGATATACATCGCGGGGTCGATGTAGCAGGTGGGGTCCACCAGGGGCTCGCGCTGCCGGTCGCCGCGAGGGCGGATCACCGCGGGGATCCCGGTGGCGATCGAGTCCGGCGGAACATCATGGGTGACAACAGCGTTGGCGCCGACGGCGCTGTCGTTCCCGATATGCACCGGGCCGAGCACCTTGGCCCCGGCGCCGACAGTGACCCGGTCGCCGATCGTGGGGTGGCGCTTGCCGTGCTCCAGTGAACGCCCGCCGAGGGTGACGCCGTGGTAAAGCATCACGTCGTCGCCGACCTCGGCGGTCTCCCCGATCACCACACCCATGCCGTGGTCGATGAAGAATCGACGGCCGATCGTGGCCCCCGGGTGGATCTCGATACCGGTGAGAAATCGGGTGAACTGGCTCAGCATCCGGGCCGGACCTCGCAGCGACGGGTGTGCCCACATGCGGTGCGCCAACCGGTGCGACCAGATGGCGTGCAGGCCCGAGTAGACCACGGCGTTCTCCACATCCCCGCGGGCGGCGGGGTCGTGCACACGCGCGCTGCGCAGGTCCTCGCGCAGGGTCGCCAGCAGTGTCACTCGGAGCCTCAATCCCGGATGTCGTCGAAGAGCACCGTGGAGATGTAGCGCTCGCCGTAGTCGCAGACGATCGCCACGATCAGCTTGCCGGCGTTCTCCGGACGCTTGGCCAGTTCCATTGCGGCCCAGACGATCGCACCGGACGAGATGCCGCCGAGGATGCCCTCCTGGGTACCCAGTTCGCGCGCCACCCGGATCGCGTCGTCGAGTTCGACGTCGATGATCTCGTCATAGCTGTCCCGGTCGAGCACCTCGGGGACGAAGTTGGCGCCGATGCCCTGGATCTTGTGCGGCCCGGCGGTGCCCTCGGTCAGGAGCGGGGAGTCCTTGGGTTCGACCCCGACGATCTGTACGCCGGGCTTGCGGGCTTTGAGTGCCTTCCCGACCCCGGTGATGGTCCCGCCGGTGCCGATGCCGGCGACGAAGATGTCGACCCGGCCATCGGTGTCGTCCCAGACTTCCTCGGCGGTGGTCGACTCGTGGATCGCCGGGTTGGCCGGGTTGCCGAACTGGTTGGCCGCAACCGCATTCGGGGTCTCGGCGATGATCTGTTTGGCCCGGGCAACCGCACCGGCCATGCCCTCGGAACCGGGAGTGAGCACGATCTGCGCGCCGTACGCCCGCAGCATCACCCGCCGTTCGGTGGACATGGTCTCCGGCATGGTCAGAATCACGGTGTAGCCGCGCGCCGCGGCAACCATCGCCAGAGCGATACCGGTATTGCCGCTGGTCGCTTCCACGATGGTGCCGCCGGGTCGGAGTTCACCGGAGCGTTCGGCGGCGTCGATGATCGCCGCGCCGATACGGTCCTTGACGCTGTTGGCCGGGTTGTAGAACTCAAGTTTGGCCACCACCTCGGCGTCGAGACCGTCGGTCAGGCGGTTCAGCCGGACGAGTGGGGTGCGGCCGATCAGTTCGCTGACGTTGCCGTAGATCCTGCCCACGTTTGGATCCCTCCTGGAGGATGTGCTGGCTCCCACGCTAATCGGTCGGCTGCTGCGGACCCCTCAGCGGCGTATCCACGCCTCGGCAAACGCCAGGAATGCGTCATTCTCGGCCGGCGCGCCGATGCTCACCCGGGCTCCTTCGGTGCCATAGGGCCGCACCAGCACCCGGGCCTCGGCGGCGCGCTGGGCGAAATCCAGGGTGTCGTCACCCAGTGGCAGCCACACGAAGTTCGCCTGCGAGGACGGGACGGTGTAGCCGAGCCGGGCCAGTTCGGCGCTGACCCGGCGGCGTTCGGCGACCACCGTGTCGGTACGGGCCAGCAGTTCGCCGGCGGCCTGCACCGAGGCGATGGCGGCGGCCTGGGAGATCGTGCTGGCGGTGAACGGCACGTACACCTTGCCCAGCGCCGTGATCACCTCCGGATCGCCGACGGCATACCCCACCCGCAGACCGGCCAGTCCGTAGGCCTTCGAAAAGGTTCGCAGCACAACCACATTCGGGTACTTCCGGGCCAGGCTCAGGCTGTCCGGGAGCAGGCCGTCGCGGATGTACTCGACGTAGGCCTCGTCGATGCACACCAGGATGTCCGACGGAACGCCTGCGACGAAGCGGGCCAGTTCGTCGGGGTCGACCACCGTCGACGTCGGGTTGTTGGGGTTGCAGACGAAGATCAGCCGGGTGCGTTCGGTGACCGCGGCCAGCATGGCGTCCAGATCGAAGGTGTGGTCGCGCAGCGGCACCTGCACCGGGACGGCGCCGGCCACCCGGACCTGCAGCGGGTACACCTCGAAACTGCGCCAGCCGAACACCGCCTCGTCACCGACCGTGCAGGTGATCTGGATCAGCTGCTGGCACAGGCTCACCGATCCGCACCCCACGGCGATCCGCTCGGGTGGGAAGTCCCCGTCCTTGCTGAGGAACGCGGCCAGGTGCTCCTTGAGTTCGACCTGGCCATTGTCGGGATAGCGGTTGATGGTCTCGGTGGCCGCGGCGATGGCCTCGCGAACGCTGGGCAGCGGACCGTGCACGGTCTCATTGCTGGCCAGCTTGATGGCACCGGGCACGGTCTTACCGGGGGTGTAGGCCGGGATGTCGGCCAGTTCG